>NZ_JAHKNF010000005.1:0-409494 GCF_018860125.1 Bacteroides sp. HF-4919
ATTCTCTTACCTATTAAGTAAGCGCCTGTTTTTCCAATGTCATCAGTCATTTTGGCAGTCCTTCTCTGACAAACAATCATTCTTCCCTTTTGGCACACTTTTCGCAATAGGTTATTCGTCCTGCTAAAAGGACAAAATATTACTATAATAAGTATAACATATAAAAAATAAAAAGTAACTATGAACATTAAACCATTAGCAGACAGAGTGCTGATACTCCCTGCACCTGCAGAAGAAAAAACAATTGGTGGTATCATTATTCCTGATACAGCAAAAGAGAAACCTTTGAAGGGTGAAGTTGTGGCAGTTGGTCACGGTACGAAAGACGAAGAAATGGTATTAAAAACAGGCGATACGGTTCTTTATGGAAAGTATGCCGGAACAGAACTTGAAGTAGAAGGTACAAAATACCTTATCATGCGTCAGAGCGATGTTCTCGCTGTTTTGGGTTAATAAACGTAGTGTTTAATCAATTAATTAAATAGTAAAATCATTATGGCAAAAGAAATATTATTCAATATCGAAGCTCGCGATCAATTGAAAAAAGGTGTTGATGCTTTGGCAAATGCGGTAAAAGTAACACTGGGCCCGAAAGGACGTAATGTAATTATTGAGAAAAAATTCGGTGCTCCTCACATCACTAAAGATGGTGTGACAGTGGCAAAAGAAATTGAACTGACAGATGCTTACCAGAATACCGGTGCACAGTTGGTAAAGGAAGTTGCTTCTAAAACAGGTGACGATGCCGGTGACGGTACAACTACTGCAACTGTTTTGGCTCAGGCTATCGTAGCAGAAGGTTTGAAGAATGTAACTGCCGGTGCAAGCCCTATGGATATCAAACGTGGTATTGACAAGGCTGTTGTCAAAGTGGTTGATTCTATTAAAAATCAGGCAGAGAAAGTTGGTGATAACTATGACAAGATCGAGCAGGTTGCTACTGTTTCCGCTAATAATGATCCGGTTATCGGTAAACTGATTGCTGATGCCATGCGTAAAGTTTCTAAAGATGGCGTAATTACTATTGAAGAGGCTAAAGGTACTGATACTACTATCGGTGTGGTAGAAGGTATGCAGTTCGACCGCGGTTATCTGTCGGCTTACTTCGTGACTAATACGGAGAAGATGGAATGTGAGATGGAGAAACCTTACATCCTGATTTACGACAAGAAGATTTCTAACCTGAAAGATTTCTTGCCTATCCTCGAACCGGCTGTACAGTCAGGCCGTCCTTTGTTGGTTATCGCGGAAGATGTAGATAGTGAGGCATTGACTACATTGGTAGTGAACCGTCTGCGTTCTCAGTTGAAGATTTGTGCAGTAAAAGCTCCGGGCTTCGGTGACCGCAGAAAAGAAATGCTGGAAGACATTGCCGTATTGACCGGTGGTGTGGTGATCAGCGAAGAAAAGGGTCTGAAACTGGAGCAGGCTACTATCGAAATGTTAGGTACTGCTGACAAAGTGACTGTTTCTAAAGACAACACTACAATTGTAAACGGTGCCGGTGCTAAAGAAAACATCAAAGAACGTTGCGACCAGATCAAGGCTCAGATTGCTGCTACTAAATCAGATTATGACCGTGAGAAATTGCAGGAACGTTTGGCTAAGCTGTCAGGTGGTGTAGCTGTTCTTTACGTAGGTGCTGCTTCTGAGGTAGAAATGAAAGAAAAGAAGGATCGTGTGGATGATGCACTTCGCGCTACTCGTGCTGCTATTGAAGAAGGTATCGTACCGGGTGGTGGCGTAACTTACATCCGTGCAATCGATGCTTTGGAAGGTATGAAAGGCGACAATGCCGACGAAACAACCGGTATCGAAATCATTAAACGTGCTATCGAAGAACCGTTGCGTCAGATTGTAGCCAATGCCGGTAAAGAAGGTGCTGTAGTAGTTCAGAAAGTTCGTGAAGGTAAAGGTGACTATGGCTATAATGCCCGTTTGGATGTTTACGAAAACCTTCATGCAGCCGGTGTGGTAGATCCTGCTAAAGTAACACGTGTTGCTTTGGAGAATGCCGCTTCTATCGCAGGTATGTTCCTGACTACCGAATGTGTGATTGTAGAAAAGAAAGAAGATAAACCCGAAATGCCGATGGGCGCTCCCGGAATGGGAGGAATGGGTGGAATGATGTAATTTATTCCCAGGATTGAAAAAAGAAAGCTGCTTTCGGAAACGGAAGCAGCTTTTTTTGTTGACCTTTGCGGATATTGCGTGGAACGCTTTGCCGAGATTATATATTTGTGTACATTCGTATATTCAAACCAAAACAAACTTATATATGAAGGCACATCTTATATTTCTATGGTTCGTTGCTTTGGGGGTGATAGCTTGTACTTCTCAGCCGGGGATTAATACCGGTGGCCACAAAATAAAAGGAGATACTATACCTGTATTAGATTTTGCTTCGGCAATCCATAAACAAGTTCCTGATACGTTTATGTGGAATAGTGTGGCCAAAAAGATTACTTATATACCATTGTCCTCTTCTCATCTGATGGACGGTCATCCTGTAATAGAGTATCTCGATGATGATATGTGCATTATTTCGGAAGGGAAAAGTCAATGGATAAATTGTGTCGATTATAAAGGTAATTTCTTAAATAGCTTCAGGCATGTAGGCAATGGGCCCGGAGAATATGTTTATTTATCTTCAGTCGTATACCATCTAAAAGATTCCACTATTCGTGTTTTTGATAATGGCAGTTATAAACATATCATCTATAATAAGCAGGGGAAGTTCTTCCGGGAGATTAATTTGGCCGATTCCGAATTTAATTATTTATTGCACATGCAGGGCGATTCTTATTTTTTTCGTGGTAGTTTCAGTAAAGGTAAATCAGAAGTTATTGTGACGGATACGGCATTGCGGGTGAAGTCTTCCATTTTACCTTTTGATTCGACGGCCGATTATATTACACGGGGAGCTACTATGTTGAATAGCAGTATAAAAGCGTGCAGTCCTGATCTTTGTTTGTTTAATCACATTAATAGCGATAGTGTTTTTCTTTTGACTCCGGACGGATTGAAACTTGACTTTATCCTTCGTAAAGGCAAATATGCGCCGTCTTCGGAAGATGTAAAGCAATTCATGAAGTGGAATCAATATGATCCATTTATTAAAGGATTATCTATTAGTACTTTCCCGGGATATTATTATTTGCAGTATGCATACAAAGAGCAAGTTCTGGGCGAAATATGGAGCCGGAAAACGAATCAAATCGTGTCGAGAAGTATCTTGACCCGTCCCAATCAGTTTACAGTGTTCCGTGGAATCCAATTTCGTTTACCTTCGGGTACAATCATCAAATTATTACCTGCTTATATAAGTGGAAATAAACTTGCTTTTTTTATTCCGGCGGATGAAGCTATGGGTGAAATACCGGGAGTAAAGATAAGGGAGGATGATAATCCGATATTGATGGTGATGGAGTTGTAGCTCATATTTTGGGGGATCAATATGTTGACAAAGTATTCGCGTGCGGCTTTATTTCTATGTGCTCTTTTTTTGGGGGGACCAGTTGTTGATGCTCAAACTAAAGGAGTTGTTGTGGATGGTGTAAAGGGACGGCTTTTGTCCGGTGTGAATATTTACTTGCAGAAAGATTCCGTTGGAATCGGATCGACAGACCGAAAAGGAGAATTTTTCTTTAGCTGTGATATGATGACGAAAAGTGATACCATCGTCTTTTCGCATGTCGGCTATTTGCCGTTGAAGTGTACATTACCCCAATTACAGCGTCTTGAATATAAAGTGACTCTATATGAGCATCCCCAATTGCTGCATGAGGTAGTGGTTAGCGGAGAGCGTCCGCCATTCTTCCTGGAGTGGACGTCACTAGCTCCTTTACCCAAGCCTTTATACTCTTACGGCGGATTTCTGCATGCAGGGAAGATTTATGTGGTTGGCGGTGATGAAACACTGGTCCGAATGGCATCCAATAAATACAGGCAAGGTACTGAAGCCTGGGAGTATCGTTCTTCCAATATGTATGTGTATGATATTGCAATCGATATGTGGAAGAAATGTGCTAAAGGCTTTATACCGCGTGCCGGCCATGTTGCCCATTTCTATAATAGCAAAGTTTTTGTTTTAGGAGGGAAAAGATTTTCCACTAACCGGCAGTTGGAGTATACAGATGCTACAATGGAAATTTATGATTTGGATAAGGATACGTTGTATGTCGATCCCGTCAATCCCCATCAGGCAGTTGATTTCACTTCTTTCATTTACGGTGACTGTTTGTATGCGATGGGAGGGGCTATAAAAGAGAAAGTTTTTTCTAATAAAATACACACGCTCGATTTGAAACGAGGTGTCTGGTATGAACTGGAAGATACCATTCCTGCCGGGCGGTGTGGCAGAATGAATGGCATTCTGGTGAGAGATAAGGTTTATTTTTGGGGTGGTTACCATACAGCACCTATGTGGACAGCTGCGAGTTACGATTTGCGGACGGGGAAATGGCAACGATTGTGTGACCTGAAAGATGGAGTTTCCTATCCCGGACTGGCTTCTGATGGCAGCTATATTTATATTTTTGAGAATCGCAACTTACAGGTTTACAATATTGAAACAGATACAGTGCGTATTTACGAACTGGCTGCTTTGGACGTGGAAAATGCAGGGCTTTTCTACTGGAAAAATACGCTTTACATAGTGGGTGGATGTAACCGTCAAGGGATATATGTAACCCCTCTTAGAGGCGTGATTGCTGTTGATGTAAGTCAGATTAATCCCTAAGGAGTCATCGTACGTTAACTGCGGTAAATTGTGTTAAATTGTGCTTGTGTATCAATAATAAAACAAAATAGGAGGGCCGGAACCAAGGGCACTTTTACTCTAACATATTTTACTAATTTATATTTGCATTTTAAACCTATAAAAGAACAGACAAAATGAAAATTGTGGCGTTTAACGGAAGTCCCCGTAAAGGTGGCAATACAGAGATGCTAATTAATGAAGTGTTTAAACCTATACAGGAAGCCGGTATAGAAACCGAATTGGTACAGTTGGGTGGGAAGTTGCTGCGTGGCTGTGCTTCATGTTATACTTGTTTCAAGACAAAGGACGGACAATGTGTCATCAAGACCGACCCAATGAATGAGTTTATCCGAAAAGCCCAGGAGGCAGACGGAATAATTCTGGCATCACCTACTTACTATGGTAGTGTGAGCGCGGAGATGAAAGCTTTTATGGACCGATTGGGGTTGACCACTATCGGACAAGGGCGTACACTGACACGTAAAGTTGGAGCTGCCGTGATTAGTGTCCGCAGAGGTGGTGCCGTAACGGTTTATGATGAACTTAACCGTTTTATGCTCGGAAGCGGAATGATTGTTCCCGGATCTACTTACTGGAACTTCGGTATTGGTGAAATGCCGGGAGAAGTTTATGATGATGCAGAAGGGTTGAGAAATATGAAAGACCTGGGAGTACAATTGGCGTGGTTGCTAAAGGCTGTACATGATAAATGATGAATGCTGAATGGTGTACGATGAACGCAAGGTGTGGATCATAATTATCCATTATTTACCGTTCATCGTTTACCATTCATCATTCACCCAACCCTGTTCATCATTAAAATACCTCTCTGATATGTTTAAAGTTCGAATTGATCGTATCGATAACTTCCTGTGAGCGTCCGTTGATCAGTAGTTTATACATGGATTGGGCGAAGCCTACCATTTGGCCTAATTCTATTTTCGGAGGCATGGCCAAAGCATTCGGGTCGGTCATGATATTTACCAATACGGGACCTTCCAGTTCGAATGCATTACATAATGTATTTAATACCTCTTCCGGATCGGAAACATTGAAGCCTGTCATACCCATTGCTTCGGCTACTTGTGCAAAGTTAGGATTCAGCATATTCGTCTGCCAATCCGGCAGTCCGTCTACTTCCATTTCCAGTTTTACCATTCCCAAGGACCGGTTGTTGAACACAATCACTTTTATAGGGAGTTTATATTGTACCACAGTCTCCAGATCTCCCAATGTCATGGATAATCCTCCGTCACCACAAAGGGCGATTACCTGTCTGTCCGGGCAAGCCAACGCTGCTCCTATAGCTTGGGGCAGGGCATTTGCCATCGAACCATGATTGAAAGAGCCCAGCATGTGCCGCTTTCCGGTCGCTTGCAGATAGCGGGCTCCCCATACACACGTCATACCTGTATCTACCGTATAGATGGCGTCATCGGATGAAATCTTATTGATTTCGGACATCACATATTCCGGATGAATCTGATCCATTTTGCCTTTATCTTCCGTATAGGCAGCCAGATCTTTCTTTACTCCTTCGTAGCGTTTCAGCTGTTTGCGTAAAAAAGAGTCATCCTTTTTCTGTTGTAGCATGGGCAATAAGGCACGGAGAGTAGAGCGTATATCTCCACAAAGCCCCAGATCCACTTTGGCACGTCGTCCCAGTCTTTCGGGTTTAATATCCACCTGGACGATTTTTATATCATCGGGTAAAAAGGCGGAATAGGGGAAATCGGTTCCGAGCATGACAAGCACTTCTGCTTCGTGCATGCTGTAATAGCCGGAAGGCATACCCAGCAGTCCGGTCATACCTACTTCATAGGGATTGTCATATTGTACTTCCATTTTTCCTTTAAAAGTATACGCGACAGGAGCATTTAGAATCTCGGACATCCGGATGATTTCCTCATGTGCTCCTTTACAGCCTATACCACAAAACAAGGTGATGCGTCCGTAGTGATTCAGCATGCCGGCCATCCGGATCAGGTCTTCTTCGGCCGGACATACGGACGAAGCTAACGGATAAATCTGTTCAGAGGACTCTACTTGGGCTGCCGGTTTCTTTGCCAAGTCACCAGGAAGCCCGATTACGGCTACTCCTTTTCGGGTAGTGGCTGTTTGCAAGGCCGATTGCAGCATGCGGGGAAACTGTTGGGGAGTAGTAGCTACTTCGTTATAGAAACTACAGGCATTGAATAGCTTGATCGTATTGGTTTCCTGAAAATATTCAGTTCCGAATTCTCCGGTTGGAATAGTTGAGGCAATGGCTATCACAGGAGCTCCCGAACGGTGAGCATCGTAAAGCCCATTGATTAAATGGACATGTCCCGGTCCGCTGCTTCCTGCACAACATCCCGGCAGTCCGGTCAGTTGTGCTTCCGCACCTGCGGCATACGCACCGGTCTCTTCATGACGTACATGTATCCACTTCATTGCTTCGTTTTGCCTGACGGCTTCATTCACTTCGTTCAGGCTGTCGCCTGTTACTGCATAAATTCTTCTGACGCCTGCCTCAATCAGAGTGTCGACAAGCTGTTCTGCTACCTTCTTTCCCATATCTATCATTCAGTTTAGGTTATTCAATGATGCAATAACAGGTGATTATATCAAAAAGTTGTATATTTAACGTATGCTAATAACCTTGGTATATTGGTATATAAGATAGATTTTATGTTAAAAATATCGTATGTAGTATGTTTTTAGTGTTTTTGTAGTAACAATGCTTACATAATTTTGTTAACTTACACCGCGTAAATAGTAACTTTATGTGTTTTAACCTTTAAACTTTTGTATCAAATGGATAAGAATGAAATCGGCTTGAATGCTGGAAAAGTTTGGCAATTGTTGAGCAACAATGACAAATGGAGTTATGGTAACCTGAAAAGGAAATCCGGGTTGAAGGATAAGGAATTGGGGGCAGCTCTGGGCTGGTTAGCCAGAGAAGATAAGATTGAGTTTGAACAAGAAGAGGAGGAACTTTATGTTTACCTCTGTGTAAATGTTTATATTGGGTAGATGATGCTGCTTATTATGAAAAAAATCCCCGGAACAGTCCATTGGTATTGTATTCCGGGGATTATTTTTTATTCCTCTTTCTTTTTATTGCAGGAATTCCGTTCTATCAAAAAAGAAGTCACTAATCCAGCTCCTCCGAAGAGAAGTGTGCATGATCCGTAGATAACTCCTACCATTTCGCGGGTATATCCCCTGTCGAACCTATCAAAGTCATACGGAGAGAAGCTTACGTAACTGATAATGAAACCGGTTAATAGTCCCAGTCCTACTCCCAACAGCAGGCAGCCACCTTTCAAGGTTCCGAATGACAATTGAGAACGGTTATAGTCAGGCAAACAAATCTTCCCATTCAGTTCGAGATTGCCTTCTGACATTTTCTCTCCTAACTTTTCAATAAGAGTGATGCGTTCGCGTCTGCACGCAAAAAGTTCAAACAATTTGTAAATACCTAAGGTAATGATTCCCACAACTAAGGGGATTGTAATGAAATCCATCATGATCGTATGTTTTTAAGTGAATAATTCCGTTCTTTGCACTGTTTGACGCAATAGACTACGGAAAGGTTACAAAGAAAAAAATATTTTTTTGCCTGTAACCTTTCTGATTCGCTTGCGTCTAACCGAATATCATGGTACAGAACGAAGAAACACAATACATAGCACGGATACTGAACGGGGACACAGAAGCTTTTTCTGTATTTCTCGACCGTTACAGCCGTCCGCTTTATGTGCTGATTGTGCAGATTGTCGGTTGTCCCGAAGATGCGGAAGAGTTGGTACAGGATGTTTTTCTGAAAGCCTTCCGCTGTCTTGACAGTTATAAGGGAGAGTGCCGCTTCTCTACCTGGCTTTATCGGATTGCTTATAATGCGGCTGTATCCGCTACCCGCAAAAAGAAACAGGAATTTCTTTATATTGAGGAAGGTACCATAAATAATGTACCCGATGAAAAGGCCGACGAAATACTTTGTCCTACCGATGACGAAGAACGGACTGCGAAACTGATTCAAGCCATCGACTTGCTGAATGTTGAGGAAAAAGCCTTGATTACACTTTTCTATTTTGAAGAGAAGTCGATAGAGGAGATAGGAGAGGTGCTGAAACTTTCATCGGGAAATGTCAAGGTGAAGTTGCACCGTACCCGCAAAAAGATTTATTTATTAATGAACGGAGATGAGTAATTATGGAAGCAAATAAGAAATGTACGGAAAATGCATTGAAGCAGGCCCTTCGGAAAAGGCAACCTGGTAATCTGCCGTCCAATTTTAATTACCGGATGATGGAACTGGTTCGACTGGAGGCCGAAAAACAGCGGAAACGGAAAGAACGGACTATGCTTTGCGGCATGATTCTGGGTATATTGCTATTGATAGGGATGGCGGTCTATACACTCGTTTTCAAATTAGAATTCAACTTAAAGGAGTGTTTGTCCGGAGTCGATTGGTCCGATACCGCTTCTCCGATGATGGTTTTCTATAGCTATATTGCAACTTTGGTTCTGCTCCTGCTCGGATTGGATTATTGGCTGCGTAAGAAGAAGTTTCATTCCTGAGTGAGTTTGATTTCACTACAGATTACACAGATTTCCACAGATTAATAATTTATTCCGTTGATATTTAAAATTATTCGTTGATATTTAGGACTAAAGATTCGGTGAAAATTCGTGTAATCTGTGGTGGAACCGATTCATTCCTATTTTGGATTGTCCATTCATCAGCTGAGGATATAATATCAGAAAACCTCTGTGCCCTCCGTGTAGTCTGTGGGGAAATCTTTTCTTTTTCTGCGAATAATTTTCTTCCTTTGCAGAAAAATTTATCTTTATAGACTATGAGAAGTTTTGCCTCTGATAATAATTCGGGTGTACACCCTGCCATCATGGAAGCTCTGACACGGGCTAATCAAGATCATGCGCTGGGCTATGGTGACGATTCGTGGACAAAAGAAGCTGTCCGGAAAATTAAAGAAATATTTGTTGCCGACTGTGAGCCGTTGTTTGTTTTCAATGGAACAGGCAGTAATGTCATTGCTTTGCAACTGTTGACTCGTCCTTATAATTCTATTATTTGTGCCGAAACTGCACATATTTATGTAGACGAATGTGGTTCTCCGGTGAAGATGACCGGTTGCCAGATCCGTCCCGTAGCCACTCCCGACGGAAAATTGACACCTGAACTGATCGCTCCCTATCTGCATGGCTTTGGTGACCAGCACCATTCGCAGCCGGGCGCTGTTTATCTTTCGGAGTGTACGGAGTTGGGTACTATTTATACGCCGGAAGAGTTGAGAGCAATTACCTTACTGGCCCACCAACACGGGATGCGGGTACATATGGATGGTGCACGTATAGCCAATGCCTGTGCTGCCCTCGGCCTTTCACTGAAAGCATTGACCGTAGATTGCGGTATCGATGTGCTCAGTTTTGGCGGAACCAAAAACGGATTGATGATGGGAGAGTGTGTGATCGTATTTGATGATTCGTTGAAAGCGGAAGCTCGATTCGTACGCAAGCAATCGGCTCAACTGGCATCGAAGATGCGTTATCTTTCCTGCCAGTTCACGGCTTATCTGACAGAGGAACTGTGGTTGAAGAACGCAATGCATGCCAATGCGATGGCCAAACGTCTCTATGAAGCTTTGAAGCAGATTCCCGGTGTGCGTTTCACCCAAAAGGTGGAAAGTAACCAATTATTCCTGACCATGCCTCGCGCCGAAATAGATCGTATGCTGCAATCTTACTTTTTTTATTTTTGGAATGAAGAGGCGGATGAAATTCGTTTGGTTACTTCGTTTGACACAACGGAGGAGGACATCGATACGTTTATCCGGATATTGAAAAAATAGGATTGCATCCAATAGCGCCAGATGCTCACCACGGAGTAGCACAGAGTCTCACAGAGGGAGAATGATAGAAATTAAATTCTTTGGGATTCTGTGTTACTCCGTGGTGAAGTCTTCTTATTCTTTTCTTATTTTAGATTCTTTCA
The DNA here is from genome assembly GCF_018860125.1 of Bacteroides sp. HF-4919. NCBI lineage: Bacteria > Pseudomonadati > Bacteroidota > Bacteroidia > Bacteroidales > Bacteroidaceae > Bacteroides > Bacteroides sp. HF-4919. Next base: position 10,764 of record NZ_JAHKNF010000005.1, read on the forward strand.
GGAATTGTTCGATGTTGTACATCGGAAAATCCCCGTTCAGCAGTTTTCCGTCCCGGTCCAGTAATACGTAACGGGGGATACCGTTAAAGTGGAATAGCTCCCTCAAATAGTTATAGTCGCTTTGCGGAAGGCGGAATATGACTTCTTCTTTCAGATTCTTCTCTACATAATCGTTGTAAGCTTTTTCAGGTGATTCACTGTCACTGGTGATGAAGATGAACTTGATATCCGGACTGTTCCGGTACTCTTTTCGCAAATCTGCATGATGCTCGATGCTGGCACGGCAAGGCCCGCAAGTAGTTGCCCAAAAGTCAATGACCACCAATTTTCCATGATAAGGTGCTACGATTTTGCGGATGATATCCGTTCCTTTCCCTGCCGGAAGTTCTTGTGGCTGGTTCCCTTGTGGCGGATAAATCTGACGGTACATACGTTCGGACTCTGCCATAAGGAATGGCTCGTGTAAATAGCTTTTCAGGATATTGAGTAGTGTGAAAGCTTTTTTCCCATCCTTGAGAGTTCCGGCCAGGAAGGGGTAAGAACGGGTGAGAATGAGTTCTCCGGCCATTGGGAATGGGATTCCTGTCGTGTCCTCCAATATCTCCTTTTTCTTTTGCCAGCTTTCCGCATATTTTTTCACATGGTCGTCTGTGCCGATCTTGATTTGCCAACTTGCCCGGTTTAAAGGGTTCATATACTCAAGTCGGTTGATGAAGGTTGAAAAAGAACTGCAACCGATGGCACGGACGTCATCGAGCGGCATTTCTTTCAGGAAATCATAATAGTCCGGAGCCTCTTTTATTTTTAATATCGCGTTGGTGGTATCTTTGTGGGCATTCATGTCTCTTTGCAGGATAAAATCGAGAAGCCAGCTGCCGTACATCATTTTCACATTATTCTTCAGCATTTGCATTCCTTCGGGTTGCAGCGTTTTTGATTGTTCCAACGAGTCGAGCCGATGCATCCACAGGTCGTACATCGGCTTTTGCTGTGCTTTAAATTCATCGGGAGTCAGCGTGCCGCATGCTTTCAACAGGATGTTGAAGTCTCTTGAGAAGAGCGGTTCACAAGGCATCAATTCTTGGTTGAAAGTGCTTGAAGCCCCCATATATTGAGTTTCTGTCAGCATGGGTTTCAACCTTCTTTGCCGGTTGTAGTCCAGCAGGTCTTCCCAACTGAGGTAAAGGATCAGTGTTTCGCCCGGTTTGACATAAAACCCTATCCAACAGCTGCCCAGACTAAGGTGATGTACCCCAGGATAATTGACAATGAAGTCCGACTCGAAACGTCCGTCCGGATGGATGGTCACCAGGGCGGGACTACTCTCGCGGGTGATATGATTGTCTGTATAGATCAGGGCGGTGGTAAATCCTAACTGCGGGTTGTATCCATCCAGAAAACCACGTATGTGAGCCGTATCTTTCCGGAAAAAATCAGTCCGGGGAGTAGTGGAAGCAGTTGTTACCGATGCGTAATTTCGATGGGGCAGTCCGGCGCGGATATACTTTTTCTCTTTTTCACCGTTTTTGCCGATGCGTATGTTGCCGTCTTTTTCTTGTGTTATTTCAAGTTGGCACTGTCCGTCAGTTTCATTCCTTAAATTCAGTTTGAGCTTTTTCCCCTGTTTCCGGCAAAGTTCATATTTCCAGAACCGGTTATCCATGATGGCAAGTGAATCGTAAATTCCGATGTCCCATCCGTTTCCTGCATCTGTCTGCTGCCAGTTTCCACGGATTTCGCGAAGGAAGGCCTGCTCTTTGGTCTCCTGCGGTTTCACCAGCAGAATGCCATAGGTGTTGGTTTCCGATTTAAGATCGTCCTCCATCCAATCTATCCGGGTTGTGCCTTCGGGCAGGGGAGGATAGGTGATGACACAGTCGTTTTCTATTATTCCTGAGGCGGGAGTCGTTACGCGTTCGCCAAATTTGCGCCCTTCTATGCGGAGAGGATAAAATTGCTTTCTGCTTTCGGGGGCATAAATATAAGTCAGGCTGTCGATGCTGGTCCACCATTGGGGGCGGAATACCGTCCGTATCGTGAGCCGGGTTTCTGTCGGAGATAGTTCTATCTTCGAGATGGTGTGTGCACTTCCCTGGCGTGTTTCGAAAGAAGGGTTTTCAATTACGGTTTGTGCTGCGGCATACGTACTTCCCAGAAGTAGCAGTAGCGGGAGTATCTTGTTTTTCATATCCGTATGATTAAAGTTGTGACGGTAAAGATAAATATTTCATGGGAGAAACCTTACTGTATAGCGTTTTATTTTTGTCCGGGAGGCAAATTCCTTCTCTTTTAGGAGATATGGCATACCAGTTGTGCAACTTGGCAAACAGATGTCTCGGAGAAACGGAGCCGGTCTTGGAGGGAAGGCATAATCACGGCTCTTTCATTTAACAACCGTCTTCCTCCCTTGCCCCCCACAAAACCTTCCATTCGCACACAGCCATGCGGAAGCAGCGCTTCGTTGTTTCTTTTTTAAGAAAGAATCCGGCCGACTATTACCGAAGAAATCCAGCAGATTAACCATTATCATATAACTCTTTATCCCAGCCCGCATACCCGGGCTGATGAGCCCACATGCCCGGGCTGATGAGCCCGTATACCCGGGCCGATGAGCCCGCATGCCCGGGCCGAGATAAGGATCCGACCATTTGCACTAAAGAGAGTAAGGGAAATGAAATGCTTTTAGAGAGATAAACGGATAAGAAATTGGACATATCCATTTGTTTTCCAAGCCGTTACTACTGAAATATCCCCTAAAACAGCAGGTGGAAGATGGAAGATGGGGGTGGAAGATAAATGGCATAAAAACCGCATCTTCCACCAATCTATACATCTCACAATCAACGGCATGCACTCTAAAAGGTGGAAGATGGAAGATCGAAACGTGTTTTTTGTATGAGAAGAAGGCTGAGTATGAAAGAGCCGTGAGGGCATAATAAAGGTCCGGACCTTCGCAGGCGCGGACCTTCGCTTATTCAAACCACGCTCCTTGGGGGTGGAGGGGTTTGTTTACTGAAAACAATCCGGTCGATTGTCTACCTTAAATACCTATTATGATAACCTTCTTAACTAACCTTTATCTTATTCTACATTAAGTAAAAGCTGTCTCTATATCCCGACAGCCTCCCGCAACGGGACAAATTTATATCCTTTTTTCTTCAGGACTTTAATCAACCGTTCAAGGTAGCCGTGGTAGAACTTATCAATCCGGCGATCGTCTGTTCCGAAATGGATCAGCATCAAGTGTCCGTTCAGTCCTTCGCTGGCTTCTACCGAGAGGATTCTATCATAAATGTTCCGGCTGCTTCGGTAGTTTTTCATGTCCGGTGTGGTATAGTCGGCATTGCTGCCTGTCCCAGGTGTGAAGTTAACCACTTGAATACCCATACTCTTCGCCCACGCTGCAATCTGCCGGTTGTAATATTCGTAAGGTGGGATGTAGAGCGGTGCGTCTTTAAATTCAATACCGGCCTTTCGCATCACTTCGTAGCTTTTCAACAGATCTTTTTCAAACTCTTCGCGCGTCACCAGCAGCGAATCGCGGTTTTCCCACGGGCTGTACAGCAAATGTCCGTAACTGTGACTGCCGACGTAGTGTCCCTCTTTCAGCAGGCGTTGCACTACGTCCGGATAGAGTTCGTAAAATTCTCCGGTAAAGAAGAATGCCCCTTTGATACCTTGCTTTTTCAGGGTACTGATGATGGTGTCCGCTCCGTCCGCTCTATCGGCGGCGGTGAATACGAGCGTGATTTGTTTTTTGGAGGGGTCGGTACGTACAATGCCGCCATTGCTGTAGATGTTCTTATCTGCTGCTGCGTTTGCCTGCTTCATTCCGTCTTTCTGCAAAGAAGATAAGTAGTAGGTCAGGCAAGCGGTTCCGTCCATGGTCGGTTCGTTGGTCGAATAATCGTGAAGGGCGTCGTGATAGACCATTAAGTCCGGTTGGAAACGTTCGTAATCCTGTCCGGGCATTCCCGGAATGCCCTCCATATTTACTCCCCGGAGACTTTCGAAGATGGTACGGTATACCGGGCCGTCCACCAGTCCGCCGGTAGTGTTGCCTATTCCTGCGTTCAGCAATGAAGAGTGAGGCTGTATCGGATAATCTCCGGATAAAGGTAGCTCTACAATCATGCTGGTTCCCCACGGGTTGCACCCCAGGAGCCAGTCGCGCAGAGAGGCTTCCATCTCTTCATAAGTCGTGTCGCCTGTCAGCTCACGGTAAAGCCGGCATTGCGTAAGCATGGCGGTGGTCAGGTTATTCGAACACCAAATATAAGGTATGCCGTGCAGGAAAGGACTACCGACGGCTTTTTCATACGTTCGCTGTATTCCGGTTCGCAGGTTCCGGATAAATTCGTCGCGCAGGCGCTCGTTGCCCGAAGCTTTGGCTACCCAGTAGTGTCCCATGTTCATAAACGGATACCATTGGTAGTGGCGGGCACTGTCGGCACCCATCCACGGTGTCACCGGTTCACGCCTTCCGTATTCTACTGCCTGCTCCAGATATTTGGGGTCGCCGGTAGCTTTGAACAGTTCCATGGCTCCGAGTTCCATATCGTCCACCCAATTGTCTTCTTCATAAATATAGGGTGACTTTACCGAGGCCGTTTGGCAGGGCCCGGGTTTCTTTATACCCTCCTGATAGGCGTTATCTGCTTTAGAGGCTATTTCTTGGGCGAAGTCCGGATAGAAATCTTTCAGTACCTTTGCCCCCAGTGCAAAGCAAGAGGCGAATTTGCCTGCGGTACTGGCCACTCCGGTGGTTGCATTCCTGAATTTGCCGCGAACCTGAGGCTCACCACTGCAAAAGTAAACCGGGCGCCCTTGTCCTCGTCCGTAGCCGTAGTCCACCGAATCTTTGCCGGGCAGGCGCATCCCTGCATGGTCCCGGTCATCGGCAATCTGGTTGTAAAGTTCTCCTTGGGCAGGGTTCATCCGGTTCAACCAGTCGAGCCCCCATTTTATTTCGTCCACAATGTCCGGGATGCCGTTAGCTCCAGGGTGTCCGGCAGCATCGTAAGCATCGCCGAAAGCTTCCGGGTTTTGCAGATAGGCAAACATCATCTGGTAAATGGCATTGGCCGAGGTTGTGGTATATTGCAGATAGTCGGTCGCGTCATGCCATCCTCCCCGGACATCGGTGTGCTGTCCGGTCTTTGTGGGATGATACACGATAAAGCCGTCATGTACATGGCAACTGTCTTTCAGGAAGGGGTTGTAACCGCATCGCTGCTGGCGCATGTAATTCAGCAGGAAGTCGGCCGTTCCGTTGTATACGCGGTGGTTGATGGGGAAGTGGGGCGATACTGCTTTTCCGGCTTTTAGATAGTAGGTTCCGGGTGTATCAAAGGTACTGAAGTCCAGCCGGTAGGTTGATTTCATTTGTCCGATCGGGCCTGTCTTCCGGGGAGATGTGAAAGTACGTACCGTTTTTCCGGTGAATACATCGACCAGTGAATAGTTGTTCACTTCAACCGGTACTTCACTCATAAATACGGCTACCTTTTTAGATTGGGGGAGGTAGCCCAGTTGGTTGATCCGTATCCATTCACCTGCCTGAGCGTGCAGGGTGGAAAGCAAGAAAACAATGGCCAAAAGCCAGTAATTCCGTTTCATAATGGAAGCATTGTTTAAGGTTGGGGAATGTGTTAAGTTGTACAATGCAAATAAAGCGGATTTAATTTACTTAAAGAATAATAGGGTAGTTTTATTAGCTGATATTATGTGTCGTTTACAAGTTTTTAGAATTTGATATTGCTTTATATGGTATATTCTGAACTTTTTTCGTTTATTAAGTGTTAAATGGAGGCAATAAATGATAAAAGAGAATGTAATATGATTGTAACAAGGAATGATAAAACTACTTTTGTAGATTGAGTTTTCTTAAGAGGGAACAATATATGAAACCTAAACACAAAAACTGGCTATTACTTGGATGCTTTTCCGCACTGTGGACTGTATCTTTGGCACAGGGGGAGAACTGCAACGATAGTCTCTCACCGATTACGTATATTCCTGTTGCGGAGGATTCCGCCTCTACTGTTGTCGTTGCCGACTCTACTGCGGTGAAGCGTAGTTTTTTAAAGAAATTCCTTGATTACTTCAATGATGCCAATAAGGAGAAGAAGAACAAGAAGTTTGATTTCAGTGTAATTGGCGGTCCGCATTATTCCAGTGATACCAAGCTTGGGCTGGGACTGGTGGCTGCCGGATTATACCGTACCGACCGTGCCGATACACTTCTGCCGCTTTCCACCGTATCATTGTATGGCGATGTGTCCACTGTCGGATTCTATCTGCTGGGCGTTCGGGGCAATCATATCTTTCCGAAAGATAAATACAGGCTGAATTATAACCTTTATTTTTATTCTTTTCCCAGTTTGTATTGGGGAATAGGATACCGGAATGCGGTGAATGACGAAAATGAAAGCAGTTACAAGCGCTTCCAGGCACAGGTGAAAGTCGACTTTATGTTCCGTTTGGCAAAAAACTTCTATCTGGGACCTATGGCAAGTTTCGATTATATCGACGGACGCAACTTTGAGAAGCCCGAACTTTGGCAGGGGATGGACGCCCGTACGACCAACGTCAGTGCAGGGCTTTCCCTTGTGTATGATTCTCGGGACTTCCTCACGAATGCCTATAAGGGGTATTATCTGCGCATAGACCAGCGTTTCAGTCCTGCGTTTCTGGGGAATGACTACGCATTCAGCAGTACGGAGCTGACCACAAGCTACTATCGTAAGGTGTGGAAAGGTGGAATACTTGCCGGACAATTTCATACGCTGCTGACTTACGGCAATCCGCCCTGGGGATTGATGGCAACATTGGGAAGTTCGTATTCCATGCGCGGATATTACGATGGCAGATTCCGTGACAAGAATGTGGTGGATATGCAGGTTGAACTCCGGCAGCATGTATGGAAACGTAACGGAGTAGCTGTCTGGGTGGGAGCCGGAAATGTTTTTCCCGACTTTTCTTCGTTCGAGGTGCAACATATACTTCCCAATTATGGATTCGGCTACCGGTGGGAGTTCAAGAAGAGAGTGAATGTACGATTGGATTTAGGGTTTGGAAAAGGCCAGACCGGATTTATATTTAATATCAATGAAGCTTTTTAATAAGATAAAGAAATGGTTCGATAATCAGGAGAACTTGTTCTACCTGTTTTTGTTTGTGCTGATTGTGCCCAACATAGCACTGTGTTTCACGGAACCTTTACCGCTTGTGGCCAAGGTTGCCAACGTTCTGTTACCTTTGGGTTGTTATTATCTGATTATGACCCTGTCCAGGAATTGCGGAAAGATGCTCTGGATATTGTTTCTTTTTGTATTCTTCGGGGCCTTTCAGATCGTGTTGCTCTATCTGTTCGGGCAGTCCATCATAGCGGTGGATATGTTCCTCAATCTGGCTACGACCAATTCTTCCGAAGCCATGGAGTTGCTCGATAATCTGCTGCCGGCCCTCGTTACGATCGTGATACTGTATATACCCGCCCTGATACTGGGTATGATTTCCATAGTTCGTAAACGCAGGCTCTCTGTCGACTTTATCCGTAGGCAACGGAAACGTGCGTGGGGAGTACTTGCCGTTGGCTTTCTTTCGTTGGGAGCTGCCTACTTGCTGGATAAGAAATATGAGATGACCACCGATTTATATCCGGTCAATGTGTGCTACAACGTGGTGCTTGCCGTAGAGCGCAACGCGCAGACCCTCGACTATGCAGAGACTTCGAAGGATTTTACTTTCCATGCTACTGCTACCCATCCGGCGGAGGACCGCGAGATATACGTGCTGGTTGTGGGGGAGACATCCCGTGCTCTCAACTGGTCGTTGTATGGCTATGACCGCGAGACGAACCCCAAATTGTCGGAAATACCCAATCTTACGGCTTTCACGAATGTGCTGACCCAGTCGAACACAACCCATAAGAGCGTTCCGATGCTGATGTCCGCTGTTTCGGCAGAGAATTTCGACTCTATCTACCATCAGAAAGGTATTATTACGGCTTTCAGGGAGGCAGGTTTCAAAACGGCTTTTTTCTCCAATCAGCGTTACAATAATTCTTTTATAGACTTCTTCGGAAAAGAGGCCGATCATTGCGATTTCATCAAAGAAGATTCGCTGACCGCCGGTCAGAACCTTTCGGATGACAACCTGCTGGCATTGGTGAAAGAGGAACTTGCCAAAGGGAACCGCAAACAATTCATTGTGTTGCATACCTATGGTTCGCACTTTAACTACCGTGAGCGCTATCCTGCCGGGGCTGCGTTTTTCCGGCCCGACAGTCCGGCGGATGCCGAATTTAAGTATCGGGACAATCTGATTAATGCCTATGACAACTCCATCCGCTATACCGACGATTTCCTGGCAAGGCTGATCGGCTTGTTGCAGCAACAGGATGCCGGTTCGGCCATACTCTATACTTCGGACCATGGAGAAGATATTTTTGACGACGACCGTCACCTCTTCCTGCATGCGTCGCCTGTGCCTTCGTATTATCAGTTGCACGTGCCGTTTATTGTCTGGACTTCGGATACATACCGGGAGAAATATCCGGAGCATATCGCTGCTTTACAGCAAAACCGTCAAAAGTCTGTCGCTTCGAATCGGGTAGTGTTCCATTCGGTACTCGATCTGGCCGGAGTGACTACTGCCTATGTGAACGACTCGCTGTCCGTGGCAAGCCCGTCCTATACGGAGTTCCCCCGCTTTTACCTGAATGACCACAATGAGCCGCGGGCTTACGACGATATCGGATTGCGTAAGGAGGACTTTGAGATGTTCAGGAAGATGAATATTCGCTGAAAACGCATTTAAACTATAGACTTGGGGATATAAGTGTAGTATCTCGAAACTTTGTTCCCTACAGGTGCTTTTGTTTCATATTGTGGTGAAAGTCGGAGAATAATTTCTATATTTACCGTCAATTCATCACAATATGCAATTATGGCAACCAAACTACTATTGGTAATGGGGGTAACCGATAATCTATGGCTTTATGTGTTATCCGTATTTTTGTTTCTGACCGTTTGCTTCCTGCTCTTTCAGAACTTCCGGCTTCGTAAATCGGCTTCGGCAGACGATGACTATCGTCGCTTCCTGTTTGAGATATTAGATAATCTTCCGTTTCCTATTATGGTGAAGGATATTCAGGAACAATTCAAGTACACGTACTGGAATAAGGAGGCCGAGTTGCAGTCGGGCATCAGCCGCAAAGATGCCGTCGGCTTTTCAGATGCCGATATTTTTGGTGAAGAACGGGGTAAACAGTACCGTAAAATAGATGAAGATCTCGTTAAAGCCGGAAAACCCTATAAAGCGGAAGAGAGGTATGTGACTGCCGATGGAAAAGTGCATGATACCCTTGTGGTGAAATCAATCATATCTTCGGGCAAACTGGGCAAATGGTTACTGGTGGCCCGTTGGGAGATCACTCAGCTTAAGATGTACGAAAGGGAGCTTTTGGCTGCCAAAGAGCAACTGGAGGGAGCCGTTCGTAAACAGAAACTGGCTTTAAGAAGTATTGATTTCGGCCTGATTTATATTGACCGAAATTATAAGGTGCAATGGGAAGAGACCAGTAATATAAAGAATCTGGTTGTCGGACGTCATTATATTCCCGGCACTACTTGCTACCGGACAACGGGGCGAGGAGACAAACCGTGTAAAAGATGTGCTTTTCAGGAGGCCATCAGTACCGGCAAAATGGTGAGGCATATTACCCATGTGGATCATGTAGACTTTGAAATTACCGCTACCCCCGTTTATAGTGATACGGGAGGTGAAATTATCGGTGGATTGCTGCGCTTTGAAGATATCACCGAGAAACTGAAAGTAGACCGTATGCTTCAAGAGGCCAAGGAGAAAGCAGAGGAGTCCAATCGGCTGAAGTCGGCCTTCCTTGCCAATATGAGCCATGAAATACGTACACCGCTCAATGCCATCATCGGTTTCTCCGACCTGATCTGCCAGACAGATGATGCCGAAGAGAAAGAGGAGTACATCCGGATTGTCACTTCGAATAACGAACTTTTGTTGCAGCTTATCGACGACATTCTCGACCTGTCGAAGATAGAAGCCGGAACGATGGATTTTTCCTATGCCCTGACGGATATCAACGAACTGATGGAGGACATCTGCCTGCAAATGCAGCAGAAGAACCAACGCCCAGGGGTACAGATTCTGTTTACTGAAAAGGAACCCTGCTGTGTGATCAATACGGATCGTTTGCGTTTGTCGCAGGTCATCATCAATCTGATGAATAACGCAATGAAGTTTACCGCCGAAGGTTCCATTACGTTGGGATACCGGCTGAACGGACAGAAGAATGAACTTTATTTCTTCGTGAAAGATACAGGCATCGGCATTCCCGCCGATAAAGCTGAAAAAGTCTTTGAACGTTTTGTCAAACTGAACTCCTTCGTTAAGGGCACGGGGCTGGGACTCGCCATCTGCCGGGTGATCATAGAGCGCCTGGGAGGAACGATCGGGGTCGATACGGCAGTAGAAGAGGGTGCCTGCTTTTGGTTCCGTCTTCCTGTTCAAGAGGACATACCGCTCGATATTCCTATTAATTTGTGCTAAAAATTGAACCTAAAACTCCGGTTGGCGTGTTGTTTGTATACACTTAATATAGAGGTTTAAATATATAAAAAACATGGCTTATATAGATTATTACAAGATTCTCGGAGTTGACAAGAATGCTTCTCAGGATGATGTCAAGAAGGCTTTCCGCAAATTAGCCCGTAAATATCATCCCGACCTGAATCCGAATGACCCAAGCGCCAAGGATAAGTTTCAGGAGATTAATGAAGCCAACGAAGTATTGAGCGATCCGGAGAAAAGGAAAAAGTACGATGAATACGGCGAACATTGGAAACATGCGGACGAATTCGAAGCGCAGAAGAAGGCCCGCCAGCATGCCGGTGCGGGTGGAGGCGGCTTCTCCGGCTTTGGCGGAGACGGTGGTTCCTATTGGTACTCGTCCGATGGAGAAGGATTCTCGGGTGGTGATGCCGGAGGATTCTCGGATTTCTTCGAGTCTATGTTCGGGCATAGGGGCGGAGGCGGACGAGGCGGCTCAGGTTTCCGCGGACAAGATTTTAATGCGGAACTACACCTGTCTCTTCGCGATGCGGCACAGACCCATAAGCAGGTGTTGAATGTGAATGGAAAGCAGGTTCGTATCACAATACCGGCCGGTGTAGCCGACGGACAGGTGATTAAACTGAAAGGATACGGTGGTGAAGGTGTTAACGGTGGTCCGGCAGGCGATCTGTATATTACTTTCCGGATAGCCGAAGATCCTGTATTCAAGCGTCTCGGAGACGATCTGTACGTGGATGTGGAAGTCGATCTCTATACTGCCGTACTGGGTGGTGAAAAGGTGGTTGATACGCTGGAAGGTAAAGTGAAACTGAAGATAAAGCCCGAAACCCAGAATGGTACGAAAGTACGCCTGAAGGGTAAAGGTTTCCCCATATATAAGAAAGAAGGACAGTTTGGCGATTTGATTGTCACTTATTCAGTCAAGATACCTACGAGTCTGACAGATAGGCAGAAAGAACTGTTCAGAGAGTTACAACAGAGTATGAACTAATAATGAAAGAGCGCTATGCAGACCGAATTAATAATAGTCAGTGAATACTGTCACAAATGTCATATTGAGCCTTCATTTATCGACCTGTTAGAAGAGGGTGGCTTGATTGAGGTACGCACCGAGGGCGGCGAGCACTATCTGCTTGCGTCGCAACTTCCCGATGTGGAACGATACAGCCGTATGTATTACGACCTGTCCATCAATATGGAGGGTATCGATGCCATTCATCATTTGCTGGAAAGGATGGAACTGATGAGACGTGAAATCAGTACTCTCCGGAATCAGCTTATCGTCTTTAAGAGGGAAGGTGTAATGGAGGACTGGTAAAAGGTTTATTTCATGTGTTGGATAAAGAGGCTTTTCCGGTTTCTATCAGAGCCTCTATATGATATAAACAGAGCCTTTATCAAGGGTGGACAGAGTGTCTGTTCCGCCCCGATAAAGGCTCTGTTTTTTTATGCTTGGCCGTACTCTTATTCAGCCAGAATCGTCAGTTCGGCACCCGAAGCGTAGTCTTGTCCGCGTTGTTCACTCAGAGCGGTGAAGCGGATGTAACGGGCTTTTACAGGTTTCTCGAACATTACTTTCTTCTCTTTCAGGTCTCTTGCGAAAGTACCTTTCAGGATTGGTTCACCCCATTCTTTGCCATCCTGGCTTACGTGTATGGTGTAATCTTTCACATTACCGTTGCTGCTGTCCTGACGTGGAAGGTAAGTGAAACCTTTAATTGTTTTCACTTCACCGGCATCCAGGTCTACCCAGTGCGGGTGTTTAGCCACGGTTACAGAGAACATGGTGTGCCAGATGGTATTCGGGTCACCGTCGGTCAGGTTCTTGGCTTCGCCTCCATCCGATTCTTCGCTACTTGCATAGATCACTTCCGTCTGGATGCTTTCGATCTTGTCGAATGTCATGGTTGCTTTGATGAAAGGTGCATCTTTGAACCAGGCAGTCACTGTACCGCCATTGCGTAATGCGATCGGTTCGGTGTAAGTTTTGGGTTTACTCTTATCTACTGTGTAGAGGATAACCGCATCCTTTTTCTGTGATGATACAGATACTGCACCGGCACGGTTGCGGGTAATGGACAACGGCACCTCTCCGGCAGGGGCTACATTGGCTGTTGCAGTCAGGTCTTTACCCGCAGGGCGGATGATGAAACCTGTGTTGTGATGGCTGGCGAAGACACGGTCTTGTTCTAGCGGACCACCTTGGCCGCAACTGTTGCCACCCAGGCCGGTTACGGCTGCATCCAGATGAAGATAAGTATCACCGGCTTTCGGCAACTGATACGGATGTGAAGCCAGGATCAGGTCGAGTGCGGAGTAGGGCAGAGCCGAAGCCGACAAGCGGTCGGTAGCTACAAACACAGCACCGTTGCCTGCGTTGTTGGTCAATGCACACCAGCGCACATCTTCGTGGTTACCCATATCCTGTGGTTTGGGGAAGTTGACGAATTCTCCGGCAACCGTGTTCTTATGTTGCTCGATGAACTGTCCTACCTTGCGGTCGGCATAGTTGTCAATAGGTCCGCGTCCGTAGTAAGTGAAGTTATCATATTGCTGAGGCACGCGTATCATATATCCCAGACGAGGCAATACGAGGCTCGGCTGATTGGATGTGATACTTGCTTCCAGTTCGATGGAGCCGTCTTTATAGACAGTCCATACCTGATTGGTGGTGAACTTGAAGTCATTGCTGCCGAACTTCTTGTCCGTCAGTTCTTCAATTTTGTTCTTGCCAGAGCTCGTTCCACCCAAAATCTTAGCTGCGTTTGGAGCTTGGGATTTTACAGTGAATGACAATACGACTGTGCCGTCTTCTTTGGTAGTCATATCGAAGCCGGTAGCTGAGTGCTTCAGGTTGTGCAGTCCGTTGTCGAACCACTGAGAGTAGAACCAGTTATCATTGTTCGTGAACGCGCGGAGCGCATCCAGTTTCGGACCGTTACCGTCAGTAATTACTTTTTCGTTTCCGTATGTCAGGCTGTAGATAGTACCTGTTTTGATATCGAATTGAGCTGTGTAGCCATTGCCTTTAATGGTAATGATATCGCTCGCTTTAATCATAATTATTTCCGGTTTGTCGCTTCCGGATGCTACAGTGTTGATGGCAGGACGTGCAGTAGCTTCTTTAACGAGTATCTGTTCTTCTGCCTGCGCAAAGTTCTTGTCAGCCCAAGGCATGTTGTCTTTCAGCAGGAACTGAATCTTCACGAAATATTCCGAATCGGCTTTCAGTTTACTGAACTGATAAGGAACCGTGATCTGCGTACGGGTACGCGGAGCCACTTCACCCATAGACAATATGCCCGATTGTGCTTCCTTACCGTTTTCGTAAAGTGACCATTTAACTTCATAGTCCGAAAGGTTTTTGAAGTAATACTTGTTGAATACTTCGAACTGTCCTTTTTCTACATCGATTGGTTGTACGCCGATGTGTTGGTACACTTTCTTCACTTCATAATATTGTGGTTTCGGTTCCAGGTCACCGAATACGATACCGTTCATAACAAACTGTCCGTCATTCGGAGTATCACCGAAGTCACCACCGTAAGCCAGATAGCGCTCTCCGGTTTTCTTATCGTAATTGTACATCGATTGGTCTACCCAGTCCCAGATAGCTCCACCACAGAAGAAGTTAGTCGACTCGATAGCTTCCCAATAGTCCACCAGGTTACCGCAGGCGTTACCCATAGAGTGAGCATATTCCGAAACATGGAACGGATATTTGATATCATAATTACCTTTCACGGCACCACGCATCCAGCCGATGGAAGGATACTGGTTGGAACCCATGTCGACGATGTCGTTGTTACGTTCGTACTGAACAGGGCGTGACAAGTCGAATGCTTTCAGTGCATCATAGGCTGCTACGAAGTTCTTTCCCGGTCCGGCTTCGTTACCCAATGACCAGATGACAATCGAAGGATTGTTTACGTTGGCATGAACCATTTCCATCACACGGGCTACGTGGGCGTTTTTCCATTCCACCGGATGAGACAGTGAAGCGGCTCCATAATAGTACTCGTGAGACTCGATGTTGGCTTCATCTTCCAGATAGAGTCCGTATTTGTTGCACAGATGGTACCAGTACGGATCGTCCGGATAGTGAGAGTTACGTACGTGATTGATGTTGGCACGTTTCATCAGCATTACCTCTTTCTCCATCATTTCGCGAGTGATGGCATGACCTACGGCAGGATTTGATTCGTGGCGGTTGACACCTTTCAGTTTCACGGTCTTGCCATTTACATAATAGTAACGGCCTGCCAGTCCGAATTCGTCTGCAGAAGCAGGTGTGTCTTTGATTTCCACTTTACGGAAACCTACAGTAGTTGAAACGGTTTCTATTGTTTTGCCTTTCTTATCTTTCAATTCAGCAACGAGTGTATAGAGGTAAGGGAACTCAGCCGACCACTTGTTGGGTGACTGCACGTTCAATATCGCTTTTTCAGCCTCTGCGGTTTCGTTCGGGTTCACCAGGTCCACAGTAGCATTGGCAACCGCATTGGCAACGGGGGTATTTTCGTCCGAATACAGTTTGTTTGCATAAAGTGTATAAGCCATCTGGTATCCTTTGGCAGCTTTCTTGCCATAGTTACGGATGTCAGCGCTGATAGCCAATGAACCATTGGTGTATGTCTCGTCTAGGTCGGGGATTACAACAAGGTCGCGTACCTGTACTTTCGGAGTAGAATAGAGGGCTACGGTACGGAAGATACCCGGCAGGCGGAACATATCCTGTGCTTCAAGGAATGAGCCGTCCGAACTGCGGTATACTTCGGCAGCAACGGTGTTCTTTCCTTTTTGCAGGTAAGGAGTGATGTTGAAGTTGGCTGTGTTGCGTGAGTTCTTGGAGAAACCTACATACTGTCCATTGATCCAGAGGTAGAAGAAAGAGTCCACGCCGTCGAAGCTGATAAATACTTCACGACCGTCCCAGTCCTGCGGGATGTCGAAGTCGCGACGGAACGAACCCACTTCGTTACGGTCTTTATAAGTAGTCCAGTTGGTCGGGGGAGTACGCATCACACCTCCGCGCCAGTCGTCTACTTTCACTTTGTGCATGAAAATTACAGGTTGGTTCACGTAGATGGGTACTCCGTATTTCAGGCTTCCGTCCTTCTGGATGCCATAAATATTCCAGCTTGAAGGAACCGGGATATTGTCCCATCCTGAAACATCGAAGGTTGTTTGATAAAAATCTTTAGGGCGGGAGTCCGGATCGGGTGCCCAATTGAATTTCCAGTCACCATTCAGTGACAACCAGTATTTACTGTTCTCAGGCAACACCTTTCGTGCGCTTTCCACATCCTGGAAGGAAAAGAACCAGGCGCGCGGTTGTTCTTTGTTGAGTGCTAAGTTTTCCGGTGATTCCCATTCATTGCCCACCGGGGCTTTTTCCGAGGCATACTTAAATCCCTCTAAAGGTCTTTGACCGGCAGAGCAAAGCGTAACCATGCTGCATAGTATCAGACCTAATGTGATTTTCCGCATAATTGTTTTTCTTTTAATAGATTATTTACTGAAGTTTTTTCGTGTTATATTGATCCGTAATCCGGTATCTCTCTAATTTTGTTGCAATATTCGTAAAAACCAGTCACATAGCCAAATCATTTGACATTAATTGGGTATTTTCGGGAGATAAAAATAACTCGCCTCTCTCCGGCAGTAGAAAAAGAAAAGGGATCCGGTTGTCCGAATCCCTTTTTTTAGTCTTGAAGTAAACTCTTTACTTTCTGTAGTAAGCCAGATCGTCTTTATCGAATTTGCGAATAAAGTTGATATGTTTTTCTACTTCAGCCTCAGCATAACGTACGTATACCTGAGCCGATTCGGAGAACAGATCGCTCTTCGAAGCATCTTGAACCATCAGGTGACCCATGATGATGTGGGCAGCCATTTCTACCAGACGGCGTGCGCAGAAGTCGAGCAGTTCCTGGTCTTTTGCTTCTGTGATTTGAGTCACGCAGGCTGCATATTTGCTTGCCATACTTTTCAGGCGGTTCTGCAAGCCTTCCAGTTCTGGAGCTACCGGCATGTTCTCGTATTCTTGGATACGTGCCAGATAAGCACCGGTCGTTACGTAACGGATAGCAGCCACAACCTGCAACTGGGTGGTACCTTCGTAGATGGAAGTGATGCGTGAGTCACGATAGATGCGTTCGCAGGCGTAATCTTTCATAAAGCCCGAACCACCGTGAATCTGAATACAATCATAAGCGTTCTGGTTGGCAAATTCACTGCCCATACCCTTGCCCAGCGGAGTAAAGGCGTCAGCCAGTTTGGCGAATGTTTTCTGTTCGGCACGTTCTTCCGGAGTCAGTTTGCGCTCCTTGGCAATGTCGTCCAGTGCTTTGTAAATGTCTACAAAACGAGCTGTCTCGTACAGCAGTGAACGGGAAGCATCCAGTTTAGCTTTCATCAAAGAAAGTATCTCGGCTACGGCAGGGAATTCGATGATTGCTTTGCCAAACTGTTTACGGTCTTTGGCATAAGCCAGAGCTTCATTGTAAGCTGCCTGTGACAAACCTACCGATTGTGCGGCAATACCCAGGCGGGCACCGTTCATCAACGCCATTACGTATTTGATAAGACCCAGTTTACGGTCACCGCAAAGTTCGGCTTTGGCATTTTTATATACCAGCTCGCAAGTAGGGGAGCCTTTGATACCCATTTTGTTCTCGATGCGGCGTACGTTAACTCCGCCATTGCGCTTGTCGTAGATGAACATAGACAGACCGCGTCCGTCGTGTGTTCCTTCTTCCGAACGTGCCAATACGAGATGAATATCGGCATCACCGTTTGTGATAAAGCGTTTCACGCCGTTCAGATACCAGCATTGGTCTTTTTCACTGTAAGTGGCTTTCAGCATGACAGATTGTAGGTCGGAACCTGCATCCGGTTCGGTCAGGTCCATTGACATGGTTTCGCCCTGGCATACACGGGTGATGTAGCGCTGCTTCTGTTCTTCGTTGGCAAACTCGTAGATGGTTTCGGCACAGTCCTGTAGTCCCCAGAGGTTCTCGAAACCTGCATCACTGCGGCTCACGATATCGGCAGCCATGATGTATGGAGTGATTGGGAAGTTCAGACCTCCAAAGCGGCGGGGCATAGCCATACCCATCAGCCCGGCTTTACGGCAGGCATCCAGGTTCTGGGCAGTTCCGCTGGCATAAGTTACGCGGTTGTCGGCACAAACCGGACCTTCGTGATCGACGCCTTCTGCATTGGGAGCGATGATGTCACCACAGATTTCCCCTACAATTTCCAGTACTTTATCGTAGCTGTCCATTGCATCTTCGAAGTCTACCGGAGCATAGTCGAATTTATCTTTATCAGCATAGTTGCGCTCTTTCAGCTCAACAATTCTCTTCATCAACGGATGGTTCAAGTGATGCTTGAGTTCCGGAGTATCTAAATAAAAGTTAGCCATTTCTTACTTACTGTTTTGTTTATAATACTTAATCATCTTCGGTACAACTTCTTCGATTGTTCCGTTGATCACATAGTCTGCAATCGTATTGATCGGAGCTGACGGATCGTTGTTGATGGAGATGATGATACCGCTTTCCTGCATACCGGCAATGTGCTGAATTTGTCCGGAGATACCGCAGGCAATATAGAGTTTCGGACGTACTGTAACACCGGTCTGGCCGATCTGACGGTCGTGGTCAACGAAGCCTGCATCTACAGCGGCACGGCTGGCGCCTACTTCTGCGTTTAACACCTTTGCGAGATCGAACAGCAAGTTGAAGTTGTCTTTCGAACCTACACCGTAACCGCCGGCAATGATGATCGGAGAACCTTTCAGGTTGTTCTTGGCTTTTTCTACATGGCGTTCGATGACTTTTACTACGTAATCGGTGTCGGCTACGTATTTCTTCACATCATGCTTAATGATTTCACCTTTGTAGTCGGCTGACAGAATGGCTTTTTTCATCACACCTTCGCGAACGGTTGCCATTTGGGGGCGGTGTTCGGGATTGACGATGGTAGCAACGATGTTACCTCCGAATGCCGGACGAATCTGGTAAAGCAGGTTTTTGTAAACCTTACCTTCTTTCTTATCTTCGTGGTCACCGATTTCCAGTGAGGTACAGTCCGCTGTCAATCCGCTGGTCAGAGCTGACGATACACGCGGGCCGAGGTCACGACCGATCACGGTTGCACCCATCAGGCAGATTTGCGGCTGTTCTTCTTTGAACAGATTCACGAGGATTGAAGTGTGGGGAAGTGAAGTATAAGGATAGAGTCCTTCACCATCGAATACATGGAGTTTGTCTACTCCGTACGGGAGAATCTGTTTTTCAATATCTTTGAGACCGGTTCCGGCAACGACTGCTTCAAGCTGGCAGTTTAACTGATTGGCCAACGAGCGTCCTTTTGTCAGAAGTTCGAGGCTTACGTCTGCGACGATGCCGTCTTCTATTTCGCAATATACAAATAAGTTATTCATATCTTTTCTCTCCTCTTACCCTATAGTGTGGTTCTCCAACAGTTCAACAATCAGTTCTTCCACTTCACGGTCGCTGCCGCTGATGGTTTTACTCTCTTTCGCCTGGAACACGATGTTCTGGATAGCTTTTACCTTTGTCGGCGAACCGCTGAGGCCGCATTGTTTCAGATCACCGTTTACGTCTGCTACACTCCATTCCACCAGGTTCAGGTAGTCGCGGGTGTCGTAAAGGTCGGTATAGTCCAGGTTGCCCTGTTGCTTCTCGGTAACGGTTTTGGCATGTTTGTACTTCTGAACCAGCTTTGCATTGCGCGGGCGGCAGGGAGCTGCACTTCCGTTGACAGTGATAACGATGGGCAGCGGGCCTTCTACGGTTTCCACACCACCGTCAATGTGACGCTTCACGGTAATGCTTCCGTCACCTACTTTCAGGATTTCTTCCGCATACGTAATCTGAGTCAGTCCTAACTTTTCTGCAACCTGCGGTCCTACCTGTGCTGTATCTCCGTCGATGGCCTGACGACCGCCGATGATGATGTCATATCCACCGATCTTTTTGATGGCTGTTGCCAGAGCGTACGAAGTAGCCAGTGTATCAGCACCGGCAAAAGCACGGTCTGTCAGCAGATAACCATTGTCGGCACCACGGAAAAGTCCTTCACGAATAATGTCGGCTGCACGTCCCGGTCCCATGGTCAGGATGGTAACGGTAGAGCCTGGGTGGGCATCTTTCAGTCGGAGAGCCTGTTCAAGAGCGTTCAGGTCTTCGGGGTTGAAGATGGCAGGGAGTGCCGCACGGTTAATGGTTCCGTCGGCTTTCATGGCATCTTTCCCAACGTTGCGTGTGTCGGGAACTTGTTTTGCCAATACAACAATTTTCAAACTCATGTTATTAATTTTAGTATTAGTATTTCTACAAGTTAGCAGCCAGTAGTCAGTAGTAAGGTTCTTGCTATTCACTATCCGGTTAACTATCAGCCTGCAAATTTAAGCAAACGCTTGGTTCTGACAAGAAATCCGTCTGAAAAATGCACAAGTTTAAAGATTCTGAGCAACTTGTTTGGTTCTTACTATCATGATTACCGGGTTATCGTCGGCTTTCAGATCTTTTAATTCGGGGATGTTTTTCAGCTCCGGATCTTCTTCTGCCAACTCCAGTATGTCACTTGCTTCCCAATAATACAATAAAACATCATCTGCCACACGCATTGCCGGGTAGAAAGGGACTTTGCCATACATATCGTTCTGTATCATTCCGTTTTTTACACCGAATAGCTGTCCTTTCTGTTTGTCGTATATAGCCAGGCGGGGAGATTCCGACTTGTCCGTTACGTTCCATGAAGTATAAGGGATGAACAGGTATCCGGGCGTTTCCAATATATCCGGACGGAGATAGTTGGAAGCCGTTGTTTCATAAACGTTCCAGTTGCCGTCGAGAACTTCGAAGCGTTTCTCTTTGGGCAATTTATATTTTCCAAGTTGTAGGATATAGCGGGGCAGGAGTGTATCCGGACGGACGGTAAATACTGTGTCATTATAGTATTCTTTCATGCAAACCTGATTCTGGAACCGGTATAAATATTTGTCGCATTTTCCCCATAAATAGAAGTTTAGCCCGCTGGGAATGGTGAAACGGTCATATTGGGGAAATGAAGTCAGTGTATCGCCTTTAGAGTTGATTATTAATAATCTGAAAAGCTTGTTTCCCGTATTGTTGTAAATGTAGGAAGCGAAAGTGCTGTCGTTCAGTGCCGAAAATTGCCAGGCAAATGGAAACTTACATTCATTCATGAACTCTCCGTTGCCGGAATATGCCAGTAGTTTTCCATGGTCCATCAGGAATACTTGTTTGGAAACATCGTCTGTTGATATAAAACGAATACCGGTATATTCTCCGGGGCCTTGTCCCATCCGGGCAACTGTCCGGACAAATTTACCTTCGTCCGTGAACTGAAAGACCTGTTTTTGCGTAGGGATGTATAAGTTATGTCCGCAGAGTGTAATGCTGTTTTTTATGATGGCCGGCAGTAAACATTGGTCGGTGGTTTCCAAAGGGATGATTTTCACTTCCCGGGCTATCTGGCTCAAGGTAACTGTTTGTTCCGTCCCGATTCCGGTTTCAAAAGGGAGAGTGACGGGAAATGTTGTTTCGGAAATTGGTTCTTGTGACGAAGAGGGTTTATTGGTACATCCCAAGAAGAGTAAACCGGAGGAAAGGAGTAAGCTGAAAAGGGTTGTGTTCGTTCTCATAGTCTATGCTTTTTAGTAAATGGCATAAAACTACGTAATATTCGTAACTTAGATAAAACCTGATAGTTAAACTATGTTATCCTTTAGCATTATCCTTCTTATAAGGAATATATAAAAAAGAGAGAAAGGGTTGAATATTGGAGGTATGCCTCAGATTTATAATTACTTTTGGCATACCTCCGGAGTACTGTTGTTATTGGATTCCTATTTCTGCAAATCCCATAGTTTCTCCTTCTGTTACCATTTTGGTAGGTTTCAGAGAAAGGTATCGTGCTTTCACCGGAGTGAAGTAGACAGACTGTAGAATCGGATTGTTTTTGATGTTTGAAAATTCCCCTTTAGCTACTATCTGGTTTACCGCATTTGCTTCAGTACCTACAGATAGTTCATAAGAGGAGATTAATCCTTTGTTATATTCGCTTTGATCCGGCAGATAATGGAAAGAGGTAATTGTGCGTTCTTCTCCCAGATCGATCACCAATGCGTCCCCTTCAACAAAAGCAGTGGTGCTCTTGTCTTTATCCATACATTTCTTAGTCTCCTCTTCGGATACTCCTACGAGTGTAAACGGATAACTTTTTAATTCTTTGGCCTCTACGGTGAATGTGTCGGGTGTCTCACCTGCATAATAAGCCTCTATGTTGTTGATGCAGAGGCAGGCGCGTGCATCCGTGAAGCGTATGCGGAGTTTGTCGGTCGAAATGGTTTCAAAGCGCAACAAGCGTTTGTAGCCCACGGTCGTAGTCTCTTCATTCAGTTTCACCGGCAGCCATTTTCCATCTTTGTCATATTCCACTACGAATGATTTGACACGTTGTCCCAACGGAATATATTCCTGGATCATCATACGGTTGACCTTCTCCGTTTTGGGGAAGTCGAACTCAATCTCTGCGGCAGTCACCTCGTCGTTGGTAGCCCAGTAAGTATCCCAACTTTCATCTGTTGCGGCTTTGGCTGAGAATTTTCCTCCACGTTCATCCGATACTTTCGGTTGGATACCTGCGAGCAGGTTGTGTGCCAATTGTTTCTGTACATTCTTGTGGAAGTTTACTGCGTTGGCCGAGTCGATCGGATGGATCAGCCCGTCGCGGTCAACCGGGAAGTTAAGCAAGAGGGTCGCGTTGTGTCCCACACTCCGGTAATAAAGGTCTGTTAATTGGTCTACGGTTTTTACTCGGTTGTCTTCTTCCGGATGATAGAACCACCCCGGACGGATAGAGACATCACATTCTGCCGGTACCCATTGGTTACCGTCAGCGTGTCCGTATTGCAGTTCGCGATATTTCGGATAGCCCGGATACACTTCGCCCGCACGCAGGAACGACCAGTTGGTAGCTCCGGCAAATCCGTTCTCGTTACCTACCCAACGGCAACCGGGACCTCCGTCGGAGAAAACAATGGCCTGTGGTTGGAGTTTATCCAGTATTTCATAGATACGTGGATAGTTGTAGTAAGTCTTGCGGTCGATGGTACGGCTGTCTTTGGCTCCGCCATACCATCCGTCACCGCCGTTGGCACCGTCAAACCAAACCTCGAATACTTCGCCATAATTGGTCATCAGCTCAGTCAGTTGTTTATGGAAATAATCTACATATTCCGGTGTACCGTAGTTAGCCTGGTGTCTGTCCCAGGGAGAGAGATAAACAGCGAATTTAATGCCGTATTTCTTACAGGCGGCTGCCAGTTCACCTACAATATCTCCTTTACCGTCCTTGTAAGGAGTGTTACGGATACAATATTCTGTCAGTTCGGTAGGCCACAAGCAAAAGCCATCATGGTGTTTGGCGGTAAGGATTACTCCTTTCATACCCGATTCTACAAAGGTTTTCACCCATTGTTCGCAGTCCAGCTTGGATGGGTTGAACGTTTTCGGGTCCGAATCTCCGTATCCCCATTCACGGTCGTTGAAAGTGTTCAGACCGAAGTGAACGAAAGCATATGTTTCCATTTTCTGCCATTCCACTTGTTTTTCTTCGGGAACAGGTAAGATAGCTTCGGGAGCTTTCACAGCAGGAGCACAAGCGCCAAGTAGGGTCAGGGCAGCTCCGGCATACAGTAGTTTGTTTATTTTCATGATATGTTAAAAGGGTTAATGATGCAAAGATAAAAAAATCCCCGGAAACTCGTTCCGGGGATTAACTAAAAAGCAATTATTACCATCCCGGATTTTGCGGGAGAAGGTTCTCGTTTCTCTGAAGTTCCCCGGTCGGTATCGGCCTCAGGTAAAGCCTGTCATTCCAGGTGCGGCTTTTGCCTGCTTCATAAGAGTAGTCGGCATTGGTATAGGCAGGATATACGACTGCGTACTTGCCTTCCTTATAAGGTTCACGTTTTCCGACGTATGTCTTCACATTATCACATATTTTTCCGGCTTTCCAACGGGCCAGGTCGTCCCAGCGGAATCCTTCACCAGCCAACTCAATGCGGCGTTCGCGGCGGATTTCCTGTAATAGCGGGCTAAGGCTGTATCCCCAGGCGGGCCAGTTCGGATCGGTGAAACCTACTTCCATAGTCAGGTGAGGCATACCTGCACGGTCGCGCAATACATTGATGGTCTTGTTCAAGTCCGCTTGTGTAATCGTACCCAGTTCGGCTTTAGCCTCTGCGTTGATCAACAAGGTTTCTGCATAACGATAGGCGATGCCGTCATAAGTATTGTTGTTTGCCTCAAAGGCTTTATCTGTCGGAATAAGGTATTTGATGGACTTATATCCGGTCAGGCAGTATTGCGAAATGAAATCTTCTTCCTTTTCAACATACGTACTGTCGTTGGTGGCCACAGTCACCCGTGTAGGGAAGTCCCAGGTCAGGATGGTCTGCTTCAGGCGTGGGTCGCGGTCGGTAGTTTCATTTTTCATATTGTCATCCCCTTTATATTGGTCGTTTCCTGTAATGGGTTTACCGTTGAGACACAGATAACTTTCTACAAAGTCTTTTGAAAAGCCGGTATTGGCTTCGGACAACGTACGGCTCATACCGTGTTTTCTTTTGCCATCCAGATAGATCACCGGTAAGATAGCCTCTTTCAGGTTTGTTTTGTCTTCCATTACAAATACGTCGTAATAGTCTTTTTCCGGATGTCCGGTGTTATAGATCTCGTATTTGCCGGTTGCCATGATTGCATCTGTTTCGTCGGCTGCCATTTTCAGCAGACGGTCTGCTTTGTCTGCCCATCCCAATTCGGTGTGATATTTATAATATGTACCTTCGTGCAGACAAGTCCTGGCTTTCAACTGGCGTGCTACATCTTTTCCGATGCGTCCGGTAGCCGGTTTCTCGGGTAACCATTGGATGGCAAAATCAAATTCTTCAATGATTTTATCCATCACTTCATACCGTTTCAGTTTCGGTCCGTAAAGAATATCCGTATCACCCGTGCCCAGGTCTTTATCCAGCCAGGGGATATCGCCGAACGTTCTCATCAATCCGGCATATTGCATCGCTTTGAAGAAGCGGACTTCTGCTACATATTGGTTGATTTCCGACTCCTTGCCGCTTACCGTCTGATAGTGGGTCAGGAAGTAGTTTACCAGCCGGATCGGCTGCCATCCGCCTTTGCTCCAGTTACACCAGCTTGCTGCCTCTGCGGGGGTGCTCAACTGATTCCAGAAGAACTGGGGGATGCTGTTAGGTACTTGATTATCGCTCTCACCGTCTGCTATTGAGGTTACACCTCCGGGGAGGTAACTATAGAATTGATTGGCATATGTTTCCAAATCTCCTGTGGTATTCCAGAAGGTTTTGTCATTGATTGCTTCCGGGGCTCTTTCCAGGAAACCGTCGTTACAACTCGATAGGGCGAGTGTTGCCACTCCGATATAGAATAAATATTTGATTTTCATAAGATGCTTTGTATTAGAATGTGAGATTTAAACCAACAGATAATGATCTTTGCATCGGATATTTGTATGGGTTATCCAATTCCGGATCGAGTCCGTCGGGAGTGTCTGAAATAGTGAAAAGGTTTTCACCGGTAAAGTAGATACGTATCTTTTCGATCGAAGCTTTCTTGGTCAATACTTTAGGTAATGTATAACCAATGCTGAGCGATTTCAGACGACAGTAAGAAGCGTCAACCAGATAGCGTGTCTGAGCCTGATTGATGGCCGAACCACCATTGAAGCGAGCGCGTGGGAAGTAGGCTCCGGTGTTCTCTTCAGTCCAGTAATCGTTGTTGTAGGCTGAAGGTACCTGCCATTCGCTTCCGTAATGGCTGCGGAATGAAGTGCCCGGCAGATAGAGGTCACGTTTGCCCACACCCTGGAAGAAGATACCCAAGTCGAAGCCTTTCCAATCGGCTCCCAGATTGATACCGTAATGATAACGCGGAGTGCTGTTACCGATAATTTTCATATCGCCCGGATTATCAACAGTGTTGTCACCCCAGTCAATAACGCCATCGTTGTTGCGGTCTACAAAACGGATGTCACCCGGCATCAGTTTGATACCTCCCGATACTTTATCCTGATTGGCAGCTCCGGCTATCTCTTGTTCGGACTGGAATAAGCCATAGGTTTCATAACCCCAGATTTCTCCTTGTTTCTGTCCCACATACCAGTTGCCCAGTTCTTTTGACTTATTATCGAACTTGGTAACCTCCGATTGATAGTCGGACAGATTGAATCCGACTGTGTAGTGGAACCCGCTTGCCAACTGGTCGTTCCAGCTGATCTCAAATTCCCAACCTTTCGTCAATGATTCGGCTGCATTTTCCTGAGGTTCGTTGGCACCCAGGATACCCGGCAGGATTTTACCTGCGGCAAGAATATCCGATGTACGTCTTTGATAATAGTCGAAAGCTCCTTTCAACCGGCTGTTCAGGAGGTTAAAATCAAGTCCCAAATCCCATTGTGTAACGGTTTCCCACGTGATGGACGAGCTGACGAGCCCGCCGGGAACCACATATTGCGGCTGGTTGCTGCCCATGATCCAACTGGTCTGTCCGGTACTGTAATTAGAGAGATAAGCATACCATCCATTGTCGAGTGCCTGATTGCCTAAACTACCATAAGAACCTCTGATTTTCAATTCATCAAAGAAACTGTTTGTCCAGTTCTTGAACCAGCTTTCATTGGATAGCCTCCAGGCTGCCGAGAAAGAAGGATTGAACACGGCACGGTCGTGTTTGGGGAATTTGGAAGAGAGGTCGTAACGACCGTTTACTTCAAGTAAATAACGATCGTCATATCCGTAGTTGATGCGGAAGAAGCCGCTTCGGGTAGCCCAGGAGTTGTCATAGCTGCCTACCCAACGGTCGCCTGTGGCATAGCTCAATGAGCCCAGGTCATTTGAGATCAGTTGTTCGCGTCCGGCATTGAATCCGGTGGTGTGCTTGCTTTCCTGATTGTAACCGATCATTCCCTTCAGGTAATGTTTGCCCAATGTCTTTTCATAATCGCCGAAAAAGTTGAAAGCATTGTAGGTATCGTTGGCTTGTGACTGGGATACAGAGTTCGGATTGGTCCATGCAAAAGTTTGCAGGAATTGTCCGTTGGCTCCATATTCGTCGAATGACTTCATGTGTACTTTATTATTCTCACTATAGTAATTGAACGTATAGTCCATGTTGATGCTCATACCTTTAATAGGAGTCAGCTTCATCGTGATCGTGTTCCAAAGGTCATTCTTGTTGGTTTGCCGGCTACCACCGTCTTCAAGGATGGCAGGAAAGTTGGTAAAGTCGCCTTGTCCGGCCCAGTTCCCATCCGGGTGTTTCACCGGCATGATAGGACGCGTATCACCTCCCATAAAATTATCGCCATGCACGTTGTCCTGATTCAATCCTCTCAGCTTGGTGCGGTTGAAGCTTGTTTTCATGGAGAGGTGCAACCATTCGTTTATGTCATAGTTGATGTTGTTCATCACGTTGAACTTCTTGAACTGTTCGTTACCGAAACGAATCAGAGATCCTTGGTCGGTATATCCTAAAGAAGTATAATAGGTAGCCTTCTTACCGCCGCCACTGATATTGACATTGTATTTCTGGACAGGATAATTCTTCTTATACAATTCTTTCATCCAGTTGGTATTGCCGGCATACGTGTATTTGGTGCCGTTTTTACTGATACTCGGATCTGAGTGGATAAATACCGGAGAGTTGTTTGCCGGATCTTTATAGTAAGCTTCAATGTGCTGCATCCATTCTGCATCGAAATAGTCTCGTCCCACTGTGTTTTGCTGTGCGGTGTTCATCCAAGTAGCATATTGCATGGAGTTCATATAGGTGGGGCGCGTAGTAGGTCCGTTGAAAGAAACCGAAGCATCGAATGATACTTGTGTCGGCTGGTCTTTGCGGCCTCCTTTGGTGGTAATCAGCACAACACCATAGGCTGCACGTGCACCATAGATAGATGCGGATGCAGCATCCTTTAATACGGAAACACTTTGCACGTCTTGCGGGTTAATGAGGTTCGGATCCATTTCCACACCGTCGACCAATACCAGAGGTGAACTTCCACTCATGGCGGTGGTTCCACGGATATTGAAACTTGAACCTTCGCCCGGACGACCACTGGTGGTTATGTTTAAGTTAGGGATGGCGCCTTGCAACCCCTGTCCAAGATTGACAATCGGGCGATCTTCAAGCACCTTACTGTCCACAGCCGATACGGCTCCGGTCAGGTTGGCTTTTTTCACGGTGGCATAACCAACGACTACCACCTCTTCCAATGCCTTGCTGTCTTCAGCAAGCTTCACTTGAATGGGCTTTCCGGTATAAGGAATTTCCTGTGTGACATATCCGATGTAAGATATTACAATAATATCTCCTATTTTCACGCCATCCAACGAGAATTTACCTTCTAAATTTGTGATGACACCGTTAGTCGTGCCTTTTACCATGACACTGGCACCAATAACCGGGCCCATTGCATCTTCAACCGTTCCTGTTACTTTCTCTTGAGTAACTTCAGGAACCAATGCTTCTGTGGCTTGCGTTGCATACGAATAAGCTGGGAAGCTTAGTGCACCGGCGAGCAAGAGCAGAGTAACTTGTCTAGTGATTTTTAACATAACAATTTTGTTTTAGATTAATAATAAAGGTTTTGTTCGGTTCTTTTACATTTCACTTTCTCCATTCATCTGCCTTTCCTTTTTCTTTAAAATAGGATTAGTTCTAACAGAACTTGGTGTACTGTAAGGCGTTTATTATCACAGGGTATGCGCATTTATGTACAGCTCTGCTTTTATTGTGAATAGCTTTGTAGACGGGAAATAAAAGATTGAAATGGCCTGTTGTTCTACTAAATGACCGATTATCTTGTTTGGTATTTAGTGTTTTATGACAAACTGAAGACTTTTTGCAATCCTCTCTGTCTACCCTGACATATATCGAAGTTTGTTTCTCTTGATTTGTTTCCGGAAGGAGCGTAGAGGGTGAGGAATATTGGGTTAGAATGAAAAAAACTTTTGTGATTATTATCTATTTTTAAAATAATCGCTATATTTGCATCATTGTTAATCTAAAAAACAAAAAATATTCTGTTCTTTTTTAATACATTATAAAATGTGTTTCTTTAAAACCGATTAATTTGGTTATAGTTCTGTTAGGAATAATCTGTATTTTATTATTTTGTCTTTAGTTAACCTGTTGTATAATAGGTGTATATGCGTCAGGTTGGGGGATGAATCGAATTGTGGTTCCGTATGTTGTAACAATCTGCCGGTTACAAGAAAGAAGGTGTGAATCTCGATGAAATATTCGAAATTTTTGTGATTGAATGTCCGACATTTGTTATGTTGGTTCTGTTTGTGTGTTCTTTTTTCCTCTGGCGATCCTGTTTGAATTGCTAAAGGTGTTCTGTTTACAGTGGGCGAAGTGTTTTTAATCTTGAAGGTGTGTCATAACTCTTTTTACCACGGAGTGCTACAGAGTATCACAGAGTATTTTGTTAATAATCAACAACTTTAAATCGCCTCCGTGTTACTCTGTGTCCTCTGTGGTGAGTTCCGACACACACTCAGGTTGATAGATCACATTATCTCTTTGACAATATGTTGCAGGGGATTAGTTTCATGCTATTTGTCGGTTTTTTCAAATTTGGCTAAATAACCTCCTCCCGATAATAACTTTATTTTTAGCGTTTTACCCGATTTTATTTTTCGATTGTTTATCACAATCTTTTTTCTGTTTTCTCCGTCATCGGATGCATAAGTCATGCGGTAGTTGCCTTTGGGCAAAAAGTCCAATTCGATTTCTTGGGTAACAGCCTTTTCTCCATTTAAGATGGAAAGATACCATATATCCCCTTTTCTCCTGGATAATGCGGCCAATTCGCCTATCCGGCTTTCTTTTAGAATTTTTGTCTGATCCCAGACGACTGGTACTTCTTCAATAAACATACGTCCCGGACATGTCAGCATATCTTCCATGTCGGCTGCAAAGATCAGCATGGGCGATGTGAACGTGTAGATACTCGCCAATTGATGCGTGAAAGTGACAGATGGAGGGCAGAATTGGCGGAAGTTCAATGGGGTATAGTCGGCAGGACCTGCCAGCCAGCGGGTAAAGGGTAACACCGTATTGTGATAAGGCCACGGTGGCCCTGGAGCCCAGTTATTTTCTCCACCTACGGACTCTAAACCGCGTACAGCCTCTTTGGCCAACAGGTTGGGATACGTATAGCTATCGCCTGTAGGTTTATTCACCCCATGGAAAATAACCATCAGATGTGCTTTGGCAGCATCCTTCAATATATTCTCCATAAAATTGACTGTAAATAGATTTTCTGTGTGGAAGAAATCTATTTTTAATCCTTTTACACCGATTTCCGCACATCTTTTCATAAAATTGTTGCGTTCGTCCGCATCCAGCAAACCGACATCGGATTTATTACCATATCTTGGAGAAGAAGGCCGCCATACCCAGATATCTACGTTTTTGCTGCGGGCATAATCGACTAACTCTTTGAGTAATTCCCATTTGGTACGTCCATTGGCATTTTTCTCTGTTTTCGGCCAAAGTTCCCAGCCATCATCCACCACAACAGATTCCAGACCTAACTCGGCTGCTCCGTCAACATATCTTTTGTGGTTCTCTACGCTCAGTCTGTTCTCTCCTTCCACTAACCAGGTGAAAATCGAACGTCCCGGTTTAATCCATTGGGTATTTTTTCCTTCGGGAAAAAGTGTGCGATCCGGCTGTTCTGATACTTGGGCTATGATACGATTATTCACCAATCCATCCAGATCCTCCGATAACATCAGGATGCGCCAGGGAGTGGTTATCTCTTTGTAGCCGTTGCGCGGGGAAACGATCCAGGGTGAATTGCGTACTTCTGCATGCCAGTATTTACCGGCGGGGAGACCTGTTGATACACCTGTTTCCAAATGCCCTTTGTTATCTACATAGCCGAATTGTACCCTGTTGTCTTTACATCCGAACAATACTGCACCGTGAAAATTAAACAGGTTAGCTTCGGTAATGGCGGCATACATCCCGTTGGGAAGATGGAAAGTGGCGGGAGGAGCCAACAGCTCGTTTTCTATTTTGTCGGTGGTGCGATCTTGGTAAGCTTGTATCCATCCGTATTGAAAAGGGCCACTGGCGTACCATACCCGGGTTCCGGCCGGAAAAGTGAAAGACGTTTCCTCGCCATATACACAACAACTGCCGGTGGAAGGGATGCGATATCTCAAGGCTATCCCATCGTTAAACTCACGGGTATCAAGGTAGTAGACACTTCCGTCCTTTTTTTCTATTGTATATGTTTTGTATTCCGCGCTTCTTTGTTGTACAGATTTTATACATACTGATTTACCTAAGTCTATATGATCAATGTTCATGCCCAGAGGTGACGCACTGATGACCTGTTCGCCTTTAAAAGTAACTTCCAGACAGAGCTGTCCGGTTGTTATGCCAAGATTTATCTCTGCCTGCTGGGCATCGGCAAAACCGGTAAAACAGAGAGAAAGTAAGAGAATTGTCAGCTTGTTTTTCATACATTGTTTTTTATGATATTATTGGGTAAAGAAAGAGCATATAGCTTAATAAATCAATGTACTTTCGTGAATAAAAGATGGATTATTTTATTTTTCGTGGAATATCGGGAGATATCTGAAAGAGAAGTGCTGCTCTTTACCTGTGGGAATAAAGATGCAGTGGTTCGTACTTACGGGTTAAGTCCAGTATTGGATTTAGATTTAAGGATGCATGTTAAAGTATTAAACTAAAATGAAAATGGAATTTTGAAATAGGTATAAAACTTCACAGGTATATTATCCGGAGTATCTCAGATTTGCGTAAACAGATTGGGGTGCAAGTCTGTTTGATCCGGGCTTTATATTTAGTGCTGTGTAGAAGATACTGCTCTACAAACTTATTCCGAAAACAAAATAGAGTTGGTTTTCGTATGGATTAGCTATCAGTTTACCAAAAACAGATGGAGTGAATCCGGATGAAATATTCAATGTTTTGGTAGCCGAAAGCCCGACATTAACTACATTAAATTTGTCAGCGTATTCTCCTTCCCATGGGGTGAACCCGGCTTCGACAGCCAAGTCTACTCCCTTTACAGTGAATGGATAGCTGAGTTCGCAATAACTGGACCAGGCACGTCTTTCATTTTCCCGGTAATCGTTTCCGGCAAAGGTGGTATACCAGGCCAACGATAACGGGAAACTTTCACTAATGGTATAGACAGCTCCTGCTTCAAAGGTGTGACCTGTGGTGCGGGGAGTATAGTGGAAATAGTTGAATGGTTCGTCTTCACTTTGGTAAAAGTAGTTATTAAGGCACAGTTGGAGGTTTTTATATTCATACTCCAGCGTAAGGTCTATTTCATTATTCTCGTTTCTGAATTCTGTCGATCCCCATGCCGATAGGGTCCATCCTTTCCACTCTACACCGAGAGTAGGCTGTACGGAAGCATTTCCATTCTTCATTCCACGCCAGATGTAACTGCTTACCAGGTCGGCATTGATAAATACTTCTTGTGCCTGTATGGCAAAAGGGCAAAAGATGAAAGCTGCAAGTATGGCTAATTTCTTCATTAAAATGGCGGATTATTTTTTCGGGCTGCAAAGATAGGTAATTACTGGCAAAATTCGTGGCTGAGGGGCATCGATCTTTTCAGGGTAACGAATAAATGCACCGGCGGAGAAAAGGGAAGTTCATGATTTACCATGCTTTATCGTCAAAACGTCCCTCTTTGTCGAGTTCTTTTGTCGGGTATGGACAAAAGGGGGTATTTTTGTGGACTAATCTTCAGAAAGACTTTATCATAATGAAACAGATTAATAAGCAGCAATTACTGGAGCAGGTGGTTTATCTCGTCATCTGGCTGACTGTTATCTTCGTACCGTTGGTGGGCGACTATCTGTTTTCATCCATCAGTTCGATACATACCTTCAGTTGGCAGACCATACGGGTGGCATGGCTGTTGACGTTACCCTTTTTTCTGCTTTTTGTAGTGAACAACTATTTACTCGCCCCCCGATTGTTGCTTCGGAAGCGATATTGGCAGTATGCATTTTCGTTGATAGGAGTCATTGTTCTGCTTTTTTTCTTATATCCCTCCTTCAGCCGGCCGAGGCACAGGCAGTTCAACAACCCGATGCCTGTTCCTCCCGGTTATATTTATGAAGAACATTCGTCTCAACCACCCATGCCCAAGCGAGTGATGGATCCGCTCCGGCAGGGGCCTTATCCTTTGCCGGGTTATCTTTTTGGACGTTTCTCACTGGCTTTACTGGTAGTGGGGTTCAATGTGGCTATCAAGCTTCTATTCAAGTCCATGCGGGATGAAGAGGCACTGAAAGAGTTGGAACACCAGCATCTGCAATCGGAATTGCAATATCTGAAGTATCAGATCAATCCGCATTTTTTTATGAATACGCTCAACAACATTCATGCACTGGTCGATATGGATGCCGGGAAAGCCAAGAAGACCATTGTCGAACTCTCTAAACTGATGCGTTATGTGCTTTACGAAGCAAGTAATAAAACGATTTTGCTTTCGCGTGAGATACAGTTTCTTGATAACTATATTACCTTGATGAAGCTTCGTTATACCAATAAGGTTTGCATCATGTGCGACATGCCCGGCGAAATACCAAAAGTGCAGATACCGCCTTTACTCTTTATCTCTTTTGTAGAGAATGCGTTTAAGCATGGAGTGAGTTATCAGAAAGAGTCGTTCATACGGGTTGCCATGACTATAGAAGATGGGAAACTTGCGTTTCGTTGTTCCAACAGCAATTGGGGAAAATCCGGTGAACAGAATCATGGCATCGGATTGGAAAATGTCCGTAAGCGGTTGAGGCTTTTGTTCGGGCAGGACTATACCCTGTCTATTAACGAGCGCGAGGGTAGTTTTAACGTTTTATTAATCATTCCTTTGTTATGATAAAATGCATTGCTATTGATGACGAGCCGCTGGCGCTTGAACAATTGGTAGGTTATATTTCACGTGTCCCCTTCCTGCAACTAATTGCTTCCTGTCAGGATGCTTTCGGTGCCATGCAGGTGCTTTCTGAAGAAGAAGTCGACTTGATGTTTGTCGATATTCATATGCCGGACCTGAACGGACTCGATCTGGTGCGTTCATTGGTGGTGAAACCTCTGATTGTGTTTACTACCGCCTATCCGGAATATGCTGTTGAAGGTTTTAAAGTGGATGCGGTGGACTATCTGTTGAAGCCGTTCGAGTTTCAGGATCTCCTGAAGGCGGCGGACAAGGCACGCAGGCAGTTTGAGTATCATTTGCAGGATTACGGGGGAGGGGCGGAATCGGATTTGCTGGAACGGGACGGTTCGTTGTTTGTGAAGTCCGAATCCAGGATTATCCGTATCAATGTGGCGGATATTTGTTATATCGAAGGCATGAGTGAGTATGTGCGCATTTACACGAATATGGCGGATAAGCCGGTAGTCACTCTGCTGAGTATGAGAAGACTGGAAGAGCGTCTGCCGCAAGAAATGTTTATGAGGGTACATCGCTCCTATATCGTCAATCTCCGGAAAATAACGGAGGTCTCACGGTTGCGCATCATTTTTAATAAGAATATATACATACCTGTCGGCGATAATTATAAGGAGAGGTTTACAGAATATATCAACAAGATTTGTATCAGCAGTTAAGGTCGGGTTACAGACCATAAGAACGGGCTGTAATCTACAAGTGGATTGCACCTTGCAGACTACAGCCCGTGGCTCTGTAACTTGTAGTTTCTTACTTGATTCCCAGTTTCTTTGCGATATCTTTAGGAAGCGCATCTTTGTGAACCAGAATATTCATAGTCTTGTAAGCAACGAAAGCTTTAGAAGCATACCAGGTACCTTTGTACTTGTTATTAGTGCCCCAAGAGTTTTTCACCATAAAGTATTCTTTTCCGTTCTGATCTTTGGCGATACCGTAGATAATCATTCCGTGGTCATCGGTTGTTTCCCAGTTATCGAAAGCCGTCTGGCGCATTTCCTGAGTAACTTTAATTTCCGGCAGTGGCTTTGAAGTCAGTTCTTTGCGTTTGTCGGCGGCGGTCATTCCGGTCCAGCGGGCCATATCCGAACCTGTCAGTTCAGCACCCTTGGCTGCGTCCGGCATTACGGCGATACCGTCACGGGTAAATCCTTCTTCGCTGACGTCACTACCCCATGCGAACGTGTATCCGTTCTTTACAGCATTGTCCATTACAGCCATGAATTCGTCAAGCGGCAGATTGTATGACAATCCGTTGCGCCAGTTGTCCTGAATTTCGATGGCAAACTGTGAATAGAAGGGGTGATGTGTGTATGAAGTCAGAGATACATAGTCGTCCGGATTCAAACCCAGAGATTGTGCAAAAGTCATCGGAGTATATTCTTTACCTTTGTAAGTGAAGTTCTCCGGACATTGTCCGAGGTAAGTGTCATAGATGGCGCAAAGACCTTTTTTCCATACGGGAGTCAGTTTCTTCAGATTACCTTTGGCAATAGCGTTAACATAGGCTCCTGCTGTTGCATCCAGTTCGTTGTGAACGGGCAGTGAGTCACCATACATGATTCCCGGCATAGCTTCTTGCGGAACAAGTCCGTAGTTCTTCATACAGAACATGATGTCATAGAAGCTTCCGCCCGGAGAGAAGGAGCTGTCGCCATGATAGCGGACATAGTTAACGGCGCGGTCAACCATTGTGTGGTGTACAACGAACATTTCAGAAAGATCGTATTCGCCTTTTCCCGTACGGAGCAGTTCCGATTCGAGGAAGCCGAGGCTCGAGAAGCTCCAGCAAGTGCTTGAACGATTCTGGTTTTTGATGGATGTAATCGGGTTTTCTTTCACTGTCGTGAAAACGAAGCCTTCTTCTTTTGGTTTGTCTTTGCCCAATGCGCTCAGACTGATCAAGCCTAAAGCGGCCAGGAGGATTGTCTTTTTCATTATTATGTCGTTTTTATTAATATTTATGCGACAAAGATAGCTGAATATCCTTAAATATGGAAATGAACGCCTATCTTTGCTATCATATTTTAATGTTTCATTTATAAAAACTTAAACCGATGAAAAAGAATCTTTATTGGATGGCAGCAGCATTCATCACTTTAACTGCTGTAGGTTGTACAAATGTGAAGAAAGCCGATGTGTCTGCGGCAGGCAGCGATACCACACAAGTGGTAGATATGCACACTGCCGAAACCTCTCTCGATTACTATGGAGTTTACAAAGGTACGATTCCGGCTGCCGATTGTCCGGGTATAGAACTGACTCTGACCCTGAAAAAGGACCGCACTTATACATATCACTGGCTTTACATTGACCGCAAAGATGCCGAGTTTGATGAAACCGGCACATTCACGGTAAAAGACAATCTGCTGACACTTACTGAAAAAGGAGGCGAAGTCTCTTACTTTAAGGTGCAGGAGGGCAGCCTGGTGATGCTGAACAATGAGAAACAACCTGCTACCGGTGCTTTGGCTGATGCTTACGTTCTGAAGCAGGAAGAAGTGTTCCGTGATTAGTCTATTGTATTTTCGCCCGGTATGTCCGTTCCGAGAAGGTAAAGTTGAAGAAGAGTAGCAGCCCTTGTTCCCGTTGCATACTGTTGGGTAGATGGAGTTGATCACTGTATTTCACTCCTAACGAGAGGACATTTCCGTTATAGAGAGTGAAGTTGCTTCCTGCACTGATGTAGTAGTTGGTTGCTTTCTTCTTCTGGATGACCATATATGAATTGTTGACGCCCGCTCCGAGTAACAGTTTCACCGGATTGCGGTAGATATTGCCTGCTGTGTAGGCCATACCTGCCGATAACCGGTGTTGGTTTTCGAAGCGGACGTTGCTTTTTGAAGACTTCATGCGGCTCCAATCCGTATATTTGTATTCGGTTGTCAGCATCCAGCGGAGGCTATTGTATGATAATCCCGCCCCGATAAACTGCGGGAGGCATTGGCGCACATAACGTTGGCTTTCATCAATCGACTCGCTGCTCGACGAACTGCTCACCGACAGGTTGTTGTCTTGTGCCAGATCTTGTGAGTACCCGTATACAAGCCCTGCTATAATGGACTTGTCCCTATTTAGGGAAAACTTGTATTGCACGCCGAAATCGACATAAAAAGCATGCTTGTAAGAACTCTCTTCCACACTGAGACTTCCCTGAGTCTCTGTTTGTTTGGTGGTTCCGGTCACGTACGAAAGATTGGCACCGACAGAGAAACCTTTGAAAAGGCGGTAGGCGGTACTGATACCCATTTTAGATAGCCCCCCTTCTCCTTCAAAAAGTGATGATACGGTGGAATTTCCGCTTCCCGTGATGTCCTGATCCAGTGTGATAGCGTATCCCATACTGCTGACCGGTGCCATAAATACAGCCCCGTACCAATGGGGAGTGAGACGGCAACCGATGCTGAGGTTATTCAGGTTTCCCACTACCGAATGATTGTTTGTTCCGGTTTGGGTGTAGATTTTGTATGCTCCCATCAGTCCGGTGTCTATCAGGAAACGTTGTCCTTCGATGGCGGTAAGTGAGGCAGGATTGGCAGTATTCAGGAAGTTATAGCTTTGCAGGGCGATTCCCGCTCCGCCCAGTCCGGCGTACTGTCCGCCTTCTCCGGTCGAAAGTTCGCCCAGGCCGAACATGGATGTAGGGGAGTTGGTTGTGTTCTGACTATATATTAATAAGGTAGAGTGACAAAGCGTAAGCAGTAGAATCAGCTGTCTTTTCATGGGTTATATGTTTTATAAAGTATGGTTAGTTTCACGGGGCTACTGTCCGGATGGCCGGCATCTCCGAATACGACTCCACTCAGGGTGGTGAAAAACAAATTGTCCGGAAGCATCAGCTGAAGGATTTTCCGGTTGTATCCCACCGTCCCCAGATTGCTTTGCAGGAAAGAGGTAATATCGAAAGAGTAATAGGTCTCTTCTCCCATCATTTCGTCCGTTACCAGACTTCCGGTTTGTACCGAACTGCCTGAAATATCCGTCACGACATCTTCCGTTATATTGTTTTCGTCGGCTGTATATAGTGTCAGCGATTCGGGGAGAGGATACCGTTCGCCATACGTCCCTTTTACCGGGTAAAGGCGGAGGAGCGCACTTTCGATAGTTACCAGTTTGCCTTCGGCTCGCAAGTCATTGAGGAATGGGAAGTCAATGTTGAGATACATTCCCGTCAGTCCTTGCAGGTAGGCCTGGTGGTCGGACTTTTCTGAAGGAAGCCCGTTATTGATTCCGCTTTGTAAGGAGGAGAGGGCTGTCTGGCTACGGTCACAACTGACTTGGTTGAATCTCAAGTCGCTGTTGGCCGGGAAACTGGCGGACAGTTCCGTTGCGTCTGTTTTCGTTTGGTGATAATAAAGTGTGATGCACAGGCTTGAATCATTCACCATAAAACCGTTGATACAACTTCCTCCCTCTTCGGGAATGAATGCAATGCCTTTGAAATAGTCGCGGAAGTATTCTTGTGACTCCATCTCGCGTGATCCGTTTTGGAAACGTTCGAACCACTCGAGTCCCCATTCGTCGGGGAGGCGGATTTCGTGTTCCCGGGTGGTTTCGCCCGGAGTGGGAGTGAAGGTGAACGAAGCTAAGGGAGTGGCGTGGTAAGCCACTGTCGATTTACTATACAAGTATCCTTCGTCCAGCGACAGATTTTCTGAGAGGCTGTGCAGTGAGATGCGTTGCGGATTCAGAGTATCTCCCAGATAGTTGCCCGAAGAGTAGAACCGGATGGTAATGGAATCGAAACCATAATCTGCGTCTTCGCTGAATGAAACTCCCGGTACGTCATATTCTGCATAGAAAGCGGTTTTTATTTTGCCCCAGACAGGATCGTCAATGGTTCCTATCTGGCAGACTGTGTCGCCCGATGTGGCAAGAGAATCACTAAGGATAGTGTTGATGCGGACCGTGCAAGTATCGGTCTGCACCGTCCGCAGGGAACTTTCCACCCATTTGCCTCCTACTGTCGACAGTTCGTCCCGGCAAGAGGCAAGGAGGGATATTAAAAGAGTGATGAATAAAAATGATAAGGTTTTCTGTTTCATTAATCGGATAATTTTGCCGCAAAAGAAGTCGATTTCTCTTCCCTGTTAAAAAACTATCGACTAACCGGAATGATTTATCGACTGCATTTTGGTTGGTAGAGAGAATGTGCCTGTTAGTCGATCCTTTTTTTCACCCTTACTGATGTCGTCTACATTTGCGGTCAGTAATTAACGATTAAAAAACAGAATAAAAGAATGACTGGAATAGAAAAAACTGTAGCGAGTAAGTCCGCGTCCGGAGTATTGGTGCTTTGTGCCATACTCTTTTGTTTGTGTGCCTGTACGGAAGATGCTTCCTATACGGCCGGAGTATGGTACCGGCGTTCGGACTTTGACGGGGTAGCACGGACCGATGCTGCCGGTTTCACCATTGGTAATAAAGGGTACATCTGCGGAGGCTATAACGGAAAAACGACCCGGCTCGCCGATACCTGGGAATATGATATCGACAATGACTGGTGGACTCAGCGTGCCGATATGCCCGGTACGGTCCGCAATGCTGCCACCGGCTTCTCGGTAGGTAGCAAAGGGTATGTCACTACCGGATACAATCCCGATCAGAAATACCTGTCCGATACGTGGGAGTATAATCCGGAAACGAATAGTTGGAGGCAGATGGACGACTTCAAGGGAGGAGCCCGCTATTATGCCCTTGGCTTCGGGATTGATAATTATGGTTATGTGGGAACCGGTTACAACGATAATTACCTGAAGGACTTTTATCGTTTCGACCCTACTGCCGCAGCCGGTTCACAATGGACTATCGTGAATGGTTTCGGAGGACAAAAGCGTCAGGGAGGTACGGCATTTGTCATCGACGGGAAAGCTTATGTCTGCGGAGGGCAGAACAATAATTCCGATGTATCGGACTTCTGGTGCTTCGACCCTTCCGCTGCTACACCTTGGACACAACTGAGAGACATCGCCAATACGAGTGATGATGATTACGATGATGACTATACATCTATTGTCCGTTCCTATGGAGTCAGTTTTGTGATCGATGGAAAAGCTTATCTGACTCTGGGTTCCACTGCCGGAGGAAGCTATTATTCGAATTATTGGATTTATGATCCGGCAACCGATCTTTGGGAAGGTGACGACCTGACGGCGTTTGAAGGAAGTACCCGTATTCATGCTGTTTGCTTCTCTACCGGGACCCGGGGTATTGTTGCGACGGGTGGCAGTGGTTCGAGTTCTTACTTTGACGATACCTGGGAACTGAAACCTTATGAATATGAAGAGGAATAAGAAGCTACTTTGTATGATATGCGTTGCCTGCGCTGTTTCAGTCCTCTTTTTCTATGACCGGCATGAAGCTTGTCCGTATCGTCTCAAAGTAATTGAAACAGAAAATGGGAACGGATATGGTTATCAGATTCTTTGTGGCGACCGGGTAGTGATCTGCCAACCATACATACCTTCCCTTCCGGGGTGGAAAGGGTTTGCTTTGGAAGAAGATGCCCGGAAAGTAGGCAACCTGGTATTGGAACGGATCAGGCAGGGAAATGATTTTACAATATCGGTTGCCGACCTGAAGGGGCAGGGAATTACCGGCGATTAGTGAACAGGTGTTTTAGGATACATTCGAAACTATGTTCCCGTTAGTTTAAAGCCAAAGTTCTCTGGGGCTTAAACTAACGGGGTTTACCTCTTAAATCAGCAATCCTTTGGTTTTAAATCAATTTTGTGTGTTGTTATAATCTTGTTTTCCTGATGACAAACAGGAACTTTGAAGCGGAAATAAGGAAAGTAAACAGAGTGTCCATATATTCTTTTCAGTGCCTTTTTATATGAATCAATATTTAAACCTGCTCTAAAACTATTTTTTCTTTTGGTTTGTTTTATCTTTGCATAGACACACTTCACACAAAAATATGCTTGTATGCAGAGAGCCAAAAAAAATTATCTTATTTATGTAATCATGTTGCTCCTTTTCGGGGCACTTATTTACATGGCTATCGAGGAAGGTGACCGTTTTTCACACCATGTGGTAGCATCATCAGCTGTTGCGGAGGGGACTCCTTTCGCTATGTTTTGTCAGTTTGTCACCGACAACCTGCATCATCCGTTAAGTATATTGTTGATACAGATAATCGCTGTCTTGTTGATGGTGAGGCTTTTTGGTTTTCTGTTTAAACATATCGGGCAGCCGGGGGTGATTGGTGAGATTGTGGCGGGAATTGTGTTGGGACCTTCCGTGTTGGGCTATTTCTTTCCGGATGTATTTCAGGCCCTGTTCCCTCCGGAGTCCCTTACGAATCTTGAATTATTGAGCCAGGTCGGTCTGGTACTTTTCATGTTTGTGATCGGAATGGAACTCGATTTCAGTGTACTTAAAAACAAGATCAACGAAACATTGGTCATCAGCCATGCAGGTATATTGGTTCCGTTCTTCCTCGGCATCGTCGCATCTTACTGGATTTATGAAGAATATGCCGCTGCCCAGACAAGTTTCCTGCCGTTTGCCCTTTTCATCGGTATCTCTATGAGTATTACCGCTTTCCCGGTATTGGCGCGCATCATTCAGGAACGGAATATGACGAAAACTCCTTTGGGAACTTTGGCCATAGCTTCGGCTGCCAATGATGATGTCACTGCCTGGTGTTTGCTGGCTGTAGTCATAGCCATTGCCAAGGCCGGAACATTTGCCAGCGCTCTTTATGCCATCGGGCTGACTGCCCTTTATATCATAATCATGTTTATGGTGGTGCGGCCGTTTCTCAAGAAAGTAGGAGAGGTGTATGCCAATCAGGAGGTGATTAATAAAACATTTGTGGCCCTGATTCTGCTGATTTTGATTATTTCCTCTACGCTTACCGAGATTATCGGTATTCATGCCCTGTTCGGAGCCTTCATGGCAGGAGTCGTGATGCCTCCCAGCCTGGGATTTCGTAAGGTGATGATGGAAAAAGTGGAAGACATTGCTCTTGTCTTTTTCCTTCCGCTTTTCTTTGCCTTTACCGGGTTGCGTACGGAGATCGGGTTGATTAACAGTCCGGCGCTTTGGGGAGTCTGCCTGTTGTTGATTACGGTTGCTGTGGCAGGAAAACTGGGTGGTTGCGCCGTTGCCGCCCGTTTGGTGGGAGAGTCGTGGAAAGACAGTTTTACTATCGGTACGCTGATGAATACACGGGGATTGATGGAGTTGGTTGCACTAAACATCGGATACGAAATGGGAGTGCTTCCACCTTCTATTTTTGTAATCCTGGTCATTATGGCTCTGGTGACTACCTTCATGACCACCCCGTTGCTGCATTTTGTTGAACAGATTTTTGCCCGTCGCGAAGAACGTTTATCGGCTAAGTTGAAGTTGGTCTTTTGTTTTGGACGACCGGAGTCGGGACGCAGCCTGCTTTCCGTTTTTTTCTTATTATTTGGAAAAAAGATGAAAGCTGCCCATGTGGTCGCTGCCCATTTTACGGTGGGGACGGACTTAAACCCATTGAATGCAGAGCAATATGCCCGTGATAGTTTCTCGCTGGTGGACGAAAAAGCTTCAGAGTTGGGACTTAGTGTTGAAAACCGTTACCGGGTGACCGATAAATTGGTGCAGGATATGATCCGGTTGGCACGAAAAGAGCGTCCTGACATGTTTCTGCTGGGAGCAGGAAGTAAGTACAGACCGGATGCTGCCGGAGGCAGTGGAGTGTTATGGCTCTCTCTGTTTCGTGATAAGATAGATGATGTGATGGAACAGGTGAAATGTCCGGTAGCCGTTTTTGTCAACCGTGGTTATAGCGGAAACGTCCCCGTCTCTTTTGTGTTGGGTGGGGTGATCGATGCTTTTCTGCTTACTTATCTTGAGAGTATGCTGGAGGGGGGCGCACAGGTACATCTTTTCCTCTTCGATACGGATGATGAGGCTTTCCGGCAGTCTACAGAGCCGATACTGGCCAAATATTCCTCCCGGATACGAACGCAATCCTTTAATAGCGCCGTTGATCTGGCTTCGGTAGCAAAGGACGGCTTGCTTGTGATGAGCCACCTGTCCTATACGAAGTTGTCCGAAGAGGAAGAAGTGTTCCGTGATTTTCCTTCCTTGTTAGTCATCCGGCGGCCTAAGAAAAACTAAGGTACTACTAATTTCTAACGATTAATTATTCTGAAAGATGACAATTGATAATCAAACCGGTCTGGTGCTTGAAGGCGGAGGTATGCGCGGAGTGTTTACCTGTGGGGTACTGGACTATCTGATGGACCATGATATTCGTTTTCCTTATACGATCGGGGTGTCTGCAGGGGCTTGTAACGGCCTTTCGTATATGTCCCGACAGCGTGGGCGTGCCAAGTACAGTAATATAGACCTGTTAGAAAAATATCATTATATCGGGCTGAAACATCTGCTTAAGAAACGGAATATTCTGGACTTCGATCTCCTCTTTACGGAGTTTCCCGAGCATATACTTCCATACGATTATCAGGCATACTTCAATTCTCCCGGGCGTTATGTGATGGTGACTACCAATTGCCTGACCGGAGAAGCCAATTATTTTGAGGAGAAAGAGGATAAAAACCGTGTGATCGACATTGTCCGTGCTTCCAGCAGCCTTCCTTTCGTTTGCCCCATAGCTTATGTAGACGGTATTCCCATGCTGGACGGAGGTATTGTCGACTCTATTCCTTTGCAACGTGCCATAGACGATGGATATCGGAACAATGTGGTTGTTCTTACCCGGAACCGCGGTTATCGGAAAGAGAATAAAGACATCCGCGTTCCCTCTTTTGTTTATCGTAAATATCCGAAGATACGTGAAGCGTTGAGCAGGCGTTGTGCTGTATACAACGAACAATTGGAGATGGTTGAGCGTATGGAAGAAGAGGGAAATATAACTGTTATCCGGCCCCGGAAACCGGTTGTTGTCGATCGCATTGAACGTGACATCCATAAACTGACCGATCTGTATGAAGAAGGATACGAATGTGCGAAGCAGAAGTTTGAAGTTGGCTGATATCCCGGCAAAGAATGTGGATGTTTTAAGAAGCCGGGTCACAAGTGGTTGAAAATAAAGTTAAAAGTCTGATTGGTAAAGTAACAAGTAGGTTACAGCCATGTTCCTATATAACGTCACTATAAAAAGAATATATATGGATACTTTGAAAATGCTGGCTGTTGTAACGGGAACGGATATGTATGCTGATGGAAATCTGGAAACAGGATTGTGGCTCAGTGAGTTGACTCACATCTATCATTGTGCGGAAGAAAAGGGATATGAAATAATCATAGCAAGCCCCAAAGGTGGCAACGTCCCTGTTGATCCGGAAAGTTTAAAGCCGATGGTTTTAGACAAACTTTCGAAAGAGTATTGGGATGATCCTGAATTTAGGAATGAGTTGCGACATGCGAAGAGTTTGGACGAGGTTGCCGGAGAGCTGTTTGATTGTATCTATCTGGCGGGCGGACATGGTACGATGTATGATTTTCCTAATAATACCACTTTGCAGACGATTATTAAGGAGCATTATGAGCATACTAAAATAGTAGCCGCGATCTGCCATGGTGTAAGTGGGCTTTTGAATGTCAAATTGTCCAACGGAGAGTATCTTATAAAAGATAAAAGGCTCACAGGATTTTCCTGGTTTGAGGAAAGTGTTGCCGGGAGAAAGAAGGAGGTACCTTTTGATCTTGAAGCAGAGTT
Organism: Bacteroides sp. HF-4919; assembly: GCF_018860125.1. Lineage (NCBI taxonomy): Bacteria > Pseudomonadati > Bacteroidota > Bacteroidia > Bacteroidales > Bacteroidaceae > Bacteroides > Bacteroides sp. HF-4919. The sequence continues at coordinate 55,177 of NZ_JAHKNF010000005.1, forward strand.
GAAAAAAAGAGGAGCCGATTACGAAAAAGCATTAATTCCGATGACCTCAAAAGTAGTGGTGGACCATAATCTGATAACGGGGCAAAACCCGTTCAGTTCAAAAGAAATGGCGGAGGTGGTAATGCAACAATTAAATGGGAAAAATAATTTGATCAGATAAAAATGAATTTAGAGGAAGTCTTAAATTATCGTCGTTCTGTACGGGTGTTTGATAGAGAGAAACAGTTGGATCCGGAAAAGGTGAAACATTGTCTGGAACTGGCAACGTTGGCACCCAACAGTTCAAATATGCAATTGTGGGAGTTTTATCAGGTCACGCAACCGGAGTTGCTGGCAAAGATATCCAAAGCCTGTCTTGACCAGACTGCGACTTCAACAGCTTCAGAGATTGTCGTTTTTGTTACACGTCAGGATTTATATCGGAGCAGGGCCAGGTTTGTACTCGATTTTGAAAGAGGGAACGTCAGACGAAACAGTCCCCGGGAGCGTCAGGAAAAACGTATCAAGGACAGAGAACTCTATTATGGAAAGTTAATGCCGTTTCTTTATGCCCGGTTCCTTGGTCTGCTGGGCTTTTTAAGAGTCCTGCTGGCCAAAGCCATCGGCCTTTTCCGCCCCATTGTGCGTGAAGTTTCCGAGGGTGATATGCGTGTCGTCGTCCATAAATCTTGTGCGCTTGCCGCTCAGACATTTATGATCGCAATGGCAAACGAAGGATACGACACCTGCCCCTTGGAAGGCTTTGACAGTAAACAAATGAAGAAACTGCTGAAATTGCCTCATGGTGCCGAAGTGAACATGGTGATCGGCTGCGGAATACGAGATGGAAATAAAGGAATCTGGGGCGAGCGGGGCAGAGTACCGTTTGATGAAGTTTATCATAGAGTTTAATGTTACCCCCAAAAGTCAGACACAAAGCTTTTGGGGGGTACTTCAGTTGGACACACCCTCATAACAGGCAGACGCGACAGAGGTCGTTTTTATTCCTTTTTCAAAACACTTGCCGGATTCAAGTGCATTACTTTATAAATCTTGTATGCCGTAACCAAGAAGATCAAAAGGGCCATCGTGAAGAACAACAAGATTCCCCAATTCCAACTATATATGCTTTTCAAACTACTTTTTTGTGCGATCCCTATCAACACCAATCGTACTAACGGATAGATAATTACGAAGACAGAGAGGTAAATGATCAGATAGATTTTGCCGAATAACAGGGCAATCACTTTCGGGGTAGCTCCGTTTATTTTTCGGATGGCTACTTCCTTTTGACGGTTTACCACATCCATGGAGATTCCGGAATAAATACTTAATATCAACAAGAGGATACTGACTATTGCCAACAACAGGGATGCTGTCTGCAAGAGTGCTACAGTTCCCATAACGGACTGTTTGGAATCACCCATATTACGAATATCAAGAGGCAATGTCTCAGGTACATAACGCCGGCAGATCTCCGTTATTTTTTCTAGGGCGACCGGAGTAATATCCGAATGGAGGGTTTTGAAGTAATAGGTATAAGCTTGCGGATTAACTAAAAAGACAGAACCGACTGCCCTGTTCTGAGCATTTTCCTTGTTCAGTGCGCGGTAAGTTCCGGCAATCTGGTATTCTTTGCCATCCAACGTGACACTACCTTCTATACTATCCTTTTGCAATTGTTCTTTAAACTGTTCGCTTATATAAACAAAGCCTTGAGCATCCTTATCCACCAATTTTCCGGAGAACGGGATCTTGAAGAACTCAAAATAATGGGGTTCTGCTTCGTTCATCAGCACACTTCCTCTCGGCTTTCCGTTTTTCATGTAGGTCATGTAGGTATAAACATCGGCATCGAAAGTATTGAAAGCGGATGTCCGATCGGTTATCTCGGACAAGGACTGGATATCCGAAAGAATGGCATCCATGTTTTTCTGCATGCGTATGGTATTGACCGATATTGAAATCACCCGGTTCTCTTCTTCCGTGCTCAAAGGATGGTACATTCCTTCAAACATCTCATCGAACAAAAGCGTTATGCCAAATACACCGCCTGTGAAAAGGATGGAAATCGCCAATTGTAAAGCAATCATGAAATTGCGGAACACGTGCCGCTTCTGTCTCTGCACGACCGAATGGAGGACACTCAACCGGCGTAACCGATAGATAGGATAAAGAATGGCGAGCATGCAGATCAACAGCAAAACGAGATACAATCCTAATTGTGAACCATATAGATCTACCAAAGAGAATGAGATCATGTCTTCCGGACGGATGTATGTATATGCCAGAGAGAGGGTGATTTCCGTCACGGCCAATGACAGAAAGAAAGCGACAGATAGTATCCAGAAGATTTCGGCGAAAAGCAAGGCAAACAATCCTTTGATGTCCGAACCGATACATTTGCGAAGCACCAGTTCTCGTTGCCGGTTATAGAACATTTGGATAATGAACTTCAGAAAATTGATCAACCCCGACAATAAAATCAGCGAAGCTATAAACCGGGCGAGCAGAATACTTATCGTTCTTTGGACACTGTCATTCTGTTCCGACTCCAGGAAAGCATATAAATAGATATCCTGTTCTCCATGCTTCCAGGTCAGGTTCTTTAACTGTTTATTCAGGCTTTCCGTCGTGGTTTGTCCGGTGAGACGTGATCTGATGCTGAGTGGAGTACGGGACTTTGCGGACAGGGGAAAATAACAATCGATTGTTTTTCCACGATGATCCTTTTCTTCTGTCAAAGCAACATTGACAATTTTATACACCACAAGATCAGACGAGTCGTTAGCCTCTGTCTCCTGACGGATGACGTGACCTATCGGATCTTCTTGTCCAAATGCTTTCCGGGCAAACGATTGGGAAACGATCACCTCGTTGGGAGCTGTTATCTCTTGATTGCCATACTTCAATTGGAGCGAATTATAAGTGAAATAATTAGATGATACATCTTTGAACGACACCAGAAACGGCAGTTCCCGTTGTTTTTTGTCAATGGCCGTAATTTCTCTTTCATTGCTATAAGAAGAGGCCACAAGGGGATCTATGCCCGCTATAGGCAACCCTTTCAGATAATCAAAATCCTCCTTAAACAAATAGATATCGGCGGCTGTCTGGGAAGATGCTCCGAGCAACCGGATGCTGTATTCATTATCATCGGACAGTTCAATCTTACCGGATACGGCATCAATAAAATGATTCATCATACAGAAGCAGGTGATGCCTATCGCCAAACAAACAGCCGAAATAAGACTATGAACTTTAAAGTTCATTAGATTGCGTAATGCTACTTTCAAGTAATGCTTAATCATGTTCTATTACTGTTTTTTCTTTATGCTTGCAAGAATCATGCCATGTCGCTAAATAGCTATTATATAATACAATATATTCTCGAACGCTCTCTTGTTATTGTGCGAACACGCACAAAGGCAGTTCACTATCGCACAATTACATCCGGCTGCCCCTCTCGGAACAAAAAAGTGAATATATGCGTTAAGAACTGATTCATAACGCATTAAACAGAGAAGCTCGGAAATAGGAACAATGGCAATAAAGCAAGGGAATGAAGGCGGACAGTTTTCAAATCATTACCCGATGACAGAGTCTGATTTTTCTTTGTGGCATTACGTTTCATCGTTCTGCATCATTTTGTATATCAATACGTTTAGGCTTAAAACATACGAGGCAAGCAAGATAAGGCTAAAGGTTTTGAATAGTTTATGCCAACAGAAAGAAAAAGATAGTAGTCTATTTATTGGGTTAGGAGAAAAAATAATGGACAACTAAGGTTGCTTATAGAATCTTTTTACTAAATTTGTTGTCAAATATTGACTATTCAAGATATATACAATAATTTGATATTAAAATGAGCAATATTATTAATACAATGAAATATACAGAACTCGCCAATGCTGTTTAAGCAATTAAAGGTGCGATTTTGCAAAGCCAACAACGAGCTTTGGCTATAATTAACCAAGAACAATTAGCACTTTACTACGGCATTGGACGATTTGTCTCTGTGAATACCCGCAATAAGAATTGGGGCACGGGATTCATTGAAGCAATCAGCGAACAACTTCGTAAAGAATTACCCGGGTTAAGAGGCTTTTCCGCAGCAAGCTTACGAAAGATGCGTACATTCTATGAGGAGTGGCAGATGCTTTCGGACAATTCGTTCGTTGAAACGAACAATTTAATAAGCGAAAAGCATAATTCGTTCGTTGGAACGAATGAATTGCCTACAGTGCAGTTTAAGATAGATGCAAATTTCCCGATTGCAGCATTTATGGACATTGGTTTTACCCACCATTATGTTATCATCAGCAAAGTTAAGGATACAGAGCAACGAAAATTCTACATTCAATTCGTAGCTGACACAAAAGCAAAGGTAGAGGATTTGGAACGAATGATAAATGACGATTTGTATAGTCATCAAGGTGAGTTGACAAATAATTTTAAGAAAACAATCCCTGATCAGCTACAGGCATATCGTGCAATCACGATGTTCAAAGATGAATATCTGCTTGACTTTATCAACACCGAAGAGTTGTTCGTTAGGGACAAGGATAGAGATGAACGGGTAATCGAACAAAGCATAGTGCAGAATGTGAAAGAGTTTATTATGACATTCGGCAAAGATTTTACATTTGTAGGCAACCAATATCATTTGGAAAAATTCGGTGTAGAGGAGTTTCCGGACTTGCTATTCTTCAATAGAGAGTTGGCTGCTCTTGTTTGTGTGGAATTGAAAGATGGTCCGTTCAAGACCTCGTATTTAGGGCAATTGGCGGCATATCTGCGTATTTTGGATGATGAAGTACGCAAGCCTAATGAGAATCCGTCTATAGGAATCATTCTTTGCAAGAGTGCCAATAAGAAATTTGTTGAGTATGTAATCCAAGACTATGACAAGCCTATGGGAGTGGCGACATATAAGACTACTGCCGATATGGATGAGCGTCTAAAGAGACTGCTCCCTCCTGTAGAAGAATTAGAAAAACTTCTTTAATTCATTACATATGTTATTGGGAAAGAGAATAAAAGAATTAAGAGAGGAGCAAGGACTGCTTCAACGGCAATTAGCAGCTATTCTTGAAATAGACACTCCTATGTTTAGCAAAATTGAACGTGGCGATAGAAGAGCAAAACGTGAGTAGGTAATCACCCTTGCCAAACAATTTAAGGTTGATGAAAAGGAACTCTTAACGCTATGGCTTGCAGACAAAGTACTTGACGCTATTGAAGAGGACAATGATAATTCGAAAAAAGAAGCAATAAAGGTCGCTCAAAAAGTCTTGGATTAAAACCATAACATTATCGTACGAAGAATGCCCCAATCGTCTATTTGCATCACTGACTGAAGAGTATATTTATAACCATCTTGCGGGAAAAGATGGTTTCGGTAGAGATGTTGTAGGTGTGTATCCGATAATGTATGATAACACCTGCTTCTATGTACTGACTTTGATGACAAGAGTTGTGAACACGGTTATCAAAACGATGTACTTGCATTTGTTTGTGTTTGCAAAGAATGGAAAATCCCTTGTTACATCGAACGCTCTCGTTCGGGCAACGGAGCACATGTTTGGATTTTCTTTGAAACATCTATTACAAATAGAACAGACAATTTTCCATGCGCAGATAGTCGTTGACAATGAAGCCGTACAGAAAGAGACGGCAGGCAACCTACCAACTTAGCATGATCGTTTATCTGTTGGACATAATCAATCCGAACCACTCGTTTGTCGAAGGGGACCAGGGATTTGCTTTCCCGCTATCATTTGATAGATGTCCGTGCAATGGGCTTTCTGGCTGGTTATTGATAGGTTTATTCTCTTTAGTTTTTAAATAGGCAACCGTTATATTATCCGGAAGCCAACTGGAATAGTCTACACTCCATTTAATGTTCTCAATTCAACTTTTTATCTTATTGAGGTAAGGCAATACAACTTGTTTTTCACGATCACTTATACAATCTGTCATTTTGTATTTGAAAATGCGTAGAAACGCTTTTTTACGGTCCCAAAGGAGACAGACAGGATAAAAATGCGTAGATTTTGCGATAGCATAATTCATTCGTCTTGTGTTTGGGGAATATTTTGCTCAAGATGAATGGAAATTGGCGGGTATTGTAATAAAATTGAAGCTCAAAATGTTGGCGTGATTTCAAAATGCTATTCGCATGATGCTCGTTTTTGATTGGCTTCCGGAAGAAAACGTTCTTTTTCAGGGTCAATTTATTCTCTTTTCTACGACTTAACCTTGCTTTTCTTTCTGAAAGTTAATGTCCTGAAAGCAGGAAGTTAACTTCCTGCTTTCAGGACATTAACTTTCTCTTGCCAGGAAGTTGGTTCTTTGTTTTTACGATGTTAACTTCCTGCTGACGGCTTTCGGATTTCATTATATAAACAGGCCAAATTTTTGCATATGACTTGCCGATTCACTCCTATTTTACAGTTTTTGGAAAAATGAACAGTTAGTCTGAAATGACTTTTTGCGATTTTTTGATATGGATTTCGGAATATTGCTTTCATCATATCAATCTGCATGTGTTTTTGCTTAATATATATTATGATATACATTATTATATAATGATTATGTTTTTTCTTTTATAGCGAGGGCTCTTTTCACAGTTCTATATTACGTGGATATTTCCTTATTTTATTATTATATAGGTATGAAGAAGCTGTTTAGGCTTTTTCTTTTTACTTGGATTCCATTAAAACTCAGACTTATACAAAAAACTCTAATTTTTTTTCTCTTAACTCTTGCTTAGTATAATTATAATATCTACATTTGCTTCGAACAATTAAATATACCCAATTATTAAAGGGTTCTTTGAAAAGTATGTTAACCATTGGCAAATATAGCCAATTTTGATAGAATTAGAGAAAAATAAAGGTATTACACTAATATTGAATTAATTATATTATTAACACTAAAAATTGAGATTATGAAAAAGAAACTCATGATGGTTGCAGTGCTTCTGGGTGCTTTGTCACTGGGAGCTTGCGTAGACAACGACGAATCGGCATCGGTAACAGCGGTGCGTAACGCAAAAGCAGAACAACTGAAAGGTGCTGCTGCATTGGCTAATGCGCAGGCAGAGGCTGAAACGATTAGAGCAAATGCAGAAGCTAAATTGAAGGAAGCGGAAGCTGCTTATCAAGATGCGAAAACTGAAGCTGATAAAGCAAAATGGGCAGCTAAATTAACTGTAATCCAAGCTGAGGCAGCTCGTGATATAGCAGAGGCTCAAAGAGATCAGAAAAATGCGGAAATGGCTATTATTACTAATCAGGATCAGTGGATTAACAGTACTCTTTGGGGGAATTATTCCAGTGCAAGTAGTCGGTTAATTGACTTGAACTCAGAGTTAATCAACGCTACTGCTGATGAAATCGCTTTAAAAGCAGGTGTAGTTTCTGCTCAGAAAGCTGCTGAAAAGATTGCTGTAGAGAAGAATCAATTTATAGCACAACAGACGGAGAGAAAAGATCAATTGTCGAAATTATCTTCGATTGCTTCTGACCGTGCTGCATTAGAGAAAAAATTACAGACACTTAGAGTTGAATCTACTGAACTTACAGCTGCAAAAGGAAAAACGGCAGATGCTAAAACAGCTGCTCAGGCTAAATTTGACGAAGCACAAGAGAAAATTTATAACCAAAGTGGCAATACTGATAAATTATCTTCTGATTTAGCTAAAGTAGGAGCGGAGTTAACAGATGTTGAGGTTGAATATAATAACCAAACTCACAGATTCTCAGTGACTACTTCTAATTCTGTAGAAGTTGGCGAGAACAGTAATAATGCTCAGTCTGTTGACTTTTATGAGTTGAATGTGAAGAGCCAAACTACATCTGCAACTCTTGCTTTCCAAAATAAAATAAAATATATTAAAGAGAACATCGTAGGTGTACCTTCAAATGCAGATAAGGGTATACAGGCTTCAGGTGCATATATTAATATAGAATCTATGGCTGCACAGAAAAAACAATTAGAGGCTGATAAAGCAGCAGCTACTACTGACGCAGAAAAAGCTGATATTCAAGCTTCTATTGATGAATTGCAACCTGATATTGAAAGAGCTGACGAGGCTTTAGAGGCTGCAAAAGAAGAATTGGCTGAAGCTGAAGCTGAATTTAAAGCATTCCAAGATGCAGTAGCATTGTTTGCTAATGCAGATGCGAAAGCTGCATACGACAAAGATATCGCTGATGCAAAAACTTTGGCTGAGGCTTTAGTTGCAGCAAGTGATGCTGATGATGCAGCGAAGTTGCCGTTAGATGCAAACGAAACAGCTCAAGAGGATGTAAGTACTCTTTTGAACTCAACTGCCAATATTGATGAACTGATTGCTGATTGTGATGTTCAGATTGCTAACGCAAAAGAAGATATTGCTAAGGCGAATAGTACTAAAACTATTTATGTTTGGAACGATTATGCTCATTACGACCGTGTGACTAATACATGGTATCCAGGTTATGTTGTTGACCCAAATAATATGGGAGAAGATACAGCTGAGGCTTTACATGCTTATATGGTAGATCGTATTGCAGCTTTGAATGCTCAGATTGAAAGTCAGGGACAGATTGTGGAGAAATATAAGAAGCAACTGGATGATGCCATTGCTGCTTTGTAATCTTCTTCATATTCAGTAACGGCAAATAAACAACAAATCAAAAAAAGTATCGTATGAAAATAAAAAGACTTTTAGTGTTGGCCGTTCTACCCATGATGTGTCTTGCAGCAAATGCGCAGAACTGTAGTAAAGACAATACTCCTAAAAAAGGAGACTTTACGGTAGCAGCTACTGTTGGATACAATAGTTACACAAACGTCACAGCCCCTTCGGGGCTGCTGACTGACTATGAAGTCAGAGCGCTCTCAACCAACTGGGCAGACAAAAAGCTGATGGTTGGTTTCGAAGGGGGCTGGTTCTTCAAAGATCAGTGGAAACTAAATTTGGGTGGCGGTGTCAGCTTCACGAATAACCCCGGTTATCCGGCTGTTCCCGGCACGATAGACGATTCGAATATGAATAACTCGGCAGACGAGAATATGGGAGAAATCCCTAACTACCGTGCCGTAGCCAGTGCTCAGTCGTTCGCCTATAATGTGTCGGCAGGTGTTGATCGTTATTTCAACATCAAGCGTGTTCCTAACCTGATGTGGTATACAGGTGTTCGCGTAGGTTTTGCTTACGGCGAAAATGAAATGAAGTATGATGAAGAGACCTCTATGGGCAAATCTGTTGCCGAGAGCTGGAATCTTCGTGGCGCCCTGACTGTCGGTGTCGATTACTATGTTCTTCCTGCCCTTTACATCGGTGCACAGATCGATCCGTTTGCTTATACGTACAACAAGACTACGTATAATCCGCAAGCCGGTCTTGGCGATCTGTCGGCAGATAGCCACAACTACAGTGTTTTGGCGGCTCCGACGTTTAAGATCGGATTTAAATTTTGACCTCTATCTCCATCCGGCCTCTCGGCCGGGTGGGTGATTTTATAAATAAATAAGTCCATTTATTTATACCTCCCCGGTGTCCGTGACGGCTGTCGGGGATTTTTTACGTGATTGGCATGTGGGACGACTGAACGGTATTTGGAATATGAAGAAGAGTAATGTATACATAGGTGAAGTGATAAAACAGGTCATGGCCGAAAGGCAGGTGACCAAAGCCGAACTTGCCCGTAGGTTGGAGGTGAGGCCACAGAGTGTGGACTATCTGCTGACACGAAAGAGCATCGATACGGATACACTGTATAGTCTGTCGTTGGCGCTGGATTATGATTTCGCTGTTCTATATTCCATAAAAAGGGAGCATGCCCTTGCTACGGACGAAGAGTCTCCGTTTAAAGTGGGAAGTGCAAAGATCAGTTTAGAGATCGAGTTGCGTCCTGATGAAATGTTGAAACTAAACCTGAAGCAGAAGATCGCAGATCTGCTGGAAGGAAAGGGAAAGTGATTTTGCGTATCTGACAGCTTCCCTTTATCCGCTCTTGCTATCAACCAATTGAAGTAAGAAGAGGATTACTCTGTTTTTATTATTCTTAAAAGCCTCTTTTCTTGTTTTGTAAATTGCTGATATACAATGTATGATTGGCTGACGAAACAAATTTTGCAGCCTTTGAAACAAATCTTTTAGTTGAGAAATGGGATTCCGCGTTCCTTTGCGGCATCAAAACAATCTCAATCAACTAAAAAATTTAAGTACCATGACGAAGAACAAAAAAAGAGCTGTCTGGCTGCTGGCTTGCTTGCTGATGGCCGGCTTCACAACCGCACAAGAAAAGAAAGAATCTTCCCGGACACCATCCGGATCGAAAGAAGAAGGCAATCGCAACGTTATGCTGAACGCTTCGAGCGCCAACGGTCCCCGCGAAATCTCTATCGGCCTGCCGGGTGGAGACGTAAACGTACTCGAAAACGGACTCCCTGTAGTCTATACCTCTAATCCGCATAACGTAAATACTCACTGGCGTGGAGACAGCAGTCTCGGACACGTCGGACTGCTCAAAATCTCCGAAACCGCTATTACTACCGGAAACATCGGCTATGCCGTAAACTCTTTTACTCAGTTGGGAACTGAGAAATTCCGTGGAATCGTCAATTACAGCACCAACCACTTTGGCAAGCAGCAGTTCGATGCCAATATCAGCGGTGGTATGGGGAAAGGCTGGTTTTATAGCGGAAGTGTCTACCAGAACTTTGACCCGGGCAGTTTTAAACTGCGCTTTACTTCCAATCAGGACCGCACTCAAATCTATAAAGCAGCCTTGACCAAGAATTACAGCGAGGGGCGCGGACAGCTATCGGCCATCTATCACTACAGCAACAGCCGTTGGCCGAGTAATGAAACGACTTCCGCTCCTTTCATCTATGTTGGAGACGGCAGCGTGAAAGAAATACCGGGATTCAGCCTCGGAACAAGTTCTTACCTGCCTGCCACGGGAGAAATGGTTTATCGTGATATGCGTACGGGAGAGCTGAAAAAGACCAATCTTTATGATGCCACTCTGAATAAAGGAAACCAGTTGACTTTGCTCAATACCTACACTTGGGACAACGGCCTGAGCTGGAAGGTTAACCTGAAGTATGATCATGCCTTGGGTTCGTATGTCTATCAGACCCCGATGGCCATGGAGCAGAAGGATGCCTCCGCCGGCTATTTTCTGAAAGGAACGGACGGTACGTTGAAACCGTATGAAGGATATGTGCAAAGCCGTATGTCTTGCTTTAACCGGGGTACGATTGACGAGTTCTTCGCCACTTCCGAACTTTCACGCCAATATCGCAATATGACCTGGAGGCTCGGTGTGAACGAATGGCACTACAAAGTGGATTATGCTTCGAACACAACCATGTATGACCATACGGTAGAAGAGTACCCCGAACGTCTGGTGCGTGAGGGGAATACGGACGGCGTGTACTACGATTTCAATAAGAATGCTTCGGAATACTACAAAGGGCACGAAAACAAGTTAGCTGTTTATGCCACCCACGACTGGGATATTTCTCCCCAATGGAATGTATATTATGGTACACGCCTGGAATGGCAGCATCTGGAAGGAGAGAATGCGGCTGTGTATGACGCAGAAGGAAATGCCGTAGGCCGTTTCGCAGATTATTATCTGGGCGCCGTATCCGATAAAGGAGTCGGGATTACACCCCGCCCTTTCGACTACGACTGGATGAACATGGCCTTCACCGCCGCCGCTACCTATAAACTGACCCGGGAGTTCGGTTTCACCGCCGACTTCACTTACAACACACAGCGTCCCGGTTTGTCGAACTTTTCACCTGCCACTATGCCCAATACCGATAAAATATCCGTTCCCCTGGGACGTGCCGGGGTCTATTATAACACGGACTGGATCAGCCTGACTTCTCTGTTCTCCTACATCTCGAAAACAAACAATAACTCGACGCTCAATCTGATTAACCCGAACGACCGGACCGAGATTCTTGCCGCTCCGTTGAGTTATGACATCAAGACCATCGGCTGGACGACGGATGCAGTGATCAAACCGTTCAAAGGCTTCAACTTCCATTTCCTGTTTACCTACCAAAGCCCGACTTACAAGAAATATGAAACGAGTGTGACTTTCAAGGACGGTACGATAGGTGAAATCAATGCCACGGGAAATATTGTGACGGAGATTCCGAAAGTGCTCGTCGAGCTCGATCCCAGCTACAACATTACGAACGACCTCAGAGTCTGGGCCAGCTTCCGCTATTTCAGCAAGACGTACGCCAACATTAAAAACGCTTACTACTTCAACGGGCGTTGGGAGACTTTCGGGGGCATCAACTGGACGGTGAACAAACATCTCGCATTGAGCGCCACAGTCGTTAATTTCCTCAATCAGACCGGAGCCAAAGGAAGTATTGCCGGTGCCGAACTGGTGGACAAAAAAGACGCGGCATCCTATAACGGCCATTGGATGGCGGGCAGCTATATTCGTCCGTTTACCGTGGAGTTTGCGGCCAGCATCCGCTTCTGACGGGGCTTTGGTATCAATCGTTATACAATTTGAAACAAAATTAATAGCCGGTGGCAGATATCTCCGCTATCTTTGCCATCAGTAAACACAGCTATTACATTACTAATAAAAAACACCTTGTTATCATGAAAACAACTTTTATGAATGTAAGTAGAGGAGTGATCGGCGCTTTGGCTTTCTCTCTCGGAATTTCGTCTTGCCAAAGCTCACAAACTAAAATGACCATTGAACAAGAAGGCGACAGCCTTACCGTAATCCATATTACAAATCCTACGCAGTATTTACTTTTGCCTGTCGAGGAGAAGACTCCCGAAGCGCAGATCTGCATCGCTTCGGATTCCGTTCCGGTAGAGATGGACGTGCGCCTGTCGAGGGAGAAAGTGGACTATTTCGTCCCGTATGCCTTACCTGAAGGAGAGAAAAAAGTAGCTGTGCGCATCCGCCACCTGCCCAAAGACGCTTTGTGCTGGAAAGAGCTCAAACTCTCGGATACGTTTGATACCGCCAATACGGACAAGTATCGTCCTGTCTATCATCATACTCCGCTTTACGGATGGATGAACGATGCCAACGGGCTGGTATACAAGGATGGCGAATATCATCTGTTCTATCAGTATAACCCTTACGGCTCTATGTGGGGCAACATGCACTGGGGGCATTCGGTAAGTAAGGATCTGGTACACTGGGAACATCTGGAACCGGCGCTTGCCCGCGATACGTTAGGGCATATCTTCTCCGGAAGTTCGGTGGTGGACGATGCCAATACAGCCGGTTACGGCGCAGGTACCATCGTTTCTTTCTATACCTCGGCCAGTGACAAGAACGGACAGATACAGTGTATGGCTTACAGCACCGATAACGGTCGTACGTTTACCAAATATGAAAAGAACCCCATCCTGACTCCGTTTGACGGATTGAAGGACTTTCGCGATCCGAAAGTGTTCTGGTATGCTCCGGATCAGAAGTGGGTGATGGTGGTATCGGCCGATAAAGAGATGCGTTTCTATTCGTCACTGAACTTGAAGGACTGGACGTATATGAGCGGTTGGGGCGAAGGCTACGGTGTTCAGCCCAGTCAGTTCGAGTGTCCCGATATGGTGGAACTTCCGGTGGACGGTGATCCGAATCATAAGAAATGGGCGTTGATAGTCAACGTGAATCCGGGATGCTACTTCGGTGGAAGTGCCACTCAGTACTTTATAGGTGATTTTGACGGCGAGAAATTTGTTTGCGACAATAGGCCGGAAACGGTGAAGTGGCTCGACTGGGGAAAAGATCACTATGCGACTGTCTGCTTCTCGAATACGGGTGACCGTACGATTGCCGTGCCTTGGATGAGCAACTGGCAGTATGCCAATATTGTGCCTACCCGCCAGTTCCGTAGTGCCAATGCGTTGCCTCGCGAACTGAGCCTTTATACTCAGGATGGAGATATCTATATGGCTGCCGCTCCGGTGGAAGAGACGAAGTCGTTGCGTAAGGAGTCGCGGGAGATCCCGGCCTTTGAGGTGGCGGACGCCTATCATGTGGATTCACTGCTGGCCGATAACCGGGGAGCTTACGAGATAGAGCTGGAATTGGCTGCCGGTTCGGCGGAAATCATGGGACTGAAACTGTTCAATGAGAAAGGGGAGAATGTAGATATCTATATCAGCCTTCCGGAGAAGAAACTGGTGATGGACCGCACTAAGAGCGGCATTGTAGATTTCGGAAAGGACAGCGCCCCTCATGCCATCGAGGCACACGACCGTCGGAAGCAGAACTCCATCAACTATGTGGACGATTTTGCCTTGGGTACCTGGGCTCCGGTGAAGAAGGCCGACAGCTATAAACTGGATATCTTTGTTGATAAATGTTCGGTGGAAATCTTTCTGAACGGTGGAAAGATTGCCATGACAAACCTGATATTCCCCACAACTCCCTATAACCAGATGAGTTTCTACAGCCGTGGGGGAGCTTTCAAGGTCAGCCAGTGCAAGGTGTACAGGCTGTAGCTTAAATCTGCTTTTTTTAAATTAACATATCATGGAAAATACCAAAAACAACTCTTACATGAAACTTATCCCGGTGATGCTCTGCTTCTTCGCCATGGGATTCGTAGACTTGGTGGGCATTGCCTCCAACTATGTGAAAGCAGATTTAGGACTGACGGATTCACAGGCAAATATCTTTCCGTCGCTCGTGTTCTTCTGGTTTCTGATCTTCTCGGTGCCTACGGGAATGCTGATGAACCGCATCGGGCGTAAAAAGACCGTGTTGCTTAGTCTGCTGATCACCTTTGCATCGTTGCTGCTGCCTGTCTTTGGCGACAGCTATCTGCTGATGTTGGTTTCTTTCTCGTTGCTCGGAATCGGCAACGCACTGATGCAGACATCACTCAATCCGCTGCTTTCCAACATCGTGAGCGGTGAACGCCTGGCAAGCACCCTTACTTTCGGGCAGTTCGTAAAGGCCATTGCCTCTTTCCTTGCCCCTTACATCGCTATGTGGGGAGCTACGCAGGCTATCCCTACCTTCGATTTAGGCTGGCGGGTACTGTTCCCCATCTACATGGTGGTGGCAGTCGCTGCCATCCTGATGCTCAATGCCACGCAGATCACCGAGGAGCCTGAAGAGGGTAAGCCCTCCACTTTCGGGCAGTGTCTGGCTTTGCTGGGCAAACCTTTCATCCTGCTCTCGTTTCTGGGCATTATGTGCCATGTCGGGATCGATGTCGGCACCAATACCACAGCACCGAAGATTTTGATGGAACGTCTGGGCATGACTCTGGCAGATGCCGGGTTTGCAACCAGTCTCTACTTCATCTTCCGTACGGCAGGTTGTTTTCTGGGGGCATTTGTTTTGCAGAAGATGGCAGCCAAAACCTTCTTCGCCATCAGCGTGTTGTGTATGCTGGCGGCTATGGCAGGGTTGTTTATTTTCCAGGATCAGACGATGATTTACGTTTGTATCGCCCTGATCGGGTTTGGAAATTCCAATGTATTTCCTATCATCTTCTCGCAGGCATTACTTTATATGCCGGGCAAGAAGAACGAGGTTTCCGGCCTGATGATTATGGGACTTTTCGGAGGAACCATCTTCCCGCTGGCAATGGGAGTGGCTTCGGATGCAGTGGGACAGAGCGGAGCCGTGGCCGTGATGACGGTCGGGGTACTCTATCTGATGTTCTATACATTGAGAATCAGAAAGTAATTTATTTAATAACCATAATGAAGCGGTAACCTTGAGGGTGTGTTATAATTCACCACAGAGTTTCACAGAGAGAACTTAATCTGTTGATAGCTAATGGATATTTATCTGTGTAATCTATGGTGAATACGAGTTCCGACACACCTTCCTGAGGTGAGGCTTCCCAATTCATGCCATGAACAATATAATCGTAGGAATGGGCGAAGCACTTTGGGATGTGCTGCCCGAAGGAAAGAAAATCGGGGGAGCCCCGGCTAATTTTGCTTATCATGTGTCGCAGTTTGGCTTTGACAGCCGTGTGGTCAGTGCGGTGGGAAATGACGAGCTGGGGGATGAAATTCTGGAAGTATTCCGGGAAAAACAGTTGAAGCACCAGCTTGAGCGGGTCAATTATCCGACAGGAACCGTGCAGGTGACTCTTGACGGTGAAGGAGTGCCGTGTTATGATATTAAGGAAGGCGTAGCATGGGACAATATCCCCTTCACGGACGATTTGAAGCGTTTGGCACTGAACACGCGGGCCGTATGTTTCGGTTCGCTGGCACAGCGCAACGAGGTGAGCCGCGCCACCATCAACCGTTTCCTCGACACCATGCCCGACATGGACGGACAGTTGAAAATATTCGATATCAATCTTCGCCAAAGTTTCTATACCAGGGAAGTGTTGCGCGAATCTTTCCTGAAGTGTAACGTGCTGAAGATTAACGATGAGGAGCTGGTTACCATCAGCCGTATGTTCGGCTATCCGGGCATCGACCTTCAGGATAAATGCTGGATTCTGTTGGCCAAGTACAACCTGAAGATGCTGATCCTGACATGCGGTACGAACGGTAGTTATGTATTTACCCCCGGTGCGGTCTCTTTCCAGGAAACCCCGAAAGTGCCGGTTGCCGATACCGTGGGGGCAGGTGACTCGTTCACGGCAGCTTTCTGCTCATCTGTTCTGAAAGGAAAGAGTATACCCGAGGCACACAAACTGGCAGTGGAAGTGTCGGCTTACGTGTGTACACAGAGCGGTGCGATGCCCGTACTACCGGATGCTCTGAGAAATCGTTTAGATGATTAATGTGTTGGTTTATATAGGGTTATTGATTGGTTGATAGAGTCGTGGGGATGTGTCATAACTCTTTTCACCACAGAGTATCACGGAGTATCACAGAGTCTTTTTAATAACCAACGATTTAAAATCATCTCTGTGTTACTCTGTGTCCTCTGTGGTGAGTTTTGACACACATCCGTCTTGGTTTTAAACCAATCGGATGGAAGATTTCGGGGGGAAATTGTTATATTTGCCTCCGGAACCTTTTATGTAATAACCAACCATGAAACGTGTACTTTTCTTACTTGGGCTGGTTTTGTCGGGACTGCTTGTCTCGTGTAGCCATGATGCTCCCCGGTACGTCATCGGCGTGTCGCAATGCAGCGATGATACCTGGCGGCATAAGATGAATGACGAGATACAGCGCGAAGCCTTATTTTACGGAGGCGTAGAGGTAGAGACGCGTACGGCGAATGACGACAGCCGGCGACAGATAGAAGATATACGTCACTTCATCCGGCAGAAGGTAGACTTGCTTATTGTGGCTGCCAACGAGGGAATGGCTCTCACTCCCGTTGTGGAGGAAGCTTTCGATAGAGGTATTCCGGTGATTATGGTGGATCGCAGGATACTTTCCGATAAATATACCGCATACATCGGAGCCGACAATTACGAGTTGGGCAAAGCCGTCGGCAATTACATAGCCCATCGCCTGAAGGGGCGTGGAAAAGTAGTCGAACTGAGCGGACTTGTCGGTTCCACTCCTGCCATCGAACGTCACCAAGGCTTTATGAGTGCCATCAGCCAGTATCCGGGCATCACCTTGCTTGCCCGGGAGGATGCGGGTTGGTTGAGGCAGCCTGCCGAAATAAAGATGGATTCTCTCTTGCAGTGTTTTCCGGAGATTGATGCCGTGTATGGGATGAACGACCGTATGGCCGCCGGTGCTTATCAGGCCGCCAGACGTCTGGGACGTGAGGAGGAGATGCTGTTTGTAGGTATCGATGCTCTGCCCGGCAAGGGTAACGGAGTGGAACTGGTACTGGACAGCGTGCTGGATGCTACCTTCATTTATCCCACCGAAGGAGACAAGGTGGTTCAGCTGGCGATGGATATTCTACAAAAGAAACCTTTTAAACGGGAGACAAAACTGAAGACAGCAGTAGTTGACGCGGTAAATGCGCACGTGATGGAATTGCAGACAGCCCATATCAGCGAGTTGGATGGAAAAATCGAGACGCTCAACAGCCGGGTAGGGACGTATCTTTCGCGGGTGGCCACGCAGCAGGTGGTGCTGTATGGGGGCTTTGTCATCCTGTTGTTGATCGTCGGATTGCTGATTGTCGTGTATAAATCTCTCCGTTCCAAGAATCGCCTGTACCGGGAACTTTCCCGCCAGAAGGAGCAACTGGAAGAGCAGAGAGACCAACTGATAGAACTTTCCCATCAACTGGAGGAAGCCACACATGCCAAACTGGTTTTCTTTACCAACATTTCACATGACTTCCGCACCCCTCTCACTCTGGTTGCCGATCCGGTGGAGCAGTTGTTGGCCGACCCGTCATTGGAGGGTGACCGGCGCAGGATGTTGTTGCTGGTGCAGCGCAACGTACAGATCCTGTTGCGTCTGGTCAATCAGATACTCGATTTTCGCAAATATGAGACGGGAAAGATGGAGTTTACCCCGGTCCCGCTCAATCTGTTGCAGTGCTTCGGAGAGTGGAACGATTCGTTTCAGGCAGCCGCCCGGCGGAAGCATATCCATTTTTCGTTCGACAGCATGCCCGGTGCCGATTACCACACTCTGGCGGATGCTGAGAAGATGGAGCGTATCTACTTCAATCTGTTGGGCAATGCGTTCAAGTTTACCCCCGAGAATGGTAAAGTCACTGTCCGGCTTTCGGCTTTGCAGAAAGAGGGCACTCCTTTCTTCCGTTTTACAGTCGCCAATACCGGGAGTCTGATTTCGGCAGAACATATCCGCAGCATCTTCGACCGTTTCTATAAGATCGACAGGCATCATACCGGTTCCGGTATCGGGCTGGCACTGGTAAAAGCGTTTGTCGAGATACATGGCGGAATCATCGAGGTGGAGAGCGACGAACGGCAGGGAACTGTCTTTATCGTCGATTTGCCGGTGCGGACATGCGAAGCGGAGACCGGCGTGGCATCTGCTCCGGTGGAGGCATCTGCTCCGGACCAGGTGGATAACCTGCTCCGGGAGGATGAAGCGGAGAACTTCAATGATCCGTCCAAACCTTCTGTACTTGTGATCGACGACAATGCTGACATCCGTGCTTATGTGCACACATTGCTCAATTCGGAGTACTCCGTCATCGAAGCTGCGGACGGGACCGAAGGAATCCGTAAAGCGATGAAGTATGTTCCCGATGTCATCATCTCCGATGTGATGATGCCGGGGATTGATGGTATCGAATGTTGTCGGCGGTTGAAGGGGGAATTGCAGACCTGCCACATTCCCGTGATCCTGCTGACAGCTTGTTCGCTTGACGAGCAGCGTATTCAGGGATATGCCGGTGGAGCCGATTCTTATATTTCCAAGCCTTTCAGTTCGCAGTTGCTGCTGACCCGTATCCGCAATCTGATTGAGTCACGACGGCGCATGAAGCAGTTCTTTGGCGACCGGCAGACATTGGCCAAAGAGGATATCTGCGATATGGATAAAGATTTTGTCGAACGGTTCAAGTCGCTGATTGAAGCAAAGATGGGTGATTCGGAATTGAATGTGGAAGATTTGGGCAAGGAGATGGGGCTGAGCCGTGTTCAGCTCTACCGGAAGATCAAGTCGCTCACCAATTTTGCGCCGAACGAACTGCTTCGCATGGCACGGCTTAAGAAAGCGGCTTCGCTGCTGGCCTCTTCGGACATGACGATAGCAGAGGTTGGATATGAAGTGGGTTTTACGTCACCTTCCTACTTTACGAAATGCTACAAAGAACAGTTCGGTGAAAGCCCGACGGAGTTTTTAAAAAGAAGCGGATTATAAAAGAACCTGCTGCATAAAAGCGATACACCCATGAAAGATTATAAAGAAAATAAATCTAATTTGTCCGAAACTTTTTGCAATGAAGTATACAGTGTCGTGCGTGAAATTCCTGCCGGTAGCGTTGTTACTTATGGTGATATTGCCGCTTTGCTCGAGATGCCGCAATATTCACGTATGGTGGGGCGTGCATTGAAGCAGGTACCTGCCGGTTTAAGCCTTCCTTGTCATCGGGTAGTCAATGCTATAGGACGATTGGTGCCCGGATGGGATGAACAACGGCAACTGTTGTCCGATGAAGGTGTTTCATTCCGAAAAAACGGTTGTGTCGACCTTAAACTTCACAGGTGGAAGAGCGACAGTATTTGAGTGGGGTGATGCCGGCTTTCTTGTGGCAGTTTATGTACATGCGGCGTGTTCATCGAAAATAATGTGATGAACTATTTGAACGCTCGGCTTGTTTATTTAATTGTCCGTACACACATCTTTGGGTAATACCTGTGTATGGATGTGAATTTGACTTTCGGGATATAGTAACTATCTGTTGACAGGAATCCTGTCTGTAATAACCGGGTTAAGAAATCATATTTGACCGGGGGAACAACACAACCGTTGTTTTCCGGTATCAACTTTTTTACTATAAAGAAGTGTTTGTTTTCGTGTGTGTAGGCCGCCCGGTCCGTTTTTTAATAATCTAAACCCTATTATGTATGAGTAAAATAACGATTAAAGACTTGTATCTCATTTTTGGCAACGACAAGCAGCATGCTTTGCGTATGTTGAAAGAAGGAAAGAGCAAGAGTGAGATCTTAAAGGAAACCGGATGCACGGTTGCCGTAAAAGATGCAAACCTCTCTGTCCGGGAGGGAGAGATATTTGTGATTATGGGACTTTCGGGGAGTGGGAAATCCACTTTGCTGCGTTGTATCAACCGATTGATAAAACCTACTTCCGGTGAGGTAATCATCAATGGAAGAGATATTTCGAATGTTACCGATAAAGAGCTGCTCCGTATTCGGAGAAAAGAACTGGCTATGGTGTTCCAGCATTTCGGACTGTTGCCCCATCGTTCGGTGTTGCATAACATAGCTTTCGGGCTGGAGCTGCAAGGAGTGAAAAAACAGGAACGTGAGCACAGAGCGATGGAAAGTATGCAGTTGGTGGGTTTGAAAGGTTACGAGAATCAGATGGTCGGCGAACTGTCCGGCGGGATGCAGCAACGCGTCGGGCTGGCCCGTGCTCTGGCCAACGATCCTGAAGTGCTGCTGATGGATGAAGCTTTTTCTGCCCTCGATCCTTTGATCCGTATACAAATGCAGGATGAATTGCTGACTTTACAGTCTAAAATGAAAAAGACCATTGTGTTTATTACTCACGATTTGAATGAAGCCATCAAGCTGGGCGACCGGATTGCCATCATGAAGGATGGGGAAGTGGTGCAGGTAGGTACTTCGGAGGAGATTCTGACAGAGCCGGCGAATGCTTATGTGGAACGCTTCGTGGAGAGTGTGGATCGTAGCAAGATCATTACTGCCTCTTCGGTGATGGTTGATAAACCCCTCGTGGCCCGGTTGAAGAAAGAAGGGCCGGAAGTTCTGATCCGTAAAATGTTCGAACATAATCTGACCGTGTTGCCTGTGGTAGATGCAAACAATGTGTTGGTGGGAGAGGTGCGTTTAAAGGATTTGCTCCGGTTGCGTAAAGAGCAGGTGAAGTCAATAGAGTCGGTCGTTCGCGAAGAAGTGCATTCGGTGCTGGGAGATACGATATTGGAAGACATCCTGCCGCTGATGACCAAAACCAATTCGCCTATCTGGGTAGTGAACGAAGGCCGTGAATTTCAGGGAGTCGTCCCCTTGTCATCGCTCATTTTCGAAGTGACCGGAAAGAACAAACAGGAAATCAATGAAATCATTCAAAATGCAATAGAATTATGATCAACATAGGACAATATATTGAAGAACTCATCAACTGGATGATGATACACTTCTCCGCTTTTTTCGATGCGCTGAATCTGGGCATCGGCAGTTTTATCAATGGGTTTCAGCATATCTTGTTTGGTATCCCCTTTTATCTGACCATTGCTGCAATGGTGTTGTTGGCATGGATGAAAGCCGGGCGCGGGGTGGCGGTTTTCACCCTTTTAGGGTTGCTGCTTATCTACGGTATGGGCTTTTGGGAGGCCACCATGCAGACATTGGCACTGGTGCTGTCATCTACCTGTCTCGCCCTTATCGTGGGGGGGCCCATCGGGGTGTGGACGGCAAACAGTAACCGTGCGGAGAAAGTGATACACCCCATACTGGACCTGATGCAGACCATGCCTGCCTTTGTCTACCTGATACCTGCCGTCCTGTTTTTCGGGCTGGGAGTGGTGCCGGGAGTGTTTGCCACCATCATCTTTGCAATGCCTCCGGTGATTCGGCTGACGGGACTTGGCATTCGCCAGGTACCGAAGAACGTGGTAGAGGCTTCGCGTTCGTTCGGGGCCACCCGGTGGCAGCTGCTTTATAAAGTGCAGTTGCCTCTGGCCTTGCCCACTATCCTGACCGGAGTGAACCAGACGATTATGATGTCTCTTTCTATGGTTGTCATTGCAGCTATGATTGCGGCAGGCGGCTTGGGCGAAATCGTTCTGAAGGGTATTACCCAGATGAAAATCGGTTTGGGCTTTGAAGGAGGTATAGCGGTTGTGATACTGGCAATTATTTTGGACCGGATTACCCAAGGGATGGTTCGTCGTAAGAACAAAAAATAGAAAGGAGAAAGAATCGATATGCGGAAATATAGGATAATAGGAAGTTTGTTGTTGTTACTGGCCGTGATGTGTACGGCCTGTAACCCGGATACCGGGAAAAAGAAGATAAGCATCGCCTATGCCAACTGGCTGGAGGGCATTGCCATGAGTCATCTGGCCAAAGTGGTGCTGGAAGAGCAGGGGTATGAGGTAGAACTGCTCAATGCGGATGTGGCCCCCATCTTCGCGTCGGTTTCGCGTCGGAAAGCGGATGTGTTTATGGATGCCTGGCTGCCTGTGACGATGAAAGACTACATGGGTCAGTATGGCGATCAGATCGAGTTTATCGGTGAGGTATATGACAGTGCAAGGGTCGGGTTGGTAGTGCCTCAGTACGTCAGTATCGACTCAATCGGAGAACTCGCTTCCCATAAAGGGCAATTCTCTTCTGAGATTGTCGGGATCGATGCCGGAGCGGGCATTATGAAAACTACGGATAAGGCTATTGCGGACTATGGGCTCAATGGATATAAGT
The DNA here is from genome assembly GCF_018860125.1 of Bacteroides sp. HF-4919. NCBI lineage: Bacteria > Pseudomonadati > Bacteroidota > Bacteroidia > Bacteroidales > Bacteroidaceae > Bacteroides > Bacteroides sp. HF-4919. Next base: position 78,172 of record NZ_JAHKNF010000005.1, read on the forward strand.
TGCTTACTTCCAGTAGCTCTACCATGTTGGCTTCCTTGCAGAAAGCCATGGATAAAGAATCGTGGATCGTCATCACCGGATGGACACCGCATTGGATGTTCGACCGCTATCCCCTGAAGTTCCTGCATGATCCGAAAGGTACTTATGGGAATGTGGAATCTATCTATGTCGTCGGATGGAAAGGATTTACGGAGAAAGATCCTTTTGCGGCAAAGTTTTTCAGCAATATTAAATTCACTACAGAAGAGATCAGTTCGTTGATGAAAGCATTGAAAGATGCACGGATGGACGAAGAAGACCTTGTCCGAAAATGGCGTGATGAACACCGGGAACTGATAGAAAGCTGGATTCCTGAATCATAAGCGGTATATGTGTGTCCGGGAATCCAACTTCTGAGTTCTGTCTATCGGGTAACGGCGGTGCGTTGGTAGGCAAGCCGTTCCGTACCGTTCTTCACATAAATGATGCCACAATAGGTGAAACCGTTTTTCAAGAGAATGTTTTGGAGAACTTTATTGTCACGGTGAGTGTCTACACGCAGGTTCGGACAGTGGGACGAACACCATTCCAGGCATAAGTCCATCAATCCCTTTACCCGTCCGCCGGATGCGATGCGATGGATTACCCCGTAAGGGGCATCGTTGAGCCAAGCGCCGTCTTTGATAACTTTATAGTTGGGGTCCTCTCCCCGGATGAAGGTAAAGCAACCTTCCAACTCCCCGTTTTCATTTACAAATACATAACTGTCCCCGTTTTCGATGTCCTGCCGGATGTCGTCGGAAGCGGGGTATCCGTTGATCCACTGGTTGGCATTGCCATTGGCAGCCATAAAGCGGCGGGCACGTTCGTAGAATGGCATCACTTGGTCGAGTTCTTCAAGTCGGGTTGGTCGTATGGTTATGTTCATAATTATTCCGTTTGGGGGTCACCACAGATTACACGGATTAACACAGATTGATAATTTATCTCGTCAATATATCGAATTAAGAGTTCTGTGTTAATCTGTGTAATCTGTGGTGAAACCTATTCATTTCTATTTGGCAAAAAAGGGGAAAAGAACCTATTTTAGTCCCTTCCCCCTTTGAGAGTTATATTATCTGATCAAAGATCATTCAGCAACACCCCAAGCCTGGTTGGCCAGACGCTTGTAGTTGTTGTAACGCCACTTAGCGTTGTCCTCGGCAGCCTGGAACAGTTCTTCTGCTTCTGCAGGATACTGTTTCATAACCGATGCGTAACGAACTTCGCCTTTCAGGAAGCCTTTGAAGTCATCCCAGTTCGGTTCTTTGCTATCCAGCGTGAACGGATTCTTGCCTTCAGCCTCCAGCGCCGGGTTGTAACGCCACAAGTGCCAGTAACCGCACTTAACAGCCTTGTCTTCTTCTTCCTGGCTCTTACCCATACCGGCTTTCAGACCGTGGTTGATACACGGAGCGTAAGCGATGATGAGTGACGGTCCGGGATATGCTTCAGCTTCGCGGATAGCTTTCAGAGTCTGAGCCTGGTCAGCACCCATAGCGATCTGTGCAACATATACATAACCGTATGTAGTAGCCATCAGGCCGAGGTCTTTCTTACGTACGCGTTTACCGGAAGCGGCAAATTTAGCGATGGCGCCCACCGGAGTGGCTTTAGAAGACTGACCACCTGTGTTAGAGTAAACCTCTGTATCCAGAACCAGAATGTTAACGTCCTTACCCGAAGCGATAACGTGGTCGAGACCACCGTAACCGATATCGTAAGAAGCACCGTCACCACCGATGATCCACTGGCTGCGTTTAACCAAGTATTGAGTCAGACCTTTCAGTTCTTTGCTGATCGGGCAACCTGCCGCAATACCTTGTTCGATGATTGCTTCGATCTGCGGAGCCAGTTCTTTGGTCTTGTCTGCATCGTACATGTTTTCAATCCATGCTTTCAATACTTCCTTAGCTTCAGCCGGAGCATTGTCGGCTGCCAGGATTTCGTTGAATAACTTCACGATACGTGCACGCATCTTTTCGTTAGCCAGTTCCATACCCAGACCAAATTCGCAGAAGTCTTCAAACAGTGAGTTAGCCCAAGCCGGACCGTGTCCTTTTGCGTTTGTTGTATATGGAGTTGAAGGTACTGAACCTGAGTAGATAGAAGAACATCCGGTAGCGTTGGCAACCATTTCGCGATCACCGTACAACTGAGAAATCAGTTTCACATACGGAGTTTCACCGCAACCTGAGCAAGCTCCCGAGAATTCGAACAATGGAGTAGCGAACTGAGAGTTCTTCACGTTAGCCTTGATGTCTACCAAGTGTTGTTTGCTCTTCACGTTGTCTGCACAGTAAGTCCAGTTATCAGCCTGAGCCAACTGGCTTTCAAGGTGTTTCATAGTCAGAGCCTTGCCACCCTTCTTCGGGTTGCCCGGACAGATGTCGGCACAGTTACCGCAACCCAGACAGTCGAGAACGTCAACCTGGATACGGAATGTCATGCCGTCGAATGCTTTGCCTACAGCTTTCAGTTGTTCGAAGCTTGCACCTTTCTGCTCTTCTGCGTCGAGTACAAACGGACGGATAGAAGCGTGAGGACAAACGTAAGCACACTTGTTACACTGGATACAGTTTTCTGCGTTCCATTCCGGTACGAAAGCAGCTACACCGCGTTTTTCGTATTTCGAAGTACCTTGATACCAGGTTCCGTCTTCGATGCCCTTGAATGCAGATACAGGCAACAGGTCTCCGTCCTGAGCGTTGATCGGACGAACCACTTCGTTGATGAATGCCGGGTCGTTGTTTTCAACTTTAGCATCATCCGGCAGGTTAGCCCAAGCCGGGTCAACAGCCAAAGTCTTGTATTCGCCACCGCGGTCAACAGCTGCGTAGTTCTTGTTCACAACGTCTTCACCCTTCTTACCGTAAGATTTCACGATGAATTTCTTCATCTGTTCTACAGCCTGGTCTACGGGGATCACGCCTGTGATACGGAAGAAAGCAGACTGGAGGATGGTGTTGGTGCGGTTGCCCAAACCGATTTCCTGTGCAATCTGGGTTGCGTTGATATAATATACAGAGATGTTGTTCTGTGCAAAGTATTTCTTCACTTTGTTAGGCAGGTTCTTTGCCAGTTCTTCGCCTTCCCAGATGGTGTTCAGCAAGAACGAACCGTTCTTACGCAAACCACGGGTTACGTCATACATATGCAGGTAAGCCTGAACGTGGCAAGCCACAAAGTTCGGAGTGTTTACCAGATAAGTAGAACGGATAGGGTCGTCACCGAAGCGCAGGTGAGAGCAAGTGAAACCTCCTGACTTCTTAGAGTCATAAGAGAAGTAGGCCTGACAGTGTTTATCAGTGTTGTCACCGATAATCTTCACTGAGTTTTTGTTGGCACCTACCGTACCGTCAGCACCCAAACCGTAGAATTTAGCTTCGAACATGCTGTCGCCGCCCAAAGCGATTTCTGCTTCCTGAGGAAGAGATGTGAAAGTTACGTCGTCTACGATACCGATAGTAAAGTGGTTTTTCGGCATCGGCATAGCCAGATTCTTGAATACGGCGATGATCTGGGCAGGAGTAGTGTCTTTAGAACCCAGACCGTAACGACCACCTACGATAACCGGAGCATTTTCTGTGCCATAGAAGCAGTCTTTAACATCCAGATACAGAGGTTCGCCGTTAGCACCCGGTTCTTTTGTACGATCGAGTACTGCGATTGTTTTGGCAGTCTTAGGTACGGCAGCCATGAAATGTTTGGCAGAGAACGGACGGTACAGGTGAACTGCAACCAAACCTACTTTCTCGCCCTGGCTGGTCAGGTAGTCGATAGCTTCGCGGGCAGCTTCGGTTACAGAACCCATGGCGATGATTACGCGTTCTGCATCTTCGGCTCCGTAGTAGTCGAACAAACCGTATTTGCGTCCTGTGATCTTGGAAATCTCGTTCATGTATTCCTCAACGATGGCAGGAACAGCGTCATAGTAGTTGTTGCATGATTCGCGGTGCTGGAAGAAGTGGTCAGGGTTTTCGGCCATACCACGGGCAACCGGATTCATCGGGTTCAGCGCACGGGCACGGAATTCAGCAAGAGCTTCCTGGTCAACCAGCGGAGCGAGGTCCTCGTTTTCCAGCATTTCGATCTTCTGGATTTCGTGTGAAGTACGGAAACCGTCGAAGAAGTTCATGAAAGGAACGCGGGCTTTGATTGTGGCAAGGTGTGCAACACCGGCCAAGTCCATCACTTCCTGTACAGAGCCTTCAGCCAACATGGCGAAACCTGTCTGGCGTGCAGACATTACGTCCTGATGGTCACCGAAGATACACAGTGCGTGAGAAGCCAGTGTACGGGCCGATACGTGGAATACGCAAGGCAGGAACTCACCGGCAATCTTATACATGTTCGGGATCATCAAAAGAAGACCCTGAGAAGCAGTGTAAGTAGTAGTCAGTGCACCGGCCTGAAGAGAACCGTGAACAGCACCTGCCGCACCACCTTCAGATTGCATTTCCTGTACCAATACTGTTTCGCCGAAGATGTTCTTACGTCCTGCGGCAGCCCATTCGTCTACGTATTCAGCCATCGTAGAAGAAGGAGTGATGGGGTAAATGGCAGCTACTTCTGAAAACATATACGAGATATGCGCAGCAGCCTGGTTACCATCACATGTGATGAATTTCTTCTGTTTAGTCATAACTAAAAATAATATTTAAGTAAGTAATTTATTTGTTTATTTCAAAAACGGTATGGAAAGCGGATACTTCCATGTTTTTCCGTTCAGCCCTTTGATGCCTCCGATGATAGGGAACAGCAGACACAGGAAACAGCCTACTCCGAGTATCAGGAGAAGCAGAATTCCGGCTCCTCCGCCGAATATGCCCAAGAGGACCGCCAATGGAGAACTCTGGTCGTTTTCATAATTCATATCGCTTATGGATACTATGCCGCTGAACATGAATATGATGAAGAGTACCGTCAGCACGATGCCGTACAGAAACCAGCTGATGTACCAGTTCAGGATGTATTTACCTTGGCGGTTGACGGGTGCGGAACTTTCTTTGCCCATGATCCAAAGTACAATGGGGGCAATCCAGCCTACATACGGTATGAACATGGCGAAGTTCATCAGTGCCAGATAAGTATTTTCCGTCAGTCCCATGGGGAGTACGGTTGTGGGTTTACCCGCATCTTCTTCATCCAATATCTTTTTCTTTTCTTTTTCAAATTCTTCATCGTTCAACGCTCCGCTGTCGTGGAGGCGTTTCAGTTGTTCAAGCTTTTCGTAATCCATAATGACTGAGATTAGATGTTAATATAAAAAACCGAACATCCAGAGAGGTATCTGGTTGCCACGGCCAATTTCGGCCTTATGCAAAGCATACGTCACTCCGGGGTTGTTCTTGATCTTCGCCCCTTCGCAGCATATCTTGAAAGGCATCACTTCGTCTACCATGAACGAGGTGTTTTTGTCACCTTTGTGCACTTTATGGTCTTTCCACATCGTGTTTACAAAGAAAGTGTCCAGCACATCTTGTTCTTCCACCTTTACAGGGTAGATGGAATACATCAGATTGGGGTTGTGCAGCATAATCTTCGATGGTTTCTTGGGGAATTCTTCCCCTTTGGGATAGACCAGGTTGATCAGTCGTGCGTCGGCCAGATATTTGATGTAATTCATCACCGTGGCGCGTGATGTTTGTATGTCGCTTGCCAATTGGCTTACGTTTGGGGCCTTCGGCCCGTCTACAGCCAACAAATATAATAATTTTTTTATCTTTGAGAGATATTTCAGCTCAATTTGTTTAATAAGCAGGATATCTACTTCTACCATCATGTTCATGGTTTTGAGCAGATTCTCCGAGAAATTGCGTTTCTCAAGGAAGAAGGGGTAGAAACCGTGGTGGAGGTAGTCTTGAAAATAATCCAACGGGCGGACCTTTGAAAGTACTCCCTTGGCTATCTGTTCGTGGCTGCTTAATATCTCTTCGAGTGTATAATGGCGGAATTTCATGCCTGTTTGCAGGTTCAGAAATTCGCGGAACGAAAAGCCCCGGAGGTTGTAGCTCTTCACAATGTCGCGCAACTCCAGATTCTCTTCTTTGAGGCGCATGACGGATGAACCGGTGAATACAATTTTCAGATTGGGGAAACGGTCGTAGCACATACGCAATTCGCGGCTCCAGTCGGGATGCTTGAATACTTGGTCGATCAGCAATACCTTTCCGCCCCGTTTTTGGAATTCATTGGCGAAGTCGACGATACTGTGTCCGGAGAAATAGAAATTGTTCATGTTGATAAAGAGGCATGAACGGTCGGTTCCGAATTTCTCTTTGGCGTATTGAAGCAGGAAAGTGGTTTTTCCCACGCCACGTGTTCCTTTGATACCAATCAGTCGGTCACTCCAGTTTATTTCGTCCATTAAGTCGCGGCGGACCGGGGCATTGGTGTGCTCAACAAGGTAGGCATGTGTGCGGTAGAATGTTTCCATCTCTTTTCTTGGGTTTTTCGGGGGGCAAATATAAGCCTTTTTTTAGAAATTGCAAAGTAGAGATAGCAAAATTGTAGTTTCGTTTAGCAAGTTTATCTTTTGCTTCATTTTGTCAAAACGGTATTCCTAATAGGTGGTAGAGGCGTTATTTCGGGTCAACGGCAAGCTGCTTCTGAAAAAACGCAGCCAGTTCAATCGGGCAATTATGCTTTTGCTTGTCTACTTCAGTGTTTGCTTGCAAATATAAACATTGTTTTTTGTTTTCGGTAGTTTTTGCCGGTATTTGTTTGAAAAAGGGTTTCTTTTGTTAGTTTGAAATGCTTCGCTGGGAGAGAGGAAATAGAGTCGGGGAAGGGGAGAAGAGCCTTTGTTTGCGGATAATCAATCGTTGCTTTGGGGGGGGCAAAATTCTTTTCACCACAGATTACACAGATTATCACAGAATAAGAATATTGATGGTCAATAACTTAAAATTCACTCTATGTTACTCTGTGTCCTCTGTGTCCTCTGTGGTGAATTCCGACACACCCTCTGGGGATAGCAGAGCCTTTGCCCGGGAGTAAGTGAGCCTTTGCCCGGCAGAAAGTGACGGTTTATCCGGCTTTATGTGCGTTTTTGTGCATATATTTGCGGGAAACTTATCGGTTTTTCGGCCGGTTGCCTCTTTGTATCCCAAAGGCTTGTAAGTGAAAAACCGGAAATGGAAACAAAAGGACAGTAGACCATCCGTTTGACAAGATTAATGGCACTTCCTGTTTTTAAATGATTGATTGTAATGACAAACCTTCTTTACCTGTTTAATCCGGATCAGGATCTGGCTCTCGCCAGTGGTGAGACCAATTATATGGCGCCTGCTTCTGCCCGCAAGATGGCAGAAGAGTTGGCGCTGCTCCCGATATGGTTTGCGGACGGGGAGTGCAGTGTGCTTGCTCCGTCTGCTTATAACCAGCCTTTTCTGGAAGAGATGCTCCGGCTTTTTCCACTCCCTGTTTCCTTAAGGACTCAGGCAGAGGATTTTTCTGACGTTCGTTCGGTAATTCCCTGGGGATGGAATCCGGCACTCCGGAAGCGTTTGCTTTCGTTGGGGATATCCGATGCTGTTCTTCCTTCGGTGGGCGAGATGGAGCGGTTGCGCAACCTCTCCCATCGGTCGCAGGCTGTGAAGCTGTTGCCACATCTGCAAGTGGATGAAAGGTTTTGCGGAGAGTCTTTCTACCTGACGACTTTGTCCGATTGCCGTACATTTATAGAGGATCGGGAATGCTGTCTGCTCAAAGCGCCCTTGTCCGGAAGCGGTAAGGGACTGAACTGGTGTAAGGGAGAGTTCACTCCTCTTATAGAGCGCTGGTGTGCCCGGATCATAGACCGGGAGGGAGGCGTTGTTGGCGAACCTATATATAATAAGGTGGAAGATTTTGCGATGGAGTTCTGCTCCGATGGGGAGGGGAAGGTTCGTTTTGCCGGATATTCTTTGTTTCACACCAATGTCGGTGGAGCTTATGAAGGCAACTGTCTGCTGTCCGACGCGGAGATCGAACGGCGATTGTCGGCTTACGTGCCTGTGGATGCTTTGTTCCGGATTCAAAAGGAGTTGGAAAAAGAGTTGTCCGCCTCTTTAGGGAATGAATATGCCGGTTATCTGGGGGTGGATATGATGATTTGCCGGTCCGGGGCTCTTCCGGAGTTTCGCATCCATCCTTGTGTGGAAATCAATTTGCGCATGAATATGGGGCTTGTGTCCCGCCTGATATACGACCGTTATGTACAATCCGGGGCTTCGGGGGTGTTTCGTGTCTCTTATTATCCATCCGACGGGCAGGCATTGCAGGAACACAATGCGATGAAGACCGGGCACCCGCTGCATACGGAAGACGGCAGGGTGGTGAAGGGGTATCTGCCATTGGTCCCCGTCCTGAAGACGAGCCGTTACCGGGCATATATCCTTGTGGAGGACTGAGACGTGCTATCTGCATGCCTCACTTTCATTCCCGCAGCGGTCCACTGCCGTGACGGCAAAATATTTCCGGGCCATCCACGGACGGATGGGAGCATAGGTGTAGTGCGTGTCCCGCAGGTTTTGTACGAGAATGTTTTCCGGGTTCGTAATGTCCACCGGATAGGTGTCCGAAGCGTAAATTATGTACATCGGTGCATTCTGCCTGTCATTATCCGTGGCAGCTTTCCAGCTGAGCCGGGTATATCCGTCGCCGGTGGAAACTACATTTAGTTCCGACGGTGCGGTAGGAGCCGCGTTGTCGATCCACGGCATGGGCGGTTGCAGTGCCGGATATTGATAGAACTGCTCCCGGAGGATGTCGTATACTTCCTGGGTATTGTCCATCAGGTACTTTACCCGATAATGCGCTTCGCCTGCCAAGTGGTTGGCGCGGATGAAATGTATCTGGCGTTCCACTTCTTCGGAGGTCCAGTTACCCTCGTCGGGATGAAGGAAGTAGATTCCCAGCCCGGGCACGATGTGGCGTCCGTTGCTTTGCTCCTGCCAGTCGAGCGCAAAGGGGTAGAAGCCGTTGCCGCGGAAATACATCATCGGGTAGATCTGGTCTTGAATGCCTTCGCCCAGCCATCCCTGCGGATCCTGGTAAACGGTGAAAAAAGCATTCCAGCCTTTGGAGGAGTATCGTGAGGTGTCACGGTATTTTCCTACCGGGCAGGTGCTCACCTTCACCCAGGGCTTCATGGCTTTCACTCCGTTATAGATGTAACGCACAATGTCCGTCAGGTTGTCACGGCGCCATTGTGCCAGCGAACGTCCTTTACCGTAGCGGCGGAAGTCGTAACTGTCCGGGAAGCGGGGCGCGTTTTCGGGATAGCGGAGGTAGTCGAAGTGAACTCCGTCCACGTCGTAGCGGCTGACCACTTCACGTACCAACTTCATCAGATACTCTTTGGTGGCGGGATGTCCGGGGTTGAGGAAATATTCGTTTTTATAAGGTACGCAGATGTCCCGCTGGCGTTTGGTTACCGATTGTTTGCCGAGTGAGGCTACGTGTCTCTTGCCTCCAAGTGGGATGGTCACCATCCAGGCATGACACTCCATACCCCGTTTGTGGCACTCTTCGATGGCGAAGGCCAAAGGGTCGTATCCGGGATCGCCGCCGACCTTGCCGGTCAGTATGGAGTTAAAAGGTTCAATGTCCGAACGGTAGAGTACATCTCCACGGGTACGTGTCTGGAAAAGGACTGTATTGAAGTTGGCTTCTTTCAGGCGGTCGAGGATGTCGATCAGCTCCTCCTTCTGCCGCCGGATGCCTGCGGGAGTGGTTGCTTTGGTGCGTGGCCAGTCCAGTCCGTAGACGGCAGTGATCCAGGCAGCCCGTACCTCGTGTTTCGGGGAGGTCTGCGCATGGAGCGGAAGTAAGGAGAGGAGAAAAAGAAAGAGGAGGGATGTTCCTCTTCCGGCTCTCTTTTTCACTGAGAAAGAGTCGTTATGGCTTTTATAGATGGTATTCATAAATATAATGGTTTTGATGTTCACTACAGATTACACGGATTAACACAGATTGATAATTTATTTCATTGAGAATCCGGTTAAAGAATCCGTATCAATCCGTATTAATTCGTATTAATCTGTGTAATCTGCGGTGAAACGTCTTTTAAACTGCCTTCCGTGGTGAACAGAAGTCCGCAAAGTTAGCAAAACCCTTTGTAAAGTTGTGTAGTTTCGACAGATTATGTTACATTTGCGCTGATTAACAATTCAACACGCCATGATTACATTTACAATTTGCCTGCTGGCATTGGTTGCAGGCTACTTCATTTACGGACGATTGGTGGAGCGTGTCTTTGGCCCCGACGACCGAAAGACCCCGGCACTGACACATGCCGATGGAGTGGATTATATTCCCCTTCCTACTTGGAAAATCTTTATGATTCAATTTTTAAACATAGCCGGTCTCGGTCCCATCTTTGGCGCAATTATGGGGGCGAAGTTTGGTACCGCTTCCTATTTGTGGATTGTATTGGGAAGTATCTTTGCCGGTGCTACACACGATTATTTCGCTGGAATGCTCTCTCTGCGTAATGGTGGTGAGAGCTTGCCTGAAATTGTCGGCCGTTATCTGGGGATGACTACCAAGCAGGTGATGCGGGGTTTTACCGTTGTCCTGATGATTCTGGTAGGTGCGGTCTTTGTGGCGGGACCGGCAGGACTGCTGGCGAAGTTGACTCCCGACAGTCTCGACACTACTTTCTGGATCATTGTGGTGTTCATCTATTATATTCTTGCCACTCTGCTTCCGGTCGATAAAATCATCGGAAAGATATATCCCTTGTTCGCTGCAGCTTTGTTGTTTATGGCGGTGGGTATCCTGGTGATGCTTTATGTTTATCATCCGGTCATCCCGGAGTTGTGGGACGGCTTACAGAATACTAATCCGGATGCAGCAGCGTTACCCATTTTCCCGATTATGTTTGTCAGTATTGCCTGTGGAGCCATCTCCGGATTTCATGCTACCCAAAGCCCGCTGATGGCACGTTGCATGACTTCCGAGCGTCATGGACGTCCTGTCTTTTATGGTGCCATGATTACCGAGGGTATCGTGGCGCTGATCTGGGCTGCCGCCGCGACTTATTTTTATCGTGAACACGGTATGGAAGAGAACAATGCTTCTGTCATTGTAGACACCATAACGAAAGGTTGGCTCGGTGCGGTAGGTGGGGTGCTTGCCATTCTGGGAGTGATTGCGGCGCCTATTACGTCGGGCGACACCGCGTTTCGTTCGGCACGCCTGATCGTAGCCGATTTCCTGAAACTGGAACAAAAAAGCATTCGTCGCCGTTTGTATATTTGTGTGCCGATGTTCGTTGCCGCCATCGGGCTGTTGCTTTACAGTTTGCGTGATAAAGACGGGTTTGACATGATCTGGCGCTATTTTGCCTGGGCCAACCAGACCTTATCGGTCTTTACTCTCTGGGCCATCACAGTCTACTTGGCACGTACCCGCAAGTGGTATGGTTTGACATTGGTTCCCGCTCTGTTTATGACAGCTGTCTGTTCCACTTATATCTGCATCGCCCCCGAAGGATTAGGACTGTCACATTGGGTTTCGTATGTGGCAGGAGGTGTTTGTACACTGATTGGAGCCGTTTGGTTTATTGTTTGGAAAAAAGGGATTTGATACTCGTATAAAAAATAAACTCGATATTCGTATAAAGATGAAGAAAGTAAAAAAGTCAACCTGGGTTACTGTCGCCTTGCTGATCTATGTATCTGCAACAGCGGCTTATCTGCTACCTCGCAATCATGAGGTGAGCGACACGGAGAAATATCTCACCCTGGCTGCTTCGTATGTCATTGTTCTGGTTCTTTGGCTGGTGCTGAGAAAAAAAGAACAGATGCAGCAGCGCCGCCGGGAGGAAGAACATATGAATAACCTGAAAAAGTAGAAACGTTATGAAGAAATTAATGTGGATCGTATGTCTGCTTGTCGTTTCAGTGACGGCACAGGCACAGTTTGAGAAAGGAAAGTGGATTGTGAATCCCTCGGTGACGGGACTTGGACTTTCGTACAGCAAGTCTGAGAAAACCCAGTTCGGATTGCAGGCGCAAGGCGGTGCTTTCCTGGTGGACAATGTGGCGCTGATGCTCACGGCCGGAGCCAATTGGAGCAAACCGGAAGATAAATACACACTGGGCGTGGGTGGCAGATATTATTTCGATAAGTGCGGCATTTATCTGGGGGCCGGGTTGAAGATGAACCGCTATAACTGGAAAGTAGGAGACACGACCGACTTTGCCTTCGGTGCGGAGGCTGGCTATGCGTTTTTCCTGACACGGACTGTTACCATCGAACCGGCTGTCTATTATGATTTGAGTTTCAAAGACAGTGATTTGTCGAAGTTCGGACTGAAAGTAGGCTTCGGATTCTACTTCTGATTGTCGCATTTTAAAGGAGCCCCCGTTGGTTTTAAACCAACGGGGGCTCCTTTAAACCTATTTGAAGCTCTCTAATTAGCTTGAACTACAGTGTATTAAGCTTTTCTTGTAGGAACTGTCCCGTATAACTTGCCGCACAGGCAGCCACCTCTTCCGGTGTCCCGACTGCCACAATATTACCGCCTTTGTCTCCGCCCTCCGGTCCGAGGTCTATCACGTAATCGGCACATTTTATGACATCCATGTTGTGCTCGATGATCACGATGGAGTGTCCGCGACGGATCAGCGCATCAAATGCGTCGAGCAGCTTGCGTATATCGTGGAAGTGCAGTCCGGTGGTCGGTTCGTCGAAGATGAACAAAGTTGGATCCGCTTTCTCCTGACTCAGATAATAAGCCAGTTTCACGCGTTGGTTCTCTCCTCCCGAGAGGGTGGACGATGATTGTCCCAGCTTGATATATCCCAAACCGACATCCTGCAGGGGGATCAGCTTCTTTACGATCTTCTTTTGCCCGTGTTCCGTGAAGAACTCGATGGCTTGGTTGACCGTCATCTCCAGTACGTCATAAATGTTTTTATCTTGGAACTTCACTTCCAGCGTATCGGCTTTGAAGCGTTTGCCGTGGCATGATTCACACTCCAGCACCAGGTCGGCCATGAACTGCATCTCCACTGTGATGGTTCCGTCGCCTTTGCACTCTTCGCAGCGTCCGCCCTCGTTGTTAAAGCTGAAATAGCCTGCCGTATAGCCCATCTGCTTGGCCAGTGGCTGATCTGCCCAGAGCTTACGGATTTCGTCGTATGCTTTGATGTAGGTTACCGGATTCGAACGGGAGGACTTACCGATGGGGTTCTGATCGACAAACTCCACGTTGCGCAGGTTGCGCAGGTCGCCTCCGATGGATGCAAACTCACCCGGGCGTTCAGTGCATTCGTCCAGTTCACGCTTCAGCGCCCGGTAGAAGATGTCACGTACCAGTGTGCTCTTTCCCGATCCGCTGACCCCTGTTACGACGGTCATCACATTGAGTGGGAAGCGTACGTCTACTCCTTTCAGGTTGTTTTCGCGGGCACCTTTTATCTCGATATAGTTGTTCCACGGGCGGCGGTGTTCCGGTACGGGAATGTTTTCCTCGCCCAGCAGGTATTTCACAGTGTAACTGTTGCTGCCTTTCTGTAAATCTTTCATATCCCCCTGGTAGACTACCTGTCCGCCCAGCCGGCCGGCATTCGGGCCGATGTCGATGATGTAGTCCGCTGCACGTATGATCTCTTCGTCATGTTCCACCACCACTACCGTATTGCCCAACTGTTGGAGTTGGCGGAGTACGTGGATCAGGCGGTCCGTATCCCGGCTGTGAAGCCCGATACTGGGTTCGTCGAGGATGTAGAGACTGCCCACCAGACTGCTTCCCAGCGAAGTGGCCAGGTTGATGCGCTGGCTTTCGCCGCCCGAGAGCGAATTACTGAGCCGGTTCAGGGTGAGATACCCCAATCCCACATCGATCAGGAAACGGATGCGGCTGTTGATCTCTGTCAGGATGCGGCGTGCCACGGCTTGGTCGTGTTCGTTCAGTTCAAGCGAATCGAAGAACTTCTGCAATTCGGTGATGGGCAGGTCCACCAGTTCCGAGATGTTTTTTCCACCTACGCGCACGTATCCCGCTTCGGGTTTCAGGCGGGTACCGTGGCATTTCGGACAAAGCGTCTTTCCACGATAGCGTGCCAGCATCACACGATATTGAATTTTGTACTGGTTCTCTTCAAGCATCTTGAAAAAGTCGTTGATGCCGTGGAAATATTGGTTTCCTTCCCACAACACCCGGCGCTGTTCATCGGTCAGCTCGTAGTAAGGGGTGAAAATCGGGAAGTTGAATTTTTCTGCATTGTGAATCAGTTCTTCGCGCCATTCACCCATCTTCTCGCCCCGCCAGCAGACGATGGCTCCGTCGTAGACCGACAACGAACGGTTGGGCACTACCAGATGTTCGTCGATGCCGATTACCTTGCCGAATCCTTCGCATACCGGACAGGCACCGATCGGTGAGTTGAACGAAAACATCTGGTCGTTCGGTTCTTCAAATATGATGCCGTCGGCCTCGAACTTGGTGCTGAAGGTGTGAAGCCGGGTCGATCCGTCCGGTTGATAAAAGCGAAGCATACACATGCCATTGCCTTCGTACATGGCTGTTTCGGCCGAGTCGGTCAGGCGGCTGACGGCATCCTTGGTTGTTGCCACCGTCATTCGGTCGACGAGAAGGTAGACTACGTCGTCTTTGCCGGCAGCGTATTCGTCGATACGCACCATCTCACCGTTCACTTCAAGACGGTTGAAACCTTGTTTCTGGTCGATCTCCAATTGCTGTTCAAGTGTGCGTCCGTCGTGCAGGAAAATCTGCGTCAACACCGTGTAGCGGGTTCCTTCGGGATATGAGAGCATGCAGTTTACAATGTCCTCGATGGAGTGTTTTTTCACTTCTTCACCGCTGACAGGGCTGTAGGTTTTGCCCACACGGGCATAAAGCAGGCGCAGGTACTCGTAGATTTCGGTCGAAGTACCCACCGTGGAGCGCGGGTTGCGGCTGTTTACCTTCTGTTCGATGGCGATGGCAGGCGGAATCCCTTTGATAAAGTCACATTCCGGTTTGCTCATTCGGCCCAGGAACTGGCGGGCATAACTGCTGAGGCTTTCTACATAGCGGCGCTGTCCCTCGGCATAGAGGGTGTCGAAAGCAAGCGATGATTTTCCGGAACCGGAAAGGCCGGTTATCACCACCAGTTTATTGCGGGGAATGTTTACGTCAATATTCTTCAGATTGTTGACTCTGGCCCCCTTTATGGAGATGTATTTACTGTCAGTCATAAGCGTTTTCGTTACTTGGACTGCAAAGATAACGAGTCGGAAACGTTTAACCTAACAGAGAAAGGAACTTTTATCTTAAAAACACCTTGCGAATAGTGAATTGCTCGCTTAGCCGTTGCAAATGAGGAGCAAAATTGTATCTTTGCACCACATTTTTATGAAACCGATTATGAACCTGAGAAAATTGATTCTTCTTTTAGCTCTCTTCCTTGCAACAGGAGTGGGGGCACAAATCCAACAACAAAGCCCTTATCCGAAGAGAGAATTCCGCGGAGCGTGGATACAGGCAGTGAATGGTCAGTTCCGTGGCATACCTACCGAGAAGCTGAAACAGACACTCATTGATCAGCTCAACTCTTTGCAGGGAGCAGGTATCAATGCAATCATATTTCAGGTGCGCCCCGAAGCGGATGCCTTGTATGCTTCGCAATTGGAGCCGTGGAGCCGTTTCCTGACCGGTGTGCAGGGACAGGCGCCTTCGCCTTATTGGGACCCGATGCAGTTTATGATTGACGAATGCCATAAACGGGGAATGGAGTTCCATGCGTGGATCAACCCTTACCGGGTAAAGACATCGCTCAAGAGTGAACTGGCAGCCAATCACCTGTACAATATCCATCCTGAATGGTTTGTCACCTACAATAATCAATTGTATTTTGATCCGGCATTGCCCGAGAGCCGCCGTCACATCTGTATGGTGGTGGCAGACATTGTTTCGCGTTACGATGTGGATGCCATCCATATGGACGACTACTTTTATCCTTATCCGGCAAAGGGTGTCGACTTCCCCGATGATGCGAGCTTTGCCCGTTACGGCGGAGGATTCACCAACCGTGCCGACTGGCGCCGAAGCAACGTGAACATACTGATCCAGAAGATTCATGAAACCATCCGTGGCTTGAAACCCTGGGTGAAATTCGGTATCAGTCCGTTCGGTATTTACCGTAACGAGAAGAACGATCCGTTGGGTAGTAAAACAAATGGTTTGCAGAATTACGATGACCTGTATGCCGATGTATTGCTCTGGGCGCGTAATGGCTGGGTGGATTATAATATCCCGCAGATATACTGGCAGATAGGTCATCCCGCTGCCGATTATGAAACCTTGGTGAAGTGGTGGGCAAAGAATACGGAGAACCGTCCTTTGTTCATCGGCCAATCCGTAATGAATACGGTTCAGAATGCCGATCCGAAAAATCCGTCCATCAATCAGTTGCCTCGCAAGATGGCTCTGGAAAGAGCTTATCAGACTATCGGCGGAAGTTGCCAATGGCCGGCAAGCGCTGTGGTGGAAAATGCCGGGAAGTATCGGGACGCACTTGTGCAAGAGTATCATAAGTATCCTGCTCTGGTTCCTGTCTTCGATTTTATGGACGATAAGGCTCCGGGCAAGGTGCGTAAAGTGAAAAAAGTGTGGACGGAAGATGGCTATATGCTTTTCTGGACTGCTCCGAAAGCAAAAGACGAGATGGACCGTGCCGTGCAATATGTGGTTTACCGTTTTGATGGAAAAGAGAAAGTGAACATTGATGACGCTTCGCATATCGTTGCCATTACCCGAAACAATTTCTATAAACTTCCCTACGATGACGGAAAGACCAAATACCGTTATGTTGTGACAGCACTCGACCGCTTGCACAATGAATCGAAATCGGTAAGTAAGAAGGTGAAATTATAAAGTAGTTCACCACAGAGTAACACAGAGCTTTTTTTTAGACATAAGAACAAAAGAACAGGCTATTCTTTATTTGTTCTTATGTTCTTTTGTCTGAAAACTCTGTGGTTCATCAATGTGTCATCCTGTGGTTCATCAATCCTCTCCTAATATAATATCAGTCCTGCTATTCCGCAGGCAATAATCATCAGAATCGGGTTGGCATTGTACTTTTTCGTTCCGATAAAGGCCACTAAGAAGATGATAATGCTGATTACAAATGTATAAGTATCCCCTGTCGGTGAACCGAAATTCTCCGTATTCATCAAGACCAGTGCTGCCGACGCCAGCAGTCCTACCACAGCAGGGCGGAGTCCGCTGAAAACAGCTTCTACGGCAGGATGTTTTTGGTATTTCAGAAAAAACTTACTGATGGTGAGCATCAGGATAAAAGAGGGGAGCACTACTGCAAACGTGGCGATGACAGATCCCCAGACACTGCCCGTAGCCGTAAAACCCACATAAGTGGCGGCATTGATACCAATAGGTCCGGGAGTGGATTGACTGATGGCTACAATGTCGGTAAACTCCTGAGTGCTAACCCAGTCATAGCGTGTCACGACTTCACCCTGAATCATTGAGAGCATGGCATATCCGCCTCCGAAGCCAAATAGTCCGATCTTGAAGAATGTATAAAAGAGTTGCAGGTAGATCATAATGTTTAAATGTCAAAGTGGATGATTAGCGATGTGACTGTTTCCATTTTCCCCAGCAAAAGCCACCTACGCCTGCCGCGATAATAATCCAGATAGGAGAGAAGCCCAGTAACCAGATAAGCAGGGCAGAAACAACCGGAATCCAGATTGTATACCGGTTGACTTTGGCAGATTTCGCCATACTGAAAGTGGGTGCCGCAATCAGTGCGACCACTGCCGGGCGGATACCCTTGAAGATACGTTCTACGATGGGGTTATCTTTGAAGTTATGGAAAAACATGGCAATGGCCAGTATGATGATAAACGACGGGAGCACCGTTCCAAGGGCAGTTACAAGGCTTCCGCGTATACCGCGCAGTTTATATCCGATAAAGATGGAAATGTTTACCGCCAGGATGCCCGGTGCCGACTGGGATATGGCAAGCAGATCAACGAAGTCATCCTTGGAAATCCAGTTCCGTTTGGTTACGATTTCGTTTTCTATCAGAGGTACCATGGCATAGCCACCTCCGATAGTAAAGGCACCAATCTTGAAAAAGATGCCGAACGCTTCAAGATAAATATTCATTTGATATGTTACTCTTATTCTCTTTTTTCTTACTCTTGTGGGTCTTCTTCCTTATCCTCTTTGCCGCCCTCTTTAGAGTACTTGCTGGGACTCACATTGAAATGTTTCTTAAATACTTCACGGAAATACTTGACGTCACTGAATCCCGTCATCTCGGATATTTCGGTGATGGAGTGTTGTCCGGTCTTTAATAATGTTGCAGCCCGTTTCAGGCGGATCAGTCTGATATAATCTCCGGGAGCCTGATCGGTCAATGCCTTTAGCTTATTATAGAAGCTCGTGCGGCTCATATTCAAAAGGTTGCAGAGTACATCTACATTGAAGGCGGGATTGTCTATGTTTTCTTCGACACTCTTCTTGACCGTAGCAATGAATTTCCAGTCGAGATCTGTTGCACAATTGGGAGAGGCCTCTTCCTCTTCGCTGACTTCAAGGTTGGCATATTTGCTTTTCAGCAGTGCGCGGTTTGTCAGCAAGTTGGCAACGGTTGCTTTCAGAATGCCGATGTTGAACGGCTTGACTATGTATTCGTCTGCTCCTATTTTCAGTCCTTCCAGGATATTCTTCTCATCATTCAGCGCCGTAAGCAGGATGATGGGAATGTGTGACGTTTCAATGTCATTTTTTATGGCGGCGCAAAGTTCGTCTCCCCGCATTTCCGGCATCATGATATCCGAAATGATCAATTCCGGCATATACTCTTTTACGATAGTCAGTGCCTCTTTGCCATTGGAACAAGTTTGGATGGTGTAATTATCCGATAACGTGTGGGTGAGGTAATTACGCAATTCATCATTGTCTTCAACGATCAGTAAACGTTGCAGGTTCTGGTCATGCTGCTTTTTCGCCTTTTCGTAAATATCAGCGGGAGAAACAGGAGGTACTTGCTCCGTGCTGAGTTCGCGTGCGCGGGTAGCCAGATGTGCTTTATGGAAATGCTTGTTATCCTTCGGGAAAGTCACTTTGATAGACGAACCCTGATGTTCTACACTGTTAAGGTTGATTTTTCCTTTGTGCAGATGAACCAGTTTCCATACAAGCATCAGCCCGATGCCGCTTCCGGTCACTTTGGAGTTGATTGCGTTGCTTCCCCGGAAATGTATCTTGAATAGCTTCTTTTGTTCATTGGCAGGGATTCCGATACCAGTATCATTCACCTCAACGCTCCACGTATCGTTCGTTTCGGAAGCGTAAATGTGTACGCTGCCGTTTTCGGGAGTATATTTCAAGGCATTCGAGATGATGTTTTTCAGGATTGAATCCATCTTTTCTTTGTCGATCCATACATTCAGGTAACGGAAATTGCTTTCATAAGTGAAGTTGATGTGTTTCACGGTAGCGTATGGACGGAACGCATTGAAGGTCTCCGTCAGGTAAGTATTCAGTTCATATTCCGAAATATAAAGTTCCGACGAGTATACGTCTGCCCGTTCAAAGTTGATAAGGTTAGTGGTGAGGCGCAACAGTGCATTCACGTTTCGTAAAGCCGTGTTCATGTTGCTGATACCGTCTTTGGTCAATGCTTCCCGTTCGCGTATCTCTTCGAGCGGAGCTTTGATCAGTGTCAGCGGAGTACGGATGTCATGTGCCGTATTGATAAAGAAGTGGATCTTTTCATCCGATATTTTCCTTTGTTTCCGGAGGATGATCATACGTAGGGCAATGATGGCTATCACCGCCAGTACGACGGCATAAATCAGCATAGCCCAAAAACTGAGCCAGATGGGTTGGGCAATACTGATTTCCATGGTACGCTCTTCAAGTACGACGCGTTTGTCTTCATTGGATACCGCACGGATGTGGAGGGTGTACTCACCCGGGCTCAAGTTCGTAAAGCGAATGATGTTTTCATTTCCGGGACGGCTCCATTGGTCGTAGAACCCCTCCAGTTTCCACGAGTATAAAATGTTCGACGGATAGTCGTAGTTGATAGACGATACTTTGAGTGAGAATATATTCTGGCTATAGCTCAGTTTCAGCTCCTTGGTGTCATCAATATCCATATTTAGCGGAGAACTTTCTTCGCCGGGATAAACAGTCTGGTAGAAAATCTTCAGATCGCTGAGTACCATTTTGGAATTATACTTTCTGGGTATCTTCATCGTTCGGCTAAATTCGATGGCACCGTCGGAACTGCCGAATATAAAGTTTCCGTTTTTACGCAACGTGCCTGCTCCGGCATTGAAATGACTGGCCATCAGTCCCTGATCCTTGGTCCAGTTATGGAATAGCTTCTCTGCCGGATAATAACTGGTCAGCCCGTTTTCGGTACTCATGACGATGTCTTCATCCGCGTCCGAGAGGATTGCGTATATATTGTTGGAAATCAACGCACAGTTATCTCTGTGGTAATGGGTGAAGCTTCTCTTTTCCGGATCGTATATCAATAGCCCCGAACCACTTGTCCCGATATATAAAAGTCCATTCTTTGCTTGGTACAGCGAATAAATATACATAGACTCTACCGGCAGGTCGATGCGTTGATACTTACCGGATTCTTTCTCGAGTAAATAAAGCCCGGTTGCCGTACCTATCCACATCTGTTTGCTGTCTTTTTCGATAATGGAGGTGATGGAGTTGAGTCTTGGGTACAGGCGGAGAGTTCTGTTTTTAAAGTTGATGCGCTTCAAGTTGTAATAACCTCCCGACCATATATCGCCATTGGCTGTTTTCATGATAGAACGGATATATTTGTCCGGCTGGATATTGATTCCATACAGTGAAGACGGAGTAACATACTCCACAGACAGGGTCCGTTTGTTTATCTGGTAAATCCCCGAACTATAGCCGGCAGCCCAGATGATCCCCGGTTCTACCTCACACAAAGTAAGGAAGATATGATTCTTATTACGTTCGTCCTTTTCGAAGGAACTCATGAACGAATGCCATGTCCCGTTGGCGGAGTTGTAGTAACTGATTCCATTGTTGGTACCATACCATAAATCTCCGTCACTATCTTCAATGATTGAGTTTACTTGGTCATTGATTAGTGATTGTTTGTTGCCAATGGAATGCTTTATCCAGTTATAGCCCGAATAGCGGTTGTTGCGTACCGTGATGCCGATTGGATAGTTTGCAAGCCAGATGCGCTGTTCGTCATCCACATAAAAGTCGGGGATGTTGTTGCCGTTCATTTCGTTGTGTTGGTTGTAGTCGGCTACGATGTATGGAGTGGTCTGATAAGAGTTTACATTTATCTTATATACTCCTGCACCGTCTGTTGCAACAAGCAGTTCCTTATTGTTCAGTGGCTTTATGCGTGTGATGCTGACGTCTGTCAGGCTCATTCGGGGTTGGGTACTTCGTTTGGTGTTCATGTCATAGACATATATGCCGCGTTCGAAAGTACCGATGAATAATTTGCGTGAAGGGCGGTGGAAATAAAGTTCGTTGATCTGTATCGGGAGATTGTCCAGTTTGTCACACGGAAGCAGATGCAATGCCCGATTTTTTAGTTCGGCGTGATGAATGCCTTGTTCCGTACCGATAAAGAAATGTGTTTCGTCTATTTGTTCGATATCAGTGATATCTTCTTCAATTTCATTTCTGATCTGCAGGGTTTGCTGCGTATGGGTGTTGTATAGATAAAGATATTCATCGTTGCACAGCCAGATGTTGTTATTCTTGTCGATGAAGCTGTAGCTGATGGGAGCGGGGCGGTCTTTGACCACGTCTTCCGGTAGCTTGTAGACAAGTGTGAATTCATCCCGTAACGGGTCGTAACGGAACACCTTTCCTTTCTTTCCTATTTCCCATAAGGTATTTTCGTGGTCCAGATATAGCCAATTCAGGTTAAGCAGTGAATTCAGTTCTTCACCGTTATCCATCAATTTATATCGTTTGAACTCTTTGCCATCATATCTGTCCACACCTTCATGGGTAAGGAACCACATATATCCCTTTTTATCTTTTTGGATGTAATATACCCTCCGGTTGCTTAACCCATCCTCTACACCGATATATTTGTAGGTTTGTGCAGAGACCATAAGAGGCAATAAGAGCAGAAGAAAAAGAATTTTTTTCATACAAGCTGGAATCCTTTAATGATTATTCTTTCGGGGGGCGAATGATTTTACAAAATTAATAAAAAGAGTGGAGAAGTGCAAACTTTACGAAAGGATTTGTTACGGACGCTGAATGACGAAAAAGGGCGGACCTCACTTTGAGACCCGCCCTTCTTTATTGTTGCATATCCTGTTATTTAGTCTTTTCTTCGATCCACTTACGTGCATTTACGAAAGCTTCAATCCATGGAGTTACCTGATCGCTGTGTACGCGGTCGGCGGGATAATTGGCGTTTTGCCATGGGAAGATGGCACGCTCCAGGTGAGGCATCATTGCCAGATGGCGGCCGTCTGTGCTGGCCAAGGCAGCTATCGAATAATCGGAACCGTTCGGGTTGCCCGGATATTCGTCGTAGGAGTATTTGGCTACTACGTTGTATTGGTCTTCATCGTATGGCAGAGAGAATTTTCCTTCTCCGTGTGCTACCCAGATACCCAGTTTGCTGCCGCTCAGTGAGCCGAACATAACGCTGCGGTTGGTAGGGATAGTGACACCGATGAAGGTCGATTCGAACTTATGTGATTCATTGTGCAGCATTTTTCCTTTCTTCTCGTGTTCCGGATTTACCAATCCCAGCTCCATCATCAACTGACAACCATTACAAATACCCAATGACAGTGTGTCTTCACGTGCGTAGAACTTATCGAGTGCCTCTTTTGCTCTTGGATTGAACAAGAAACCTCCGGCCCATCCCTTGGCAGAACCCAATACATCTGAGTTAGAGAACCCTCCGCAGTAAACGATCATATTTACATCTTCCAGTGTTTCGCGTCCGCTGATAAGGTCGGTCATGGTGACATCCTTCACGTCGAAACCTGCCAGATAGAGCGAGTATGCCATTTCACGTTCGCCATTCGTACCTTTTTCACGGATGATGGCGGCACGTATACCGCTCGGAGTACGACGTTCCGGAGTGATGCCGTATTGAGACAGTTTGCCTTTGAAGCCCGGCATGAATGCGAATTCAAGTGGTTGCATCTTGTAGTTCTCAAAACGTTTCTTGGCGCATCCGTTCATTGACTGTTTGCGGTCGAGCAGGTAAGAAGAAGAATACCACACATCACGCATATAGTCTATACCGAATTGGTAAGTAGCACCGTCCTTGTTTACCAGAATATGACGTTCGTCCGTCGGTTTACCCAACTTGATGAAGCCTACGCCGGCATCTTCGAGGATTTTCTTCACTTCGTCTTTGTGCTTGTCGCTGATCTGGATAACGATACCCGGGTTTTCGGCAAACAGAATCTTCACGATATCCGTTTCCTTCATCTTGTCAAGTTCGATTTCCAGGCCACCTTCTACGTTGGCAAAGCACATTTCAAGCAGCGTAGTGATCAGACCACCTGCCGAAATGTCGTGTCCGGCAAGAATCAGTCCTTTGTTCACCAACTCCTGTACTGCCAGGAAAGCGTCGCGGAAGTATTCGGCATCCTGTACACAAGGCACTTCGTCACCTACCTTACCCAATGACTGCGCAAATGCCGAGCCGCCCAGTTTCAGGCTGTCGAAACTGAAGTCGATATGGTAGAGTGTAGTTTTGGCATTGTTGACAAGGACGGGAGAAACCACTTTCTTCACGTCCGAAACCTCACCGCCGGCTGATACGATTACCGTTCCCGGAGAAACTACTTTCTCTCCATTCGGATACTTCTGAGTCATAGACAAAGAATCCTTTCCGGTCGGAACATTGATCTGCAATGCACAGCAGAAATCGCTCAGTGCTTTAACGGCTGTATACAAACGGGCGTCTTCCCCTTCCTGAGAGCGGCAAGGCCACATCCAGTTGGCGGAAAGTGATACGCTGTCCAAACCTTCGGCCAGCGGAGCCCATACCAGATTGGTCAGCGCTTCGGATACGGAAAGGATGGAACCTGCTGCCGGATCGGCCAGTGCGGCCTGCGGAGCATGTCCGATAGAAGTAGCGATACCTTTCTCGCCACGATAGTCGAGTGCAACGACACCACAGTCGCTCAAAGGCAACTGGATTTCTCCCTGGCACTGCTGGCGGGCTACTTTACCCGTAACCGAACGGTCCACTTTATTAGTCAGCCAGTCTTTACAAGCCACGGCTTCCAGCTGCAACACCCGGGTCAGATATTCGTGAAGTTTGGATGTTTCATATTCCGGCATTGTATAGTGACGTTCTACGGTCTTGTCTATCATGTAAGTTTTGGGAGAAGAACCGAACATCTGGTCTACGGCCAGGTCGAACGGACGGACGCCGTCGGCTTGCTGGAAAGCAAAACGATGATCTCCGGTCGTTTCACCTACCACGTACATCGGAGCGCGTTCACGTTCGGCAATTTGGCGTACGTGTTCGATGGCCTCTTCTTTAATAAGGAGTCCCATGCGTTCCTGGCTTTCGTTTGCTATAATTTCTTTGGCCGACAACGTTTTGTCACCGATAGGCAGCTTACTCATGTCAATAAGCCCGCCGCACTCTTCCACCAGTTCGGAGAGGCAGTTTACGTGTCCGGCCGAACCGTGGTCATGGATAGATACTACCGGGTTTTCGTCCTCTTCGCAAAGGGCACGAACCACATTGTTGGCGCGTTTCTGCATTTCCGCATTGGCGCGCTGTACGGCATTCAGTTCGATACCGCTGCTGTAACGGCCTGTATCTACCGACGAAACCGAACCGCCGCCCAATCCGATACGGTAATTGTCACCGCCGATCACTACTACTTTGTTTCCGGCTTCCGGCTGTCCTTTCAGGCAGTCGCGTTGTGTGCCGTAACCTACGCCTCCGGCAAGCATGATTACTTTGTCGTAACCATAAGTTTCATTGTTTTCCGTATGTTCAAAAGTCAGTACCGAACCGCAGATCAATGGTTGGCCGAACTTGTTGCCAAAATCACTCGCTCCGTTGGAAGCTTTGATCAGGATCTGTTCCGGAGTCTGGTATAACCATTTGCGTACCGGCAGGATTTCTTCCCATTCGCGTCCTTCTTCCGTGCGTGGATAAGAAGTCATGTAGACGGCTGTTCCGGCAATCGGCCATGAGCCTTTACCTCCGCCCATACGGTCGCGGATCTCTCCTCCTGTGCCTGTCGATGCACCGTTGAAAGGTTCTACTGTGGTGGGGAAGTTATGGGTTTCCGCTTTCAGCGAAATGACGCTTTTGATATCTTTTATCCGGAAGAAATCGGGTTTGGAGTGGTCTGCCGGGGCAAATTGTTCAATTACCGGACCTTCGGCAAAAGCCACGTTGTCTTTGTAAGCTGAGATGATTTTGTTCGGATTCTCCTGAGTAGTCTTTTTAATCATCTGGAAGAGGGACGATTCCTGCTCTACGCCGTCGATGATAAATGTTCCGCCAAAGATTTTGTGACGGCAGTGTTCCGAGTTGATTTGTGCGAATCCGAAAACTTCCGAGTCAGTCAGGCGGCGTCCAAGATCCGATTCTACCTTTTTCAGGTAGTCCATTTCTTCTTTTGACAGGGCGAGACCTTCTTTTTCATTGTAGGCTTCCAGATCGTCGATATAGATAATGGCTTCCGGTTGGCGGTTGGTCGTGAATACGTTTTGGTCGAGACCTTTGTACATGCGTTGCAGCATTGGGTCATAGTCGGCATTTTCATCTTTTACAGGGAAATACTCCTCGATACGGCTGATACCTTCGAGTCCCATGTTCTGGGTGATTTCTACTGCGTTGGTACTCCATGGAGTAATCATCTCACGTCGTGGCCCAACAAAGCAGCCTTGCAGGTTTTCTTCACTTTCCGGCACGGCTTCACCAAAAAGCCAGCAGAGTTTGTTGTTGTCGTTCGCGTTAAGTTCGTGGTTGCTCTCTACGGCAATCACGCTCTTGGAAGGGGTTCTGAAAAAAAGAATCATGTGTGTATATACGATTTTGTTTTCTTTGCGTGCAAAGATAAGCAAATTCGTTGGTGGTGAGAAAGAAATGCAATAAAAAAACTTCAGCCTGCCGTGGAATGAGACAACGGGCAGGCTGAAGGCAAAAACTAATCTGATTTGTGATTCTGAAAGTTGCCGGCTTGAGGGCGAATTCTGCCAACAACTTTCGCGCAATCCTTAGAAAACCGATACTAATTTTTACTATTGAGATGAAGGATTAGTGTTCTTGGGGATTGATGTAGGGAAAACGCATGTCGGGGTGATTATACCATTGAAGTTCTTGTGTGGCATTTTCCAACTCATATCCTCCGCTCTCCAACCAATTCTTAAAGAGTGGATAAACTTTCAGCAACTGTTGTTTCTCTACTGCCCATCCCATTTCGACAGGTGCTTTCAGTGCCCATACAAAACCGTCTTTATTGCAATAATAGTTCTTTCCAGCCTCTTTCCGGTCAGTTTCATAACCTTTATATAATTCAGTAGGCTTGAATCCGACGAAGTGTATTTCACGTCCGTTCTCGGGGTTCTGGAGGAAATAGTCAAAGTCGTATGAGGAAGAGAAATTAGAAAGTATAAAACTATAGTTATCTGGCGTTATACTCAATTTGAATGAAAAAACGACAGTCGGTGTTTCCTCACTGGATGCGATCAATTTACCAACTTGTGTGTTGTAGAATTGGGTTCCGTCCGGTCCTTTTAGTTTTTCAAGTCCTGTCAAGGCAAATATGGGGCTTGAAGCATTTGCGAGAAACTCTACACCAATGCCTTTGGTAGCCGATTCAATGTTAAAATCTGTGATCTGATTATTGGTTATTGTCGGGGAAGCAATGAGATTTCCCTGCATGGTCGTTGCTTTACCCGGCAATTGGATGCAGAAACGATATGGCAGACTCCCTCCCATTGCACGTAGCTTCAGGCTGATGGTAATATCCAAATAGTTATTAGACCAACCGCCATTCATTCCCCAAGTCACTTGTGTCTGATAGTTTATCACGAAGTCGTTGAAATCATAGTCTCCCAATTCAGGCCACATGTCTTCAAACATAAGTGTACCGTATTTATCTTTGGCGGGCTTATATATGTGTGTTGAATAATCACCCCCTTTTATTGGGGTTGCGCTGTCCGGAAACAAGCAGTCGGCTTCCCAACGGTGCGATTCACTTCGTGTGAGGGTTTTTGACTTGATGCTTATCTTTTGAGTCTCGTATCCCCCGTTGGTTACCGGATATTTGATCCAGATGGCATTATTGGCGCTCGGCACTTCCAAAGAAGTGTTGTTGTCTCCTTCCGGGATCGCAAGGTCTGCTATCTGTTCGGAACATGCTTCGTCCAGATAGATGGAAGCGGAAACGGCATGCGGCGCATTGGTCGCAAGGGTGACGGTGCGTGTTGTAGACCAGTCGAAACCATCCGGTATAACCAGGTCAGTGGTGTTTCCGGTGGGTGGTACCGAAAGGTCTTTGTCGTCGTCTACACAAGATGTCAAAAGACACATTAGTCCTGCTAATGTGTACATTGCGGTTTTCATTCTTTTCATAATTTTATTGTATATTCATGTAAGTTTGCTGTGTGTTCTGTTTGAATCCTGATACAAACTTATTGTATATATTGTCAAATCACGCAAAGAATGTGGCAAAAGTGGTTGAAATGTTCAACTTTTAAGGGTCTGATAGTCTATTCGTGCGAAGAGAATCAATAAAGAAAAACTTCAGCCTGCCACAGTCAAGGGGGGAATGACCGGACAGGCTGAAAAATAAATCAAACAAATACCTATTTGAATAATAGGATTAGGGTATGAAATGTTTGATGGCTTATTTTATTGCTTGAGATGAATCGAGATATTTGAACCAGTTTTCGTTGAAGTCCGGACTGTCCGGTGAGAGATTCGGATTAGTGATCCAGCTTCTGAACTTGCCGTAAACCTCCATGATATCTTTCTTTTCGCGTGGATGTGCAAGCTTAACAGGCACTTTGATACCCCACACGAAATTGTCGGTACTGCAATATTTGATGTCACTGCGCATATTGTTTCCGGCTTCACCGGCGTATGAATCGCTGTAGTAAGCAGTCGGTTCGTAACCTCTCAGGTGAATTTCACGTCCTCCGTTCCTTTCTTTCTGGAGGAAGAAGTTCTGATTTTCTGAGGTTGCCGCTGCCCCTAATGCCTTTGCTCTTTCTAAGCTGTTGAAGCAGTTGATCTTTAATCTGTATTTAATCGTTACCAGGTCATTGGCTGCTATCTGATGGTCAGCTTCGGTATTATAGAATGTTCCGCCGTTATTCTGTTTCCGTAATTGATCGGTGCCGGTGAATATGAAGATAGCAGGAGCGTCTTTTCCGGGATTCTGAAGTTCCATCTTAACAAGGTCGTTCCCGTTTATTTCGACCACTTCGTCGATATATTTGGCAGATGTTTGGTCCAATTGCAGTCCCAGGCGATAAGGCAGATAGCCTCCCATTGCACGGAAAGTGATTTCAAATTCAATTCCGTCTGCCTCATATTTATCTTTATCCTCTGTGTTGTAGCCGTCAAAGAAGGTCGCTTGCGTGTGATACCAGATAACGAAATCGTTGAAATCATAATCTCCCATTTCGGGCCAGTTATCTTCCATCATCAGGGTTGCCGTTTCTCCTTTTGCGGGATACCATTGATGTCTGTATGCACCCTCTCCTCCGTTTGTGTCAAATCCACTCACGTTTTCCGGCAGTTTGACCAAGGTCTCTGCACGTGTAGAAGCCGTATTGAGGGGGATGTTCATCATTTCTTTCCCTTTGCTTGTAGCATACTGTACGTATAATGCCCGGTCTGCCTTGGCTACATCCAGCCGGATGTTTTTGGCAACTTCGGATACAGGCAGTTCTGTCAGTAAACTTGCGTCGGTGCATGATTCGTCGGTATAAATCGCCACTCGTGTTGCCACGGGCGAAGTAATGGAGAGATTGACACTCCTTGTAGTGGTCCAGTCCGCATCATCCGGTATGATTAGGTCTGTTGTTTTTTTCGATTCTTGGGGTTGTGAGAGGTCTTTGTCATCCTCAACACATGCTGTTAAAGCAAGTGTTGCTCCCAGTAGGGTGTACATCATCCAATGCGTTGTTTTCATTATTTTTGTGATTAGGATTATTTACTTGTTCGTTTGTGACTGCAATATACAATGAAAAGTTGTATATTATGTTACTTTGTGTCTTGTTTTTATATAAAATGTTGATTTTCTATGTGTATATGTGGTTGGAATAGTCAACTTTTGGCAGAATAGAGGCTGCGTATATACGAAACAGAGGCTCTATTCACCCGGAATAGAGCCTCTGTCTGTATAAAATAGAGCTTTCGTTTATTCGCTGATAACCTTTCTGTATTCTGCCACTGCCATTTTCTCTGCCAGGTAAGCATTAATCAGGCTGGTATGTGCCTGTGTCCACGAAAGTTGTGCCGAGAGTACGTCGACCATATTTGCTTTTCCTTCGTTGTAGGAGAAGGTGATCAGGTCCAGGTTTTCTTCTGCCAGCTCTTTATTTTCTTTGGCTGTCTTCACCTGCTCTTCCGTTTCCTGCAGCTTGGTCAGTGCGGCAGCCAGTTCCTGGTTGATCTGGTCTACTACGTAGCTTTGCTGCAACTTCTGTATACCCGTGTAGGCTTTCTGTTGCCGGTTGGTCTTGAACCTGGCTCCCCAGCGTAGCACGGGGATATTTACGCTCATGCCTACGATGGGTGTAAACTTCACGTCATATCCCATGTTGGGAGAAGCGGTGGCCCATCCGCCGGTGACGTACATGCTTACTTGCGGATTGTACTGGCTCAGGGCTGCCTTGCGTTGCGCCTCGCTTTTCTGGATGTTGACTTCTGTGCTGGCAAAGTCGGCACGGCGTTGCAGTACATCGTCCAGTGGGAGCAAGGTGACAGGCGGACACACGACACCGATGGAGCAAAGGCTGTCTACGGGAGCGTTGGGTTCTTCTCCCATCAGGATATTGAGTTTCTGTAGAGCCAGTGTATAATTCTGGCGTGCGCTGATGTATTGAAGTTCGGCTTCCTTACGGCGTGTCGAAATCATCAGCAGGTCGGTGCGGCTGATAGCGCCGTCTTTAAAACGGTCTTGGATGATTTCATATTGTTTCTCTACGATTTCCTGATATTGTGCCGAAGCATTGAGCATGGCACGGGCTGAAGAGGCGTTCCAATAAAAGGCGTCACTCTGATAGTGAATCTGGTCGCGTGTCAGCTCTTCGCTCAGCTGATCGAGTTTTTCGTCAGCTTGGGCTATACGGTTTTGGGCTTGCAGGGCACCGCCTGTATAGAGTGGCTGCGACACGACGAATACCCCTTGATAAGTGTGGTTGCGGTATTGTCCGGCCGGTCCGTCCCAGGAGTCCATCTCTTTCAGGTTCAGTGTTCCCTCGGCGGAGATGTCCACTTTGGGCAGGAATCCTGTAAAGGCTATTTTCCGTGCGTCCGTGCTTGCCATTGATTTCAGATGCTGCTGTTTCAGCACCTGGCTGTAAGCTTCCACACGGTCACGATATGCCTCACGGCTCAGATGCGGGGCTTGTGCCTGCACTTGTGTACAAAGTCCCAATGCAAACAGAAGTATAAGTTTATTCTTCATCATATACTTTTAAATTTTAGTTCATTTCTTTATCCCTTAATCCTGTGGATGGCGCAATAAGCTACCGGAAGCACAAACAGTGTCAGTGCCGAAGCCACAAGCAGTCCGCCCATGATGGTAGCCGCCATTCCGCCGAACATGGCGTCGAACAGCAACGGAAGCATACCTAAGATCGTTGTACCCGAAGCCATGGCCACCGGTACGATACGGCTGACGGTTGCCTTTATCACGGCTTCGCGCGGATCGAGTCCCGATTGACTTTCGATGTCGATCTGGTCCACCAGTACAATGGCATTTTTGATGTTCATACCGATCAGTCCCAGCAAACCGAGGATGGCGAAGAAGTCGAATGACTTGCCTAACAGCAGCAATCCCAGTACGATACCGATAAATATCAGCGGCAGCATCAGCAAGATTACCGTCGGCTTGCGGTAGGTTTTAAACAGCAGCAGCAGGGTGGTGAACATCAGGAAGAAGGTCAGCGGCAGGTTTTTTGCCAGAGCTTCGTTCGATTCCACCTGGCTTTCCTGTTCGCCGAAGTATTTCAGGGTGTATCCTTCCGGGACCTTGATCTCTTTTTGCACCTGCGACCATATCTGGTTGAAGGCCGCGATGGCATTCACTCCCCTCCGGGGATCGCATTGCGCCATCATCACCATCTGGCGGTTGTAGTCCTTCACATTTGAGAAGCGATAGCGGAAGTCGAACTCCGACACTACCTGCTCCAGGCTGGTGGTTTCCGGCCCGTTGCCGAATACCGGTAATGTACGCAGGTCGTTGATGCGGAAGGAATCCGTCACACTGTTGCCTTTCAGCAGAATCGGCAGCACCTGGTCTCCTTCGCGGAATTCACCGAGAGTCATGCCGTTTGTCCCGATCTGGATGCTTTGAGCCATGCCTTGGCGGGAGACTCCCAGGGGTTGTGCCCGTTCCGGGCTGTAGATCGGTTTCCAGATGGGTATTTTATTTCCCCACGAGTTACGTATATTAATAAGGTCAGGGTTCCGGTG
This sequence comes from Bacteroides sp. HF-4919, assembly GCF_018860125.1. NCBI lineage: Bacteria > Pseudomonadati > Bacteroidota > Bacteroidia > Bacteroidales > Bacteroidaceae > Bacteroides > Bacteroides sp. HF-4919. The sequence goes on from NZ_JAHKNF010000005.1 coordinate 109,863, forward strand.
CATGATCTCCAGTGCCCGGTTGGTCAGTGCCACCAGCGTGTCCACATTGGGCCCGATGAAACCGATTTCGATGGCTGCATCCACAGCCGGCGACAGTTTGAAGAGGCTCGTACGGGTGATGGCGTTCGGAAAGTTGGCTTTCATGTAACCGTCGAACTGTTCTTCATACTCTTTGGTATACTTGCTGTCGTTCAGTTCCACCAATACATTGGCAAAGTTCGGCTTCGGCCCTACGGAGGTAGACGCCAGGTAGTAACGCAGCGGAGTGCTTCCGAAGGTGATCGATACTTTTTTCACTTCCGGCAGTTTTTGCAGATGGGCTTCCACTTTCTTCATCTCCCGTGCCACGTCGTTCACCCCATATCCGTCCGGATAAAACACGTCGGCGCGGAAGTAGGGCTTGTCCAGTGACGGGAAGAAGTTTTGCGGCATCATTCCCATCACCACCAGTGAGACGATGAAGAGCACGATCATCGACCCTAACGTCACAATTTTGCGCCGGATCAGGACGCTCAGTATCTTTTCGAATTTGTGGTAGAACGGTTTGTCGTACGGATCTTTGCCTGCATTTTTGGCCTTGGCTTTCAGGATAAAGTTTCCGAATACGGTGGTTTGTGTCAGTGCCAGTACCCAGCTCAATCCCAGTGAGATGGCCAGTACGACGAAAAGCGGCTTCACGATTTCCGCCACGGACGAAGGTGCCAGATAAAGCGGCAGGAACGAGCAGATAGCGATGAACGTGGCTCCCAGCAATCCCCATTGTGGTCCGGTGGCTCCGTCGATCAATGCTTTCCGGCGGTCCACTCCGCGGGCGATGGCTATCTGCGCATTGTCCGTCACCACGATGGCGTTGTCCACCAGCATACCCATGGCGATGATAAATCCCGCCAGTGACGTACGGTTGAGTCCTACACCCATGAAGGACATGATAAGCAGCGTACCTCCGATGGAGAAGACCAGTGAAGAGCCGATCAATACTCCGGCACGCATCCCCATCACCAGCATGATGATGACAATTACGATCAGGATCGACTCAATCAGGTTGATGATAAATCCGTTGTTCGCCTCTTTGGCTATGACGTTTTCAAGATAAAGGCTTTCCAGGTTCAGTCCCACAGGCATCAGTGGGAGGAGTTCGGCCAGTTTCTGGTCTACCATCTCACCCGTCAGCACCACGTCGCGTTGCGGGTCAGTAGATACGCCGATACCGATGGCACGTTTGCCATTGACACGCATGATGGTGCCTGGCGGGTCCATGTATCCTTTCTCTATGACGGCGATGTCACCCAGTTTTACCTGTCCGGCGCGGGTGGTGATTACCTGGTTCTGGATGTCGTCCACCGTGGTATACATACCGTTGGCTACTATGCGCAACTGCTGTTCGCCGGCGCTGATTTCTCCGGTGTTGATAATCTGGTTCTGCGATTGCAGCAGGCTTGCCAGCTGTTTGGGATCGATACCCATGCCTGCCAGCTTGTTCACCGAGACGAATATATTCACCACCTCGGTCTGTGTGCCGAACAGTGCGACTTTCATCACCCCGTCGGCAGTGACCACCTGTGTCTTGATGCGTTCGGCCCAGTCCCTCATTTCTTCGTAGCTGAATCCGTCGTCGGCTGTCAGTCCGTAGTAGATACCGAATACGTCACCGAAGTCGTCCGATACTGTGGGTACCGAAGCTCCGCTTGGCAATTGGGGTTGTATGTTGAGCACTTTGCGCCGCAGTTCGTCCCATTTTTGGGGGATGGAGGAGGCCGGTAGCGAGGGGAGCAGTTCGAACGTGATTTTGGAAATGCCGTACATGGATTCGGACTTGATCTTGTATACTCCGCTCATGCTCTGTATCTCACGGGAGATGGGCTCGGTGATCAGCCGTTCCACTTCGGCGGGCTCGGCACCGGGATAGCGCGTCATGATGACGGCCGATTTGATGACAAAAGGAGCATCTTCCTTCTTGCCCAGGCTGCTGAAAGAGGAGATACCTCCGATCAGCAATACAGCCAGAAAAAAGTAGATGACTTTGGTATTGTCTAATGAATATTTGGCTAAATTCATGATTGTATATGGTTTTGAGTTTGATTCACCACGGAGGACACAGAGGACACAGAGAAGATTTTCTCTTAAAATAATCCTATAAACAAGAGATTAAAACTCTGTGTCCTCTGTGGCCTCCGTGGTGAATCGTATTCATTTCTATTGCGTTGAGCGGGCACTCTTATTTCAGTTCCTTCACCGTTTCGCCTTCCACCAGTTGTGTTACGCCGGCTATTATTACCGTTTCCCCTGCTTTCAGTCCTTTCGAGATAAAGGCCTGTGCGTCTCCCGTCGGAGAGTAAACGGTTACTTCACGGCGGTTTACCTGATTCCCGTTCAGTACCCACACGTAGGTTTTGTTTCCTTCGCTTTCACCGAATATGGCACTCAGGGGCACTACCGTCATGGTTTCTTCCAGGAACGGACCTACATCGGCCGAGAAGCGGATGCTGCACGTGAAACCCGGTTTCACCTCATACAGGGCATGGTCGAAAGCGGGATCGTCGATGGTGATCGTCACCGGGATACCCGTACCGTCCGTCGAGATGTCGAGATATTCCTCCAGTTTGGCATTGAAGATGTGTCCGCGGTATGTATCGAACTCCACGCGGAAGTGTTGGTCTTTGGAACGGAGCAGATAAAGGTAAGCATCGGGGATGGTGAACTTGATGCGCAGTTTCTTGGTGTTGACCAGCTGCACAATGCCTTCGCCCGAGTTCACGCGCTGATAGTTCTCCACTAACCTTTTCTCGATAGACCCGTCGAAAGGGGCGGTCAGTTTGGTGTCGCGCATATTGTTGCTCGAAAGTTCGTAAGCCGATTTCTTTTGTTGGAAGGTCGATACGCTGATTTCATATTCTTGTACCGAGATAGCCTGCCGTGCCAATAATCGTTTGTTACGTTCCACTTGGGCAGCGGCGGTTTCGTAAGCCGATTTGTCTGCTGCATACTGTAAGGCCAGGTCGCGCGGATCGATGGCCGCAATCAGTTGTCCTTTTTTGACCCGTTGTCCTTCTACCACCGGCAGGTTGATGATCTGTCCGCTCACGCGGAAGGCCAGTTTCACATAATCTACAGCTTCTACAATGCCCGAAAAGTCCTTTCTGATTTCCGACCGGGACTCTACCCTGGCCGTCTTTACGGGGCGTACTGTTGCCGCATTGTCTTCTTTTTTTTGTCCGCAAGCCGTTAATAGAATAAGTGCTGCGAGGATACATCCATAGTTTTTTCTCATATTTCCCATTGATTAAGAGTCTGTTTAGTCTCATTTTGAGGGGGCAAAGATATGAAACTGAAAAACTATAAACAGTTTTCCGGTTTGATAATTTAATATTATTAACAACCTGAGGCGGGTGTGGCGAGACTTGGTTACGATGAACGAGAACTCACCACGGAGGACACAGAGGACACAGAGTTTTAATCTCTTGTTTATAGGATTATTTTAAGAGAAAATCTTCTCTGTGTCCTCTGTGTCCTCCGTGGTGAGCCCTCGTTCATCGTTGAAAACCGTTGATCGTTTATTTCTGCCTCGGTACAGTCAAATCTTTACCCTTTTTCAGGTTATAAACAACTTCGGAGATACGGATGTTCAACTCACATCCTTCTAAAAGAGAGATTTTTATCGCCTGTTTTTCGACTTTCATCTGCAGGGTGCATCCACGGAAATTTACTTTGAATGTATAGCTGTCCCACGCTTGGGGGATGATGGGGTTGAAGTCGAGCTGTCCGTCCAGTATTTTCATTCCCGCAAATCCGCGTACGATGACCTGCCAACTTCCCGCCATGCTTGTGATGTGCAACCCTTGGTGTACCTCATTATTATAGTCGTCCAGATCCAGGCGCGTGGCATGCAGGAAGAGGCGGTAGGCTTCTTCCGTGTCGCCTATCCAGGCAGCCAGAATGGCGTGGACAAAAGGTGACAGGGATGATTCGTGTACGGTACGGGGTTCGTAGAACCGGAAGTTCCGGAGAATCGTTTCACGGTCAAAGTTTTCGTAATACAGGAACAGTCCTAACAGCACGTCGCTCTGCTTGATGTAGCACGAACGCAGGATACGGTCCCATGACCACCATTGGTTGATCGGCCGTTCGTTTGCCGGGATATCGTCCACCGTGGTCAGCTCCTTGTCCGGATAGCCGTCATCCTGTATGAAGATGCCCTGTTGTTCGTCCCGGGGGAGATACATTCCGTCGATAATCTTCTGCCAGCGCGAAGTCTCTTCGGCATAATTGAAGCGGGTGACACGGCGCACCCGTGCATACTCTTCCGGAAATTCGTGGGCCACCATCTCGATGCTGTCTATGGTGCTTTGCAGGCATTGCACGCAGGAGAAGTTGGTGTACCAGTTGTTGTTGACGTTGTTTTCGTATTCGTTAGGCCCCGTCACTCCCAACAGCACAAATTTTTGCCGTGCCTGCGAGTAGGATACCCGCTGGCTCCAGAACCGGCAGATGGCAATCATCACCTCCAGTCCGTAGCGGGCAATGTACTCTTTGTTGCCTGTCACCCTGGCATACTGCATGATGGCATATACTATGATGTTGTTGCGGTGTATCTCTTCGAAAGTGATTTCCCACTCGTTGTGGCATTCTTCTCCGTGGATGGTCACCATCGGATAGAGTGCCGCCCCGTCGGTAAATCCCAGTTTACGTGCGTTTTCGATGGCTTTGGGCAACTGGTTATAGCGGTAGAGCAACAGTTTGCGGCACACTTCTCTCGGGGTGGACAGCAGGAAGTAGGGCACACAGCACAATTCTGTGTTCCATTGCGTGTTGCCGCCGTATTTTTCTCCCGTGAATCCCTTCGGACCGATGTTCAGCCGCTCGTCGTCTCCCTGATAGCTCTGGTTCAGCTGGAAGATGTTGAACCGTATGCCCTGCTGTGCTTCCGGGTCTCCTTTGATCTCCACGTCCGTCTCCTCCCAGATTTTTGCCCACCGCTCCTTATGGGCTGCCGTCAGCGATTCCCATCCCTGCTCCCTGGCTGCTTTGGCTTCGTTCACAGCGCGCTCTACCAACTCCTGACGGTCACATTGCAGCGACGACACGATGGCGGTATACTTGATAAGAGTCACCTTCTCGCCGGGCTTCACGTCCGCTCCGGCGCTGAATCCTGTCAGTTTTTCTTTTTCTATCTTGATGGGGCTGACGCTTATCTGTTTGCTGTTCCTGAAGAACCGGTACGTCAGTGCGCAGCAGATTTGTGAATCTTCCCGCCGGGTTTGCGCCCAGAGGTAAGCGTAGTCGTTGGTGGTTTCGGCGCGCAGGATGTTCCACATCTTTTCGTCGAAATTGGCGCTTTCGTGCTTCACGTCGCCGTTCAGATAGGGTACCAGCGAGATTTTGCCTTCATAGTTCACCGATGTCACACTGTATTTTATCAGACACAGGTTCTGGTTGTCCATGCTGTTGATGTGCTCTATGTGCACTTCCAGCGTGTTGCCTTTGGGCGAAGTCACCCTGAAGTCACGGTACGAGATTCCCGCCTTCATGTCCAGCCTGCGTTCATAGCTCTCCACATCCCAGTGTGCCAGATCCAGTTCCTCGTCGATCAGGCGCACGTAGATGCCGCTCCAGTCCGGAGTGTTCGGTATGCGTGAGAAGAATCGCGGGTAACCGTTTTTCCACCATCCCACACGGGTGCGGTCCAGAAAAGTGATTCCTGCTACGTATGATCCCTGCAGGGAGTCGCTGCTGTAGGACTCTTCAAAATTGCCTCGCTGTCCGAAACGTCCGTTACCGAGGCTGAATATACTTTCCGAAGCGCGAAGGTTGTCGGCGTGAAAACCTTCTTCTATGATGTTCCATTCGTCTACCTTGAGGAATTTTTTCATGGTCATTGGGATTGTGTTTTTTAGATCGGCACCTAAGATACAAAAAAAACTTCTGATGCACAATCATTGTGCATCAAAAGTCTTTTTTTACCGTGGAGGACACAGGGTCCCGCAGGGTATTCATGTCGATAATCGATCGTCTAAGGATTCATTGCGTTGACTCCCAATGCTCCGAGTATGGCAGTAGCCACGGCTATCACCACTTTCAGCACTTTGTGCCAGATTGTTTTTTTCATTGCTTCGTGTGTTTTAAAATATTCATTTTTATGCCGTCGGATCATCTACAATATCTCCGTCGCCTCCGTCGCCGGAGGGCGTTTCACTCTTGATGTAGAACGACACATTGTTCTCTCCTCCGCGGGTGGTAGCCGTGCTGTCGTTTGCCAGTCGCAGGCTGTTGTCCACGGCAAAGCGGATATGCACACGCCTGATACCCTTTACGGTACACTCTTTTTCCGTTTCCGTTCCGGCGGAAGTCAGCGTGATGTAGAACGTACCGAGCCCGTCCACCTTCACTTTGTTTCCCTCCACCAGCGACTTTTTCAGTTGCCGGACGAATGCCTGCATGACGTGTGTCACGTCTTCCGCGCTCAGGGCTCCGGTGATTTCTATCTCTTTGGCGATGGAGGCGATGGTAGCTGTTTTGGAGCTGCCCGGCTCTTGTTTCAGATAATACTTTTGGGGCGACGATTTGTCGCTCAGATCTTTGTAGCGCTGATAGCGCATCACAGGTACTGCCATAATAAAATGTTTTTTGGATTCATAAAATGTTTTCTTTCTGTAATACATCAAGGCCTTTCTGATTACGATGTAAAGGTAGTACTTATGCTTTATCCCACAGGCTGTCCGGGGCAAGATGCGGGCATTGGCGGCTCTTTGGTCCCGTAAGTGCCTTTTTGAAGATAAAAACGGACAAGAAGCCTTGCCCGTTCCCTGCTTTTTTAGTATCTTAGTACTCTGAATCAATAAGTGTCACAAAGCAAAAATGAATCCGGTTCACCACAGAGTACACGGAGGACACAGAGAATATTTTTCTCTTAAATATCTTAATAAACAAGAATTTAAAACTCTGTGTCCTCTGCGTCCTCTGTGGTGAACCCAACTCAAAAAAACAGTATGGAAAAGAAACCAGAAACCACAGAGAAAAAGTTCCGGATAAAGAGTTATGGCAAGTCCGAACTGGCCTCGCTCTATATGCCCGAAATCAGTCCTAAGAGTGCCGCAAGCGAATTGCGCAAATGGATCGGCAAGTCTCCCGGTCTGACGGAGGCCCTTTCCGCTACCGGGCTGCGTACTAAAGACAAGCGCTATACGCCCGCCCAGGTGGAGTTGATCGTAGGGGCAATCGGCGAACCGGGATGACGATGGCGGGGTGGTCTTTCACGGCAGGAAATCGAGCGTTTTTTCGGTCTCCGCGTTTCCGCCCATTCCGAACCAGTGTTTGGAGTCGAACTGTGTGTTTCGTATCCGGTCGCCGGGGCGTTCCGCCGTGGCGTCCTCTTCGCAGGGCGAGTAGCGCCCGTTCACGGTATTAAACACAAAGCTGCACTCGCCGATATTTCCCAGGTGGCGGAACTTCACCTTTTTCACATGTACCCGTGTCACCCCTGCCTGCCGGTCGCGTTCCACCACCAGTCCGAAGTCACATTTATTGACGAATGCCGCCGATCCGTTGATGTCCTGCAGCGTGGGTACGGGCAGGCGTTTCGTCAGCGGGTCTGTCTGCATCTTGCGTGGATGCGCCACGAGGATGACGAGGCATTGGTGCCTTTGGGCGAAGTTTGCCAGCAGGTCGAGGAATGCCGAGATATATTGCGTTTCCGTCTGTCCGCCCGGGATGCGGTGTTCCAGCCGGTTGAAAGGGTCCAGTACCAGTATGCGGATGCCCCGCCTCCTCACCAGTTGGCGTGCCCGTTCCAGTATCGATTCTACGGTGAAATCTTCTTTGGGCAGGATGCTCGAAATGTTTTCCGCCAGATAGCGTTGCGCTTTCTCGTAGAGCATTTCGGTCATCAGTCCCTTGCGGAAACGCTGTCCGGTCAGTTTTTCGGTCAGTTTGGCCAGGTGATAGGGGAGGGGTTGGTTTTCGGGGCTGAAATAAGCTGTCCGCCATTGGTGGTTGAGGCAGAGGCGCAGCACCAGTTCGTCCGTGAACTCCGATTTTCCGTCGCCCGGGTGTCCCGTGATGACGCAGAGCCTTCCGGTCTCGAAGGTGCAGAGGTCGTCCAGGTTCTTCAGTCCCGTTTCCGCTCCCCGTGACAGTCCGTTTTCAAAAAGTATGCGCATCTCTTCGTCCACATCGGCCGCTGTATATACGCCTTCCAACGGCATCTCCGGGGCGTCGGCAAGTGCCTGCGACAATGCTTCCGGACCCGCCTTTACCAACAGCTCGTTGGCGTCTTTGCACCCTTCGCCGTAGCTGACCACCCTGCAACGTTCGCGTCCCAGGCGGCGGAGCAACTCCTGTTTCAGTTCTTCCCCTTTCGGGTCGGCATCGCCGGCTATGTAGATCACCCGCTTATCTTCGAAATGGCTGTCCACAAAGCGGTCCATCCACTTCAGGTTACGGTTGGCACCTCCGGGCACCGATATCACGTCAGTGCGCCCTGCCGTGACAAAGGCGGCTGCATCCAACTCTCCTTCGGTGATGATACATTCCGGGGTGCCTTTGATGCCGTCGATGTTGTAGGGAATCAGTTCCGCTCCGGTGAGCATTTTGAAGTGTTTATGGAGCGTGGCACGGAACTTGATGTTTACCAGCCGTCCCTCTTCCAGATAGTTGAAGCAGAGACAGGGTTCTTCAAGTCCGCTTTGGGGCATGTATTGCACCGACGAGGTGATGTGCAGTTGTTCCGCCGCGTGTGCACTGATGTGGCGTTCGTCCGCCAGCCATTTCAGTTGCACCGGAGTGAGAGGGGTTTCGTTGGCAGGTTTTTGGGGACGTTGGGGGACAGCGGTGCCGTCCGGGGCTGTTGGCCGGGGGCTTGTCCGGTTTCTTTCGGCGGGGAAGTCCACCAGCGGATCTCCTGTCTTTCGTCCGCCATGCTTTCCGCTTCCGTCGTCTGCCACTCCGCTCCATCCGCAGTAATGGCATTTGTAGAGTCCTGAGTCCAGGTCCACCGAAAGGGACTTGTCACTTTTGTTGCTTCTCTGCCCGATACATCGGGGGCATTTGGTCTTGATGTGGCCTGCTGTGCGGCCGTAGGCATCAAATTCGATGCCGAGTTCACGAAAATTAAATGATTTCATGGTCGATTTCCATTTGTTTTTAGGCGTTTCTCTAAACTTGCCGGAAACGGAAATCTGGGTAATGGTTTTGATTTCACCACAGAGGACACAGAGGGCACAGAGAGATTAATTGGCTGCGCTCTGTAGTAAGTTTTCAGACAAAAGAACAGAAGAACAAACAAATAAAGGATAATTTGCTCTTTTGTTCTTTTGTCTAAAAAAACTCTGTGTCCTCTGTGTCCTCTGTGGTGAGTATCCTTAAGATAGCTTTTCTATTTCTTCAATGGGCAGGCCCGTTATTTGGTGAATGGTTTCGGGCGGGAGGTTCAGTGATTTCATCTTTCGGGCGTTTTCTCTTTTCTCTTCGATCCGTCCTTTCTTAAATCCTTCCTGTCTGCCTTCCGCCAGCCCTTCCTGTCTGCCTTCTTGTCTGCCTTCCAGTGCGGCTGTACTCAGCACGTCATTTTGTATCATGACAGCATTGATATGCTCGTCATACGCCAGTCGTTCTTTTTTATCCATGTTGTAATAAATCAGTTTCCGGCGTGCCTCTTCCAGTCCGGGTGCTTTTGTATCCGGGCGGATGATGCCGGTTTTGAGATATTCAATCCATTCTTCGAGGGGAGTGACGGCTACTTTGTTGAATTCGTTCACCCGGATCAGGAAGTATTCGGGGAAGATTTCGGCAGGCAGTTTCCGTATGATGGCGTTCTTCTCTTTAGTGGTCACTTCAAGGAAGTCGCCTGTATGTACCCCCACGAAAGTGTTCTGCCCGTGATATAGGTAGTCGTTTCCCCGTCCGATGTCGAAATAGAGTATGCTGACGGAGTACACCTTCTTCACCTCCGAGTAGAGTTCTCCCAGTTCGATATGCTCTGTGATGGCCTTTGCCACTCCGAAGAGGATTCGCTCCAGATAATAGATTTCGCGGGTGTTCTGCACCTCTACGATGATGATTTCGTCTTTGCTGTTCCGTGCCTTGATGTCCACGCGGTTGAATTTCTCGTTTTCGCGCTGTTGGTTTCCTTCACTTTCCAGTATCTCTACGATGCGTATCGGTTCGTTCAGCAGCACTGTGAGGAAACCCTCCAGCACGCCGAAGTTGGCTTTATTGCGCAACAGCCGTTTCACCGCCCAGTCAAATCGGATATATCTGTCTGTATAATCCATTATCGTACCTCCTCTTTGTATTCATATCCCGCAAATATAGCTTTTAAAAGGGATGATTCCAAATTAGAGCCTGTTTAATTTATCACAAAGTCTCACACGGAGATTAATTGGCTGCGCCCTGCCTGTTTTCAGACAGAAGAACAAAAGAACACATAAAGAATCGTTTGTTCTTCTGTCTAAAAAAACTCTGTGATATTCTGTGGTGAGTTTTCAGACAGAAGAACAGATGAACACATAAAGAATAATTTGTTCTTTTGTTCATCTGTCTAAAAAAACTCCGTGTCCTCTGTGTCCTCTGTGGTGAATGTCCGTTTCCGATAAGTCAAAGAGCGATATTGGTTTTCTTTACGTTTCCTGCCGGCAGAGACCGTTCTCCCTGCCGCCATTAGTCTCCGGTGGTGCCGTCATTCCGTCCACTTCCCCGACTCGGAGCTCCACACGGCGTTCTCCGACGGGCGGGGCGGTGCTTCGTCCGGGATGTGCTCTCCGCAATAAGAGCGGGCTCCTGTCAGCGGGTCGCGCTGCTCAAAGCGGTAAGCGTCTGCTCGGCGTTCGGTTGTTTCCAGGCGGTTCAGCACAGTGTCCAGCGCCTGCCGGGTGGCAGAGCCGCGACGGATGAAGTTGCTGAAGTAACTTTTGGCGTCGGCTATGGAGAAGAGGGTTTGCTCTTTGCCATACGTCACGATATGTTGCTTGAAGAATGTCCGGATGTGTGGCAGCAGCTCCATGAAGCGGAAGCCCATGCCTGAGTGCATGGCCTGCACCTCCAGCCACGACTGTTCGCCGAAAGCACTCTCCACGTATGTTTCCCATCTTTGCGGCGAGGGCTGTCGGGGTGGTTCCGTTATTGGGACGGAAGGAGGCTCGGGGGCAGTCCTGATTATCTCTTCTTCTTCTTTTTCTTTTAATATATTCTTTTTCTTACACCGTGTTGCGGTGAAACGCCCGTTGGCAGCACGTTTCACGGTGACTTTCACCCCACCCGCGGTGGTGGCTCCGGCAACCGCAGTCCCGGTTGCAGCGGATTCTCGACGGTCCGTCCCGGTTGAAATGCGGTTCCGGACGGGGGTATCCGGTTCGGTGTTCATCTCTTCGTCGAGATAGATGCTTGAGAAGCTGCGCCCGCTTTCGTCTTCCGCGTAGAGGCGGAACAGGCGGAAGTCGCACACTATCTTTTGCAGCTTTTCCAGGGATACATTCCAGCGGCGTGCCAGTGCAGGCAGTGAAGCAAAGGCGCAGCGATACCCCTCGTGTTGTCGTAACTCGGCCAGCAGGACGGTATAGATGCCTATGCCTTCTATGCCGTTCTGTTCGCATAGGGCGATCACCCGGTCGTCGGACATCATGCTGACGCGATAGCGGAAAAATAATTCGTATTTCATAATAGTGCAAGTTAAATGATTTGATTCTGTGCAGAATGCTTTCTTTCAAACCTATTCTGCAGCAGCAAAGGTAGGGCTTCGGGTGCGTATTTCCATATAATCCTCCGGAGGCGTTCTACGCCTTCCGGAGTGTTTCTTCATTGTTTTTCTCTTTCATCTCGTTCCAGAGCTTAAATAGCTCTCTTTCAATGTATTCCTCCGATACGGACTGTTGAGGACGGTAGATGCTCCGGAAGTCATAGGCACGGCATAGCTGGTGTGTCAGATGGGGGATGAACGGCTTGTCCGGATCGAAGGTATCAAGACTGACCGCATTCCGGAGAGCAAACGTAAGTAACTGATTTCTTTCTCTTTGTATGACAATGCGATCCTCTTTCGTAGAGTAAATCTTGTTACATACTTCCAGAATCTCTTCCGGGTCTTCAAACACTAATTTCAGGCTTCCTTCGTTGATTTCAGCCTCACATTTAAAAAAAATTCTTTCTTCATTATTTTATTATTATTTACAATAAATGAAGCTGCAAAATTAAGGTATATTAGTGAAAAACGAACGGTTTAGAGGCTTTGATAACATTCTTTAATAAATAAGAAATGTCTGGTGATGTTTGGAATATATTACTGATTATAAGAAGAATATGCTTATTTATCTGTTTCAAAAAACGTACGTCTTTTGGCACAAAAATAGTCTCTTCTTCTTGTTTATCCAAATAATTTATAAATAATATTTTTGGATAAAATGTATTTATGTTTGTCAAAAGGCGTTTTTATCGTGGTTTCAAGGCATTTTTGACCATCGGGTGAGAAGGTTGAAAAGCTGATACAATGAAATGTGAATTAAAACTTGAAAAGTGGAGTGCCAAAAGACGTACGTTTTTTGAAACACAAATAGTAATGAAAGATACTGCTTGGAGATTGCAATGTGCTGATAATAAAATGATTATATCGTGCCCGTGTCTTGAAATAGGACAAAGAGTAACTTTGTAAGCATTTGGCTGCTAATTCGTTTTATTAATATGATAATTGAATATTTATGAAAAGGTCATTTTTATGTATTAGAACTGCGCTGATAGGAATATCCTTATTCGCAGTGTCTTCTTGCTATTATGACGACTCCGAATTAAGGGGGCGTCTGGATCAGGTGGAAGGTAAGGTAGCCGAACTGGAAAAGTGGTGTACTACCGTAAACCAAGAGATTCTATCATTGAAAGGATTGGTGGAAGCTCTGGAAAATAATGATTTTGTGACCGGGGTGACGCCGTCAGAAGAGGGGTATGTCATCACGTTCTCGAAAGGAGGCAATATTACCATAAAGAACGGCAAGGACGGTCAGGATGGTGAAGACGGCAAAGACGGTGAGGATGGCAAAGATGGCAAGGACGGAGTCAACGGAGTAAGCCCGGTTATAGGAGTGGCCAAAGCCGCCGACGGCCTGTACTACTGGACCGTGCAGACGGGCACAGGTGCTCCGGCCTGGATGACGGATGCCAATGGAGACAAGATACGTACCACCGGGGATGAAGGTGATAAGGCAATTTCCCCGACTTTGAAAACCGGGTCGGAATTGGGGGACGGGTACAAGGCGGACGCTGTGTATCTTTCGGTAGATGGCGGCGGGACATGGACGAAGGTATCCGGCGATAACGGAACTAATGGAACTGACGGGGTTGACGGAACCAACGGAACCGATGGAAAAGACGCTGTTTTCGCGGGCATGGACAATTCGGATCCGGATTACGTCGTGTTCATTCTGTCTGATAACACTCCGGACGATCTGACGGACAATCCCACTTTGCGCATCCCTAAGTATATCGCGCTGGGGCTGGATTTCTTTTCGGGGACCACTCCGATAGACCTGAGCCGGACCATCGCCATGGACGAGATGGACGGAATCACCTATCAAATAAAGGGAGATGCCGGTAAAGTGCGTGTATCGCTGTTCAGGCAAACCAATGACGGATGGCTTGTGACTGTTGACGAGACAAACAGGAAGATCGATGCCACCGCCATCACCGGAAAGAATGACGTGACGCTGATGGCTACGGACAATGCGGGACACAGCACTTTCTACCTCCTGAGCCTGACGAAGAACGCCGAAAATGACGGTACGGCAGCCAAACCCTACCGGATCAGGAACAAAGCGGACCTGATGGGGCTGGCCTACAGTGTGAACCGGGGCGATGCGTACAGCGGCAGGCATTTCAGGCTTGAAGCGGACATCGACCTGAACGGGACCCGCTGGACGCCTGTCGGAGGGGAATTGGGTTCGGCCGGCTTCAGCGGTGTGCTGGACGGACAGGGGCATACGGTGTCGAACCTGAAAATAGAAAAAGCGGATGTCTTTTATTACTATGGATTAGTGGGCTACGCCGTGTCGGCGGAGATAAAGAATATCCGGATTGAATCTCCGAAATTCGAGGTGCTTCAAGGGGAGCGTATAGGCGGACTGATCGGAGGAGCCCAGGGCAGTACGGTTACCGGTTGTCAGGTGACGGATATAGAAGTTAACGGTGAGAATTGTGGAAATATCGGCGGCCTGATAGGAGTGGCGGAAAATAGCGACATAGAATCTTGCACGGTGCTTGGCGGAGAAATTATCGGACAGAGTTATGTAGGCGGACTGATAGGGGATGTCAATGCAGGTACCGTTCTTCATAGCAGGGCTGCCTGCGCTGTGGCTGCCGAAAATGTTGTGGGCGGATTGATAGGCTTGGCCCAGCAAGTCGGTACCATTACGGACTGTTCCGCCACGGGCAATGTAATTCTGACCGGTGTGCGAGGGTCCTATGCCGGTGGGTTGATCGGGGGGAACTCCAGTAGTTTTAGTGCGCAGACGATTATGGCCTGTTATGCTACCGGAACGGTTACTTCCGGTGGAAACGGCCCAGTTAACCTGGGAGGGCTGATAGGGCGCAATGACATGAATGGCGCTACACAAAGCATTGTGCTGTGTTACGCCACGGGGGACGTGTCGTCCGCTACCCATAATCGGGAGAATTATTTGGGCGGACTTATCGGCGCTTCACGGCAGCAATCTACGCAATCTATACTGGCCTGTTACGCTACGGGAACCGTCAGCACGACCGGCAGCTATGATAAAAATGTAGGCGGACTGTTCGGGGAATATGAACTCTACGATGGAGTAGCCCGAATGACCGGGTGCTATACCACTTGCAATAAAGGAACGTATGGATTTGGGACCGGGTCTGATGAAACCCGTTTGACGCTGACCGATGTGGAAATTATCGCGGGTCCTGTCACCGATAAGGTCAGTGATATGAACCGGGCGGCAAAGAGGTATCCTTATCAGTATGACGAAAACGCTAAGATCATATCTATGGAGTGACAGGCAAGGCTGAGCGGCCGGAAGAGGAGGTTGTGTCAGAACCCTTTTCACCACGGAGTAACACAGAGTATCACAGAGTCTTTTTATTAATAATCAACAACTTTAAATCGCCTCTGTGTTACTCTGTGTCCTCTGTGGTGGGTTTCGACACACACTCCTCTTCCGCTTACTTTTCGTGATGCACCACCGTCTCTTTGATGAAATAGACGCAAACGGCTCCCACGATCAGCAGTACGCCCGCCAATACCAGCATGTTCACCTGATGTCCGCCGACAAGGTGGAGGATGCCTCCGCCGACGAGTGCCGCTACAATTTGCGGAACGCAGATGGTCCCGTTAAACAATCCCAGGTAAGCACCCATATTCTTGCCCGAAACAGAATTGGTCAGGATGGTGAACGGCAGGGCGAGCATGGCTGCCCAGGCGCATCCGATCAGCAGGTAGGAGGCAAACAACAGGTATTCGTTGTGGAAGAAGAGGGTGGATATAAATCCGACGCCACCCAGCACGAGGCTCAGTGCGTAGGCCTGCTTGCGTGCCTTGAACAGGGGGAGCACCACTGCCCAGATGACCGAGCCGATGGCCTGTACGGCAAACAGGACACCTACCCAGTTGCCCGCTTCCTGATAGCCTGCGCTCTGCACGTCGGTGGTGCCCCATACGGTGGCTGCGATGGCACCGTTGGTATACGTCCACATGTACATGAAGGCCGCCCAGCAGAAGAACTGTACCAGGCCTACCGTCCAGAATACTTTCGGGGCATGCTTCAGCAGAGAGATGAAGTCGGTTTTCTCTTTCTTTTCGTCGGCTGTGATACCGTGGAATTCTTCAAACTCTTTCGGGGGCATCTCTTTCACTTTTACCGTGGTGTAGATGACGCACAGGATCAGGATGGCGGCACCGATGTAGAACGAGTAAATCACCGAATCGGGTACCGTCCCCTTGCCCGCCGTATTGCTGATGCCGATAAACGTGAAGATGAACGGGAACAGATAACCTACCAGGCTGCCGGCATTGCATAGGAAGCTCTGGATGGAGTAGGCCAGTCCCTTCTGCTTCTCGTTTACCATGTCGCCCACCAGCATTTTGAAAGGCTGCATGGCCATGTTGATCGAAGTATCGAGGAACATCAGCGACACCAGTCCGAAGGTCATCGCCGTGCCCACTGCCATGCCGAAACTGCCTGCGTTGGGCAGCAGGCACATCACGAGCACCGCGATCAGAGAACCTACAAAAAGGTAAGGGATGCGCCGGCCGAAGCGTGTCCAGGTTTTGTCGCTTGCCGAACCGATGATGGGCTGTACGATGATTCCCGCTAACGGAGGGAGTATCCAGAAATAGCTCAGACTGTGCGGATCGGCGCCTAATGTAGCAAATATGCGGCTGATGTTGGCGCTTTGCAGTGCGTATGCAATCTGTACGCCGAAAAAACCAAAGCTGATGTTCCACAGCTTCCAAAAACTTAAGTCAGGTTTTACTTTCATGATATTTATGATAAATGATTTCGTTAGAAATGGATTCACCACGGAGGACACAGAGGGCACAGAGAAGATTTTCTCTTAAAATAATCCGACAAACAAGAGATTAAAACTCTGCATCCTCTGTGTCCTCCGTGTCCTCTGTGGTGAACCCGGTTTATTTCGTTGTTCCTCGTACCACCAGGTTGGTCCGCACGATTTTGTTGCTGCTTTTTCCTTCATCGTTTCCCTCCAGTTTTTCTATCAGCAGCTTGATGGCACTTTTGCCTACCTCCTCGCCGTGCTGCTCTACCGTGGTCAGTTTCGGGTCTGTGCTTTGGGCAATGGCTCCGTCTGTGAACCCGCAGATGGACACTTCGTCCGGCACTTTCCGTCCCACCAGTTTGCAGGAATAGAGGATGCCCGATGCCGTTTCGTCGTTGATGGCAAAGAAACCGTCCGGACGGTCGGGGCCTTCCAGCAGGGCGGGAGTAATGGCAATTGCTTTTTCGCGGGTATCACACAGCTTGATCATGCTCTGGTCTACCGGAATCCGGTACTTCTTCATGGCATCCAGATAACCGTTCCGCCGGTTCTTGGAGATTTCGAGGTGAGGGGCGGCGCTGTAAAAAAAGATGCGTTTGCATCCGGTCTGTATCATATACTCCACCGCCGCAAACGAGCCCGCGTAATCGTCCACCACCACCCGTTCGGTATTGATTCCGGTACAGATACGGTCGTAAAACACGATGGGGATATTATTGTCCAGCAACTCCTGGTAATGGTCGTATTGGGAGGTGTCTTTGGCCAGGGAAGTGATGACCCCGCAAACCCGTGCCGCGAGAAAAGAGTGGACGATTTTCACTTCCCGTTCATACTCTTCGTTGCTCTGTGCCACCAGGATGTTGTATCCGGCTTTTGCCGCCGTCTCCTCGATGCCGCTCAGCACACACGAAAAAAAGTGGTGCACGAGTTGTGGAATGATGACCCCGATGGTGTTGGAACGGCTCGTGCGCAGGTTCAGTGCCAATACATTAGGCTTATAATTATGTTCGCGCGCGTACTTATGTATAGCGTCCCTTGTTTCCTGGCTGATGTCGGGATTGTCCTTCAAGGCCCTCGATACGGTGGAGGGGGAGACTCCCAGTTCGCGGGCGATGTCTTTGATTGTGATTTGCGGTTTATTCATGGTTGATTGGTTTTGAAATTCACCACAGAGGACACAGAGGGCACAGAGTTTTTTTTTAGACATAAGAACCAAAGGACATACTATCCTTTATTTGTTTATCTGTTCTTTTGTCTGAAAACAAATAGAGCGCAGCTGATTAATCTCTGTGAAACTCTGTGTCCCTCTGTGGTGAACTCGATTCGTTTTTCACCCAAAGGTAAATGATTTTATATAAAAACAAAACCAATGTATTTACGGATTTGTTTAATATGATACAAAAATAGTGTAAAGGAGGCTAAAAAGTTCGGTGACAATGTGCTATAACCCCGCTTTTACGGTGCAATCGTTTGCGTAGTTGCGGGAGCGGATTTGTCGGACATTAAATAAGTGGCTGTTGCTTAATATACTATTTTTGCTACGTAATCAAGAACGGGAATGGAGTCGTTCATTCTCTATGTAAAGTTTAGAAATCATATTAATATTTATATTGTTAACTTTAATTTTTAAATGCATGAAGCAAGTTAATCTTAGAATCTGTCGTATGATTCTGCCCCTGTTGTTTGGGCTATTCTTGTCATTGAGCGCTTATGCACAGCAAGTCTCTGTCAAGGGACATGTGAAAGATTCAACGGGTGAACCCGTAATCGGCGCGAATGTGGTTGTGAAGGATAATTCTTCTATCGGTACGATTACCGATCTGAACGGAAACTTTGTTCTGAGTGTTCCTCAACATTCTACCCTCGTGATTTCTTTCATCGGTTACAAGCCGGTTGAAGTGAAAGCTGCTCCCAGTGTGACGGTAACCCTCCAAGATGACGCGGTGATGCTTCAGGAAGCGGTGGTGATCGGTTATGGTACCGTGAAGAAGAATGACGTGACCGGCTCGGTGATGGCAATCGATGCGGACAAGATGGTAAAAGGTATGGCTACTTCGGCTTCCGACCTGTTGGTGGGTAAGGCCGCAGGTGTCAGCGTGATTACCGACGGCGGCGCTCCGGGAGCCGGGGCTACGATCCGTGTGCGCGGAGGTTCGTCCATGTCGGCCAGCAACGACCCGCTGATCGTTATTGACGGGGTGCCTGTCGATAACACCGAAATCAAAGGTATGGGCAATCCGCTCTCTACCGTCCACCCCAATGACATCGAGACGTTTACGATTCTGAAAGATGCCTCTGCTACTGCTATTTACGGTTCGCGTGCCTCCAATGGTGTTATCATCATTACCACCAAGAAGGGACAGTCGGGACGCGTGAAGGTGGACTACAGCGGCACGTTCTCTATCAGTACGAAGTCGAATACGGTCGATGTGATGAAGGCAGACGATTTCCGTAATTTCGTGATCGAGAAGTTTGGCGAGAATAGTCTTCAGGCCAACGCTTTGGGCAAAACCTCTACCGACTGGCAGGATGAAATATTCCGCACGGCTTTCAGCACCGACCATAATGTAAGTGTATCCGGAGCCGTTCCGCATATGCCTTATCGTGTGTCTGTGGCGTATACAAACGAAAACGGTATCCTGAAGACTTCGAACATGCAACGTCTGACAGGTGCCATTAACCTGAACCCCAACTTCTTCGACAAGAAGCTCAACATCCAGCTGAATGTGAAGGGAGTGTACAACAAGAACCGTTTTGCCGACCGTGCAGCTATCGGTCTGGCTACCCAGTATGACCCCACACAGCCTGTCTATATGGAAGGCAACCCTTACGGAAACGGATACTTTATGTATATGAAGCAGGAGGGAGAGAAGGTTTCTCCGATTGATATCGGTCTGGCCAACCCTGTTGCCATGCTTGAAGAGAAAGATGACAAATCGACCGTTTACCGCAGTATCGGCAACGCGCAGATCGATTATAAATTCCACTTCTTGCCCGAACTGCGCGCTAACCTGAATTTAGGTTATGACGTATCGAAGAGTAAGGGTGACGTGATTATCGCCGACAATTCACCGCTGACTTACTGTACGGGTAATTTTAAAAGCGGTTTTGGTGAAAACAGCCATTATACACAGTTGAAGCGCAACACCTTGCTCGATTTCTACTTGAACTATACCAATACGTTCGGAGTCAACTACATCGACGTCATGGCAGGTTACTCCTGGCAGCATTTCTATAATTCGACTACCAACTCTTATCCCTACTCGGCCGCTTATGCAGAGAAGACCGGGGAAGAATTCTATAAGAAGGGGGATGACTATGCGAGCGAAAGCTACCTGGTTTCTTTCTTCGGACGTCTCAACTATACATTGTTGAACCGTTATCTGGTGACATTCACCTTGCGTAACGACGGTTCTTCACGTTTCAGCCCGGACAACCGCTGGGGATTGTTCCCGTCCGTAGCACTGGCGTGGAAACTGAACGAGGAGTCATTCCTGAAGAATGTGAACGCTATCTCGGACCTGAAGCTGCGTTTGGGCTATGGTGTGACCGGACAGCAGAACCTGGGTAACGGAGATTATCCGTATATGGCCCGCTATATGTACTCCAAGGCAGGTGCCAACTATTATTTCGGTGACACCGAATACTCTCTGATTGCTCCGCAACCTTACGACCAGAACCTGAAGTGGGAAGAAACCACTACCTGGAACGTAGGTATTGATTACGGTTTCCTGAATGGACGCATCACGGGTACAATCGACTATTACTTCCGTAAAACGAAGGACTTGCTGAACACCGTTACGGCTCCTGCCGGAACCAACTTCAGCAATCAACTGCTGACCAATGTAGGTACATTGGAGAACAAGGGTTTTGAATTCAGCATCAATGCCCATGCCGTTTCAACCAAAGACTGGAACTGGAACATCGGCTACAACATCTCTTACAATAAGAACAAGATCACCAAGATGACCTTCAACGACGACCCCAACTATGCCGGTGTCATCCATGGCGGTATCGACGGTGGTACAGGATACAACGCCCTGATCCACCGGGTAGGCGAGGCATTCAACTCCTTCTACGTGTTCGAGCAGATTTACGGTCCCGACGGTAAACCTATCGAAGGTGCTTATGTAGACCAGAATGGCGATAACCAGATTAACGACGCCGACCTGATCTGCTTCAAGAAAGCTGCTCCCGACGTGTTCATGGGGCTGACCTCACAACTTTCTTATAAAAACTGGGACTTTTCATTTGCTTTGCGCGGCAGCTTTGGTAACTATGTTTACAACAACGTACAGTCCAACCGTGAAGCATACGAAGGCGCCAATATGTATGACCAGACCGGATTCCTGAAGAACCGTCTGACCTCTGCCCGCAGCACCGACTTCAAGAACGCTCAATACCGTTCGAGCTATTACGTTCAGAATGCTTCGTTCGTGCGTATGGACAACATCTCTTTAGGGTATACGTTCAACAAGCTCTTCAATGATAAACAGAGTGCACGCGTATATGCTACGGTACAGAATCCGTTTGTCATCACTAAGTACAAGGGACTGGATCCGGAAATCAGTGGTGAAGGAATCGATAACAACATCTATCCTCGCCCCCGTGTATTCATGATCGGCCTTAATCTCAATTTTTAAATCTGTAAAACATGAAAACAATAAAATTTAAATATCTTCTTCCCTGTGCATTGCTGGGAATGATGTTAGGAGTAGCGTCTTGTGTAAACGACCTCGATACGGTTCCACTGGACAAAGACGAATTGGTTTCCGACGTTGTTTTCGGGAACGAGCCTTTAGCCTATGAACAGAGCCTTGCTAAGATTTATGCGGGTATGGCCATCGGTGGTAACAGCGGAGGTGACTCCGATCAGGATGTGGTAGGTATCGACGGCGGTAGCCAGGCTTCCTTCCTCCGTGTATTGTGGAATATGCAGGATCTGCCTTCGGACATCGCACACTGTGCATGGAACGACCCCGGTATCCCTGAATTCAACCACATCTCCTGGGGTGCATCCAGTCCGTGGATCAAGGGTTCATATTACCGCCTGTTCTATCAGATCAACGTAGCCAACGCCTATCTGCGCGAGACGACCGAAGATAAACTGGATGCCCGCGGTTGCGACGCTTCACTGAAAGCCTCGATCAAGACATGGCGTGCCGAAGCCCGTTTCCTGCGTGCACTGAGCTATGAGTATGCGCTCGACCTGTATCGCAATGTACCGTTTGTAGACGAAAACAGCCCGATCGGAAGCATTCCGCCGAAGCAGATCATAGCTGCCGACCTGTTCAACTGGATTGAGAAAGAGCTGACTGAGTGTGTGGAAGATATGTCGGAACCGACAGTGGGATACAGCCAGGACTACGGACATGCCAACAAGGCTGCCGCATGGGCACTCTTGTCACGCTTGTACCTCAATGCGGAGACTTACGTCGGCCTGAACAAATACACCGAATGTATCACGTATGCAAAGAAGGTGATCGAAGTGGGCTATCAGTTGGAACCTGTTTATGTGGATATGTTCAAGGCAGACAATCACTTGTCTAACGAAATGATCTTCCCTGTACGCTATGAAGGCGACCAGACGATGACCTGGGGTGGTATGACCGCTTTCTTATGTTGGGGGGCTACGGCAACTCAGGATGAAGTCAACGCCAAAGGAGCATGGCAGGGTGTGAGGGCAAAATCTTCACTCTACAACCTGTTCCTTAAAGAGAGCAGCAGCGATGCGGATACCCGTAAGGCAATGCTTCGTACCGATCTGACAACCAGTATTGAAATTATTGACGAAAATACATTCCAGAATAATGGTATTCCTGTTACCAAATACTTCAATGTGAACAAGGACGGAACGCTGCCTCCTTCTAAGGAAGCTTACGTTGACTTCCCGCTCTTCCGTCTGGGTGAGATCTACCTGACGTATGCGGAAGCTGTGCTCAGAGGCGGTCAGGGTGGCGACAGAGCTACTGCTCTCCGTTATGTGAACGATCTGCGTAAAAGAGCTTACAGTGATAAAACGCTGGCTCCTATCTCCGATTCCGATTTGACATTGAACTTCATCATTGACGAGCGGGGACGTGAATTCTTTTTCGAAGGACAACGCCGTACGGACCTGGTACGTTTCGGACTGTTTACTACTGCCGGTTATGTATGGCCCTGGAAGGGCGGCGCTGCTAAAGGTAAGGCTGTAGAGAACTTCTACAACGTGTTCCCGATTCCGTCAGACGATATCGGTTCTAACACCAATCTTAAGCAGAATGAAGGATACTAAAATCGAATGACCATTAAAAACAACGAATAAGATTATGAAAAAAATATATTTCTATACACTGTTGTTAGGGCTCCTGGCTTTTACGGCTTGCGAAGACGAGAAGTCGCCCGTCATGGAGTTGCAGAAAGCCTCTGCTTTTGAGCCTTTCTCTCAAAGCGACTTTACTTTCAACGATGAAAATGCTGCGGCGGAGTTTCCTGAGATTAAGTGGACGCCGGCGGACTATGGAGTGAAGGCAGTGGTGAACTATGACGTTACGCTGACGAATGACGCGAATGCGAAAACCGTTTTATTAGGTGAAACCGGGGCTACCGTCCTGAAGTTTACCAATGCACAGATGAACGCTATGATGGCCAAAGTGGGCGCTTATCCGGGACAGACTTATAACTTTACGATTACGCTGACTTCTAAAGCGTATGACGTGACAGCTGATCCGGCTTCGAACTCGATTACTTTCAAGGCTACTCCTTTTGATCCGAATGCGGTTGACTGGAAATTTGCTTATGTGGCCGTGGGTTATCCCGACTGGGACTATATGAATGCTTACCTCCTGGGCGACCCGGATGGCGACGGGGTATATCAGGGATATGCCAACTTTGACGCGGACGGCGCTTCGTATGCCATTGTGGACGGAAGTGATCTTACCAAGGTTCTGGCAAAGGACCTGACGGTTGCGAAAAAAGGATTTTACGGAATCAAGGTAGATGCCGGAGGTAAGGCAGAACAGAGCGGGCCCCTTGTATGGGGAGTGGTAGGAGACGCTACTTCCAGTGGTTGGGATAAAGATACGCAAATGGACTATGACGCCACCACCCGCTTATGGACGGTGACTACTCCGTTGCTTGACAAAGAGTTTAAATTCAGGTCGAACAATAGCTGGGATTCCGATAACTACGGAGCAGTGCCCGGTAAGGAGTCTGAGCTTGAAGGCGAACTGGTGGCAGGGCCTACTAACTTCAAGGTGCTGAAAGCCAGCCCGTACGTGATTACCCTGAATCTGACAAATGCCGGTAAATATTCTTATAGCATGGTGGAAACCACCGTTGAACTGTCCAGTGCGGAAATGGCGCTGCCGGGAAGCTATCAGGGATGGGACGCTACCAAAGAGGATTGCTACAAAGTAGTGTCTGCCGCCCGCGACTTTATCTATACCGGGACACACTATTTCGATGCCGATACCAAATTCAAGTTCTGGGATGCCGGAGTATGGATCGGTATAGTAGGCTCTATCAATTGGGATGGAGATAAGAACGTAGGGACATTTATTCTGAAACCCAGCGATGGCGATAACATCAAGATTGAAACAGCCGGTTACTATCGGGTAGGTGCCGATATGAAGAAGCTGACAGCTTCGTTGACCAAGACCGGATGGGAAGTGATCGGTGACGCCACGCCCGGTGGATGGGATAAAGGAACCTTGATGAATTATGATCCGGCAACCAAACTCTGGTCGGTGGATGTTGTTCTGGTGGCCGGTGAGATGAAGTTCAGATGGGATGGTGCATGGACTGTCAATCTGGGCGGCGCTCTGGGAGCACTGACTCAGGATGGTGACAATATGAAGGTGACAGCCGGAACTTATACCATTGTGTTGAATCCGGATGCCAAAACGGCTACCATGACTAAGAAATAATCCTGTATTTTTTACCACAGGTAATTTTCTCACCACAGAGAACACAGGGTAACACAGAGTATTCATGTCGATAATCAGTGACATAAAAATCGACTCTGTGTTACGCTGTACCCTCTGTGGTGAATTTTTATATATCCCTCTCTTCTTTTTATATACAATAATACCTTTTAATCTATGAAATATTTATCTTTTCCGTTTCTGCTTCTCCTGCTTCCGCTGATTGGTTTCGGTTGTTCGTCGGATGAAGAAGAAACCGATTCTCTGATCCTTTCGTCTGATAGTGAAACTTATTTTGAGCAAGGCATTGACTTTCCCGCTGTTTCGGGAACACGGACTTTGTCGTTCTCGGCAGGGCGTCCGTGGCGGATCTCGCTGACCGGTGCGGATACACGTACGGCGGCAGACTGGTGTACGGTGACCCCGTCTTCGGGTGGGGCGGGCGACGCTTCCGTCACTGTCAGTACACAGGAAAACACCGGTTATGACAGCCGGAGCGTGAAACTGACCTTGGTGACAGGAGGAATTGAAAAGAGCTTTACCGTTTCACAAAAGCAGAAAGATGCGCTGACACTGACGGCCTCCCGCTTCGAAATAGGCAAAGAAGGAGGAAATGTGCAGGTGGAAGTAAAAGCCAATATCGCATTTGAGGTCGAAATCCCGGAAGCGGACCGTAGTTGGATTTCTCAGGTCAATACCCGCGGGTTGGTGTCTGCAAACCTGACTTTTGCGGTGGCTCCCAATCAGGGGCCGGCCGGGCGTGAAGGAGAGATTGTGATCAGGAGCGGCAGCCTTTCGGAAAAGCTCCGGATCACACAGGAGGGGAGCTGTGACGACGGGCTGAGTTTCCGGCCCGGGGCTCCGGATGCCGATCTCCCACTGACCCTGTACTTTAAAGCAACGAAGGATTCTCCGCTTTATGACTATACGGGTGATGTTTATGTACATGCGGGAGTGGTGTCGGAAGGGAGCTGGATGCATGTGCCTGTGGACTGGAATACCAATGTGGACAAATGCAAAATGAACCGGGTGGCAGATAATATCTGGAGCATTAAGCTGGAGCCTTCGATACGCCAATGGTTCGGTTCGGGCGAGACTCCGGTCCGGCAGCTGGGCATCGTCATCCGCAGTGCCGACGGCAGCAAAAAGGGACTGGACGGGGACTCGTTTGTCACTGTTACCGATCGTTTGTACAAACCTTTTGAGCCGGCGGCTGTCAAATATGCCTCCATGCCCGGCGGTTTGCAGGAAGGCATCAATCCGGTGGACCCGTCGACTGTCACACTGGTGCTGTATGATAAAGACAAAAAGGGAGGACATAAGGACTTTGCACATGTCGTGGGCGACTTTAATGACTGGAAGCTGAGCAATGAAAGCAACAGCCAGATGAACCGGGATGACGCTGCGGGGTGCTGGTGGATTACGCTGACCGGACTTCAGCCCGCCCGTGAATATGCTTTTCAGTATTATGTAGGTACGAGGGAAGGGGAGACCCTTCGTCTGGCCGATGCTTACAGCCGTAAGATA
This sequence comes from Bacteroides sp. HF-4919, assembly GCF_018860125.1. NCBI lineage: Bacteria > Pseudomonadati > Bacteroidota > Bacteroidia > Bacteroidales > Bacteroidaceae > Bacteroides > Bacteroides sp. HF-4919. The sequence goes on from NZ_JAHKNF010000005.1 coordinate 135,785, forward strand.
CTCGATCCGGATAATGATAAATACATTTCCTCTTCTACCTATCCCGATGCGAAAGAGTATCCTTCGGGGGCTGTCGGCATTGCTTCTGTGTTCAAGATACGGGAGGATGCTTATAACTGGAAGGTCAAAAACTTCCGGATACCCGATAAAGAGAACCTGATGATCTACGAACTGTTGTTGCGCGACTTCACTGCTACAGGCGACCTGAACGGGGCGATGGAGAAGATAGGGTATCTGAAAAGTCTGGGCTTCAATGCCGTCGAGCTGATGCCGGTGCAGGAGTTCGACGGAAACGACAGTTGGGGATACAATCCTTGTTTCTATTTCGCTCTGGACAAGGCTTACGGTACGGACCGCATGTATAAGGCTTTCATCGATAAATGCCACGAAGCGGGTATGGCTGTCCTTTTTGATGTTGTCTACAACCATGCCAGTGGTTCGCATCCTTTTGCCCGTTTGTATTGGGATACCAAAAACAACCGTACGGCAGCCGATAACCCCTGGTTTAATGTGAAAGAGCCCCATCCTTACGGTGTCTTCCACGATTTCAACCATGAATCGCCCTTGGTGCGTGCATTTGTAAAACGGAATCTGAAGTTCCTGCTGGAAGAGTATCACATCGATGGTTTCCGTTTCGACATGACGAAAGGGTTCACGCAGAACAGCAGTACGGAGGCCACCGCCGGAAAATATGATGCTTCGCGTATTGCCATCCTGAAAGATTATAACGGGGCAATTCGTGAAGTGAATCCGCAGGCTGTCGTCATCCTTGAGCATTTCTGTGACGAAAAAGAGGAGAGCGAGTTGGCGGAAGAAGGCATGCAGCTTTGGCGCAACCTGAACAATGCTTATTGCCAGTCGGCAATGGGCTATCAGTCGGACAGTGATTTTACTCCGTTGGTCACTTTCGGAACTACCATGCCCTACGGAGGATGGGTTGGTTTTATGGAAAGCCATGACGAAGAGCGGACAGCCTTCAAGCAGATTGCTTACAGCGGGGAGCCTTTAAAATCGGATCTGAATGCCCGTATGAAACAGCTTGCCACGAATGCTTCATTCTTTTTCACGGCACCCGGGCCTAAGATGGTCTGGCAGTTTGGTGAAATGGGATATGATGTATCGATTGAAGAGGGAGGGCGGACCGGTAAGAAACCCCTGCATTGGGAATATCTGGATAATGGAGCCCGGAAAGAATTGTGTGATACGTACGCAAAGCTGTTGAGACTGCGGCGGGAACATGCTGAACTCTTTGATCCCGGAGCCACGTTCTCCTGGCTGGTGAAGACGGCCAACTGGACCGGAGGACGTTTTCTCACCCTCGAGGCAGCCAACGGCAAGAAGTTGGTGGTGGTGGGCAATTTCACCGCTAAGCCGATAGAGGCAATCACTACCTTCCCGGCAACGGGAGTCTGGACGGAGTATCTGAATGGTACGAAACTCCATGTGACCTCGATGCAGACCGGCCTGACGATACCTGCCCATGGATGTCGCGTCTATACTAACTTCTGATTATAAAAAGGGCTACACCCTCTGTTCCGGAAGGTGTAGCCATACACAGCAAAGGGTGTAGCCACGGCGGTCGGATGGCTACACCCTTTGAAATATTGGTGACTGGGCTTTACAGCAGGCTGATCTTCGACAGCATCTTCTCTGCCCAGTTCATCTCTTCACCGATCCATCCGGATTCTTCCGAACCGAGCGCGTTCTGCTGTTGGTATTGCATCAGCAGATCCCTGTATTCCTTCAGCTTATCGGCAGCCTTTACCTGTTTGTTCATGCGCATCAGCAGCAGGATCTCCTGTTTGTTGATGTCCAGGTTGCGGGCGGTAGCGATCTCTTTGGCTTTCTCCAGCAGTTTCAGGCAGGATTCATTGCTTTCGGGAGTGTTTTCCTGTGCCATGCGTGCTTTCACCAGAATTACGTAATCGTGGTCCGAAGCCACCTTGTTGTCTATGTTCTTGCATACAAGCTGTTCGGCCATTTTGTAGCGTTTGTCTCCCTGGTACATGGCTGCGTTGAACGTCACGATATCCGATGTCGCTTTCTGATAAGCATGGCTGTGGATGCTTTCTTTTTCTCCCAGTTTGGCAAGTCGTTCTTTCAGTCGTGCATAGCTGTCATATCGTGTCAGGTTGTTGTAACGGTGCGTTGAACCATAGAAATCTTTTATTTTTGCGATAGCCGAAGATAATGCATCGGGGTTCAATCCTTTGAACGCCAGATAGTCTCTTGCAATCCGGTCGGCCTGTATCTCTTGTTTGCTGTTGTAATCCATTCCCAGGCGGTTTACTGTCCGTACGTTGACCAATGCCGCAATGGTTCCGATGCTGGCGGCCAGTTCAATGGCGCCCACCCGTTCGTCGTATCCGTACATCCAGTTGGTGTCATCGGCCGCCATGGCTACCGTACCGAGCACGTCTGCCCAGAAAGCGGCACGTTTGGCACGGGTTTCGGCACGTGACACGTTGTTCACCTGATGATCGAGGATGAAGTGAACCATTTCGTTGGCAATGACGGCTTCCAGTTCCTCTTCGGAGTCGAGTGTGCACAGTAAACCGGTACTTACCAGCATAGCGCCGTTGGGCAACATATAAGCATCCGGTTCGGGCGACTGGATGATGCGTACATTCAGGCGTTCCGGACGTTTGGAATCCACCTCTCCCGGATTGACTTTGGCAAAAATGGCTTGTACGTAATCCTCGATGTAAGCGTCTTTATAACTGATTTCGTTTAATTTGTCCAGATAGTCCAGGCACTCCTCGTCCAGCTCTTGCCGCATGTCATAGCGGTATCCTTTCCGGTCGTAGTAATCGTACATGCCTTGTGACAGGTAAATCCCCTGCCAGTACTCAAGGACCGTTTCCGGTTTCAACCGGATGATTTTGTTGGCTTCTTCCTCTCCGATAGGATATTGCAGTCCGTCGATTTCCACTCCGTAAGTGATGCCCACCGCATCGTTGGGTGAAATTCTCATCTTTCGCACTCCGCGTATGACGACCGGAGTCCCTTTTGAGTAGTTTTGATATTTCTCCGTCAATTCGCCTTTCAGCGCGATAGGACCGCTGAGATTATCCCCTTTTCCACTTCTGGCATACAGGATGCACGATGTCAGAACAAGCACAAACAGAATAGCAAGTCGTTTCATAGTCGTATCTTTTTTAGTAAATTTATTATTTAGATGTTACGAAGATACAAAAGAAGTTCCCTCTGTCACAGCTTTTTTCCCTATTGTGCAATAGGATTTTCCCTATAAAGAATGTGCCTCTTTGTATTTATATATAAATAATATAGTCTATATTTGTAGTTTTTAAAATTGAAAGGGAAAACAAACGTCAGCAAGGGTCTTAATGAAACGTTCCAGAATTCTATACATCGCCGTTATCGGCTTTCTTCTGATTTTAACAGCCGGTTGGGTGTATTCTGCACAAAGTCGGCGGACGGAACAGAGGAAGAAGAATATACAACTGAATATACAATTGGTTTATTCGTTTGCCGCGGATGATATAGGGTATGGTAAGTTCCGGCAGAATCTGGAAGACGAGTTGAAGGAAAGGGGATTTGTTCCACGGATTACAGAATTTTATCTTAATTGTGAATTCTATAGAGAGCAGGAAGAGGTGGAACGTATGCGCGATTATCTCAACACAGTTGGCGAAGATAGTGTGGATATGCTGCTGGTTGTGGGAGATCAGGCTGCTTATTCGGTCTTGAAGTCGGCACACCCTTTACTGTGGAAGCATCCTGTGGTGCTGAGTAATATTCATTTTCCCAACGAGGGGCAGTTGAAGCAATATGCGGATGCTCCGGTATATTTGCTTTCCGACGAACCCGATTTCAAGTCGAACATCGAATTTATGAAACGGTTGTTTGACCGTGACAATATCACTGTGGTCTATAATCAGGATCTGACTTTTCTGGGAAAATGTTCAATGAAGAAGTTACTGGATGATACGGATAAAAAGAATATTGTGATGTGGAGAAGACAGAACGGTATTTTCAGTTTAAACATCTATCAGTCACTGTATGATATGGCCCAAAAGGAAAATCTGACCATACAGGACTATTTTCCTCAAAATAAAGAACCCCGGGATTTTACGATAAGAATGTTCCCTTTCCGCTATATGGCAGGATTGGTTCTGCTCGGGATCACCTCCATGCCCGAAGAACGGCAGTACGATACGGCTTTCTTGCTGGATAAATGGGATGTCTCTACCATGCCTGTTTCCCGTACGCTGAATATTCCTTCATTCAGTTGCATCCGTGAGGGTTTTAACGAAAATATCGGCATTGTGGGTGGATATATGGCTACCGATGAAATATCGGCAGAAGCCGTAGCTTCTTTGGTAGAAGGCCTTTGGTCGGGGAATGGTGCCAAAGAGCCTAAACGCCGGGAGCTTGCCAAGGAATATGTATTGGACTGGACCCCCTTTTCTGCTTTTAAGGTTTTCGACGTGGGCACGGTGCCGGAGAATGTAAAGATACTCAATCGGCCTTTCTACGATAAATATCGCCGGGAAATGTATGCTTCCGGGGTTATTTTGTCTGCCTGTTTGTTGGCTTGATCGTTGCCCTGCTGCGCATCCGGCGCAAAGTCCGTCGTGAACATGAAGATATACAGGCTTTGAAGAGCGCACACGAGCATTTGTCTCTTTCCACCTCGGGAGGAAATATCTCTTTGTGGTATATACGCAGGGGAGAGCTGAATCTGGACGAGAACTTTGTACAACTCACCGGTATCAAGTGCCGGCGCTATGCTTTCAGGCAATTCTTAAAGTATCTGCATCCCGATGACATGCAGTGCATTGAGAAATTATTCAGGGAGACGAGAGAGTTGCAGGTGATGGCTCTGCAGCGGCTGCGGTTCTGCTTTGATGAGGCGAAAGGGTACGAGTGGTTTGAATGCCGTTGCGACAGCCTGAAGGATAATCAGGGAGAATTGGTGATAGCAGGTGTCATACAGAATGTACAGGAACTGGTACGAAGGGAGGACGAACTGATCAAGGCGAAAGAGATTGCGGAAAACGCTGAACTGAAGCAGTCGTTCCTGGCTAATATGAGCCATGAAATACGTACACCGCTAAATGCCATCGTCGGCTTCACCAACATCCTGGTAGACGAGACGGCCGGGGAGCTTGACGAGGAGGAGAAGAAGGATATGATCGGAATTGTGAATCATAACAGTGAGTTGTTGCTCAAGCTGATCAGTGATGTGCTGGATATTTCGCGACTGGACTCCAATAATCAGGAATTTGTCATAGAACGGTATGACCTGGCGAAGATTGTTTCTGAAATTTATCGTACCCATCAGGTGATCATCCATCCTCCTGTAGAGTTCCGGTTGAAGATGGACGATAGCTGGACTGTGTATGTGGCAGTGGATAAGCTCCGCCTGATACAGGTCATTTCCAACTTCCTCAGCAATGCGAACAAGTTTACTGCGGAGGGTAGCATTACGCTGGGATGTGAAGTGGATCCCGGGCGGGCCGAAGTAGGCATTTATGTGGAAGATACCGGCAAAGGGATCGACACCGGACACCTGAACGCCATTTTCGACCGTTTTTATAAAGCGGATGAATTTGCGCAGGGCACCGGATTGGGATTGTCTATCTGCAAGGTGATTGCCACACGGCTGTCCGGACGTGTCGAAGTGCAGTCTCAGGTCGGAAAAGGCAGTCGTTTTACTCTCGTGCTTCCGTTAATGAGGAATTCGGAAGGATGATTTCCATAATCTCTTCTTCCATATGGAAGCGGTGTATGGCATAGCCTTTCCAGCATTCTTCTATCCGGCCATTCGGCGCTATCAAGATAAAAAATGGTATGGATTTTACTCCGTAACGAGCTGCAATGCCTGCCAGTCCCTGCCCGTCGCTGAGGTTGTACCATAGAAAATCCCGGCTACCCTTTTCCCAACTTTCACGACTGCCTACATTTATACTGATAATCGCCAGTTTGTCCGGACACGAAGATGCCAGTTCTTTTAATCCGGAAACAGATTTTACGCAAGGTGCGCAATATTGATCCCAGAAATCCAGTAGAATGTATTTGTTTTTATTCAGGTAATCTGACAGTTTGCAGGAATTTCCTTCCAAGTCGGTCAGTTCTGCATCGATGTATTGATCCCCCCTTTCGGGTGCTTTGTTAGGGTAAAAACAAGATTTGATTAATTTCCCATAATAGGTTTGTTTTTGTTTTCCTGTTAGTTTGGCATAGGTCTCTTTCCCTGTGCGGAGATGTTCCGGGCTTGTCATCCAGGAGGCATAAGCACTCGTTAAAAACAGCCACACTAAGCCGACATCTGTCAATTGCGGCTGTTCATGCAGATTGTAGAGTATACGAATCTGTCCGGGTAAATTATTCTGTATCATCTGGCTCGATAGTATCCGGATGCTGTCCGGCGAAAGAGATTTATCCCATAATTGCCTGCTGTTCATCCGGCTCGTCATTACCATGTTGTTCTTTCCCTTCAATTGCCGGTATAAATCTTCTTCCGATTGTTGTGGCATATTGTTCTTCACAATCCATGTTTCGGGTACTTCCGAATTGGCGGATATCCTTATCGTATCATCACCGACCCACAAACGCAGGCCAAGTGTGCCGATTGCTTTCTCCGTTCCATACAGGTAGATGAGATCCGGTGTTTTCTTTCTTTCTCCTTCCAGGTGGAAGGTACCGTTGTGGACAACATCGGATGTGAAACAAAAGGTCGGGCCCATTCCGTTCCAATGTCCCAGATAAAGAATGGAGCCGTCCGGGATATATCCATTCGTTTGCCCTTCGATAACGAAATGTTGTGCATTCATATTCCAGAAAGAAAGACAAAACAAAAATAAAAGCCATACTCGTTGATATTTCATAGTTACTCCCTCCTCCGTTTTTGGGTTGTGATTATCCGGTTACTCTCGTCCGGCTCCACTCTCTTTCAGTCTCTTTGTTACTTAAGGGGGGAGGGGGAATTGGGTAACTTTTGTTCGTTGGGACAAATTAACTAAATGTTTTAGTTGTGTGACGTGTTTTGATAGTTAATAAACTAAAACAGGTCGTTGTTTGGATAATTATCCTTGAAAGGTAGCTAACGGGCAAAAAAATAAGCTGCCTCCTTTGCGGAGGCAGCTTATTTTTATCAATCGGAAGTCCGTTTGATTATTTCTTACGGTTACCGTAACGGCTCATGAACTTGTCAACACGTCCGGCTGTATCTACCAATGTAGATTTACCTGTGTAGAACGGGTGAGAAGTGCTTGAGATTTCGACTTTCAGCAACGGATAAGTTTCACCTTCGAATTCGATGGTCTCTTTAGTTGCCACAGTTGATTTAGACAAAAACATATCACCGTTTGACATATCTTTGAATACTACCGGACGGTATGATTCAGGATGAAGACCTTTTTTCATTTCAATATTTGTTTTTTAAATTATTATATCGTTTACTATTTGGTAAGAATAGTGTAATGGTCATTTTTCAGAGTGCAAAGATAATGCTTTTTTGTTTCTTAGGAAAAAAGTTTCGGAAAAAAAGTCGTATTCTCGCTTTTTTTTAAGACTTTTGCAGGGTTGACGGAGAAAATCCGTTGGTTTAAAGTCAAGGTCCCGCTGGTTTGAAATCCCAAAAGGACATTAAATAGTTAAGAAATGAACTAAATTCACCACAGGGCAACACAGAGTTTTATAGAGATTTTTTCTTCTTTCCAATATCCTGATAACAAGAACTTAAGGCTCTGTGTTGCTCTGTGGTGAATCAAACTTAAAACAAAATTATGAAGAAACTGATTATTGCATTCGGCTTTTTAGTGTTGCTGTCTGTCGGTGTCCGTGCGCAGGAGCACAAAGACGGGCTGTACAGCGTTGCCTTTTACAATCTTGAAAACCTGTTTGATACCATTCACGATGCCGGAAAAAACGATTATGAATATCTGCCGGATGCTGCTAAGGGATGGAACTCGGAGAAGTATCACTCCAAACTGAAAAAACTGTCCAAAGTGCTGGGTGAACTATCGCGCGATAAAGTACCTGCCGGACCTGCCGCCATTGGGGTGGCCGAGGTTGAAAACCGGAATGTACTTGAAGACCTGATTCGCCAACCGGAAATGGCTGCGGGAGGTTATCGCTACATACATTACGAAGGACCCGATAAACGGGGAATCGACTGTGCGTTGCTGTATGATCCCAAACAGTTTACTCCCCGTACGACGGCATTGGTTCTTTCCACTCCGTTCGAAGGAGATACGATTCACAAGACCCGTGGATTCCTGATCGTCGGTGGTGAACTGGCAGGCGATAAGGTATGTATGATTGTAAACCATTGGCCATCCCGTGGGGCGGAAGAGCCTGTGCGTATGCATGCCGCCATGCAGGTGAAGGCATTGAAGGATTCGTTAATGCGTTCGGACAAAGACCTGAAACTGATTATTATGGGCGATCTTAACGACGACCCGATGGATCAGAGCCTTGCCGTGCTGGGAGCTAAGAAACACGTCGAAGATATGACGGAGGATGACCTCTATAATCCTTGGTGGGTGACGCTGGAAGATAAAGGAGTCGGCACTTTGCTGTATCGCGGCAAATGGAATCTGTTCGATCAGATTATTATTTCACCCAGTCTGCTTCAGGCTGCAAAAGGACTGAAATATGATCATAACGAAGTCTTTCTGCGTGAATACCTGTTCCAGCAGGAGGGCAGATACAAGGGTTCACCGTTGCGCACCTACGGCGGTAAGGTATGGTTGGACGGTTACAGTGACCACTTGCCTACCATAATATATATGAGGAAACAATAAAACCCTTTATTTGCCACGTAGACATTACAAACGGCTCTTAAAGGATGGGAAATAAATTGAAATAGGATTGAATTGCACCCGTCGGGCGGATATTTCCGTCCGACGGTTTCTCTATTCAAAGGATTATTCTTACTTTTGCGTAGAATTTTTGATTCACTAACAATAAACTTTTAAACAAAATGGTTAATTACAAAGATTTAGGTCTGGTAAACACTAGAGATATGTTTGCTAAGGCTATCAAGGGTGGATATGCAATCCCTGCATTCAACTTCAACAATATGGAACAGATGCAGGCTATCATCAAGGCTGCTGTAGAAACTAAGTCTCCGGTTATTTTGCAGGTATCAAAAGGTGCTCGTCAGTATGCTAACGCTACACTGTTGCGTTACATGGCTCAGGGTGCTGTAGAATATGCAAAAGAATTGGGCTGCAAAAAACCTGAAATCGTTTTGCACCTCGACCACGGAGATACTTTCGAAACTTGCAAAAGCTGTATCGACTCAGGCTTCTCTTCTGTAATGATCGACGGTTCTCACCTTCCTTATGATGAAAACGTTGCTCTGACTAAGAAAGTTGTTGACTACGCTCACCAGTTCGATGTAACTGTAGAAGGTGAACTCGGCGTATTGGCCGGTGTAGAAGATGAAGTTTCTTCAGACCACCACACATATACTGAACCGGATGAAGTAGTTGATTTCGTAACTAAAACAGGTTGCGATTCATTGGCTATCTCTATCGGTACTTCTCACGGTGCTTATAAATTTACTCCGGAACAGTGCCACATCGATCCGAAAACTGGCCGTATGGTTCCTCCTCCGTTGGCATTCAACGTATTGGATGGCGTAATGAAAGAACTTCCGGGATTCCCTATCGTTCTTCACGGATCATCTTCAGTTCCTGAAGAAGAAGTTGCAACCATTAACCAATTTGGTGGTGCGCTGAAAGCTGCTATCGGTATTCCTGAAGACGAGTTGCGTAAAGCTGCTGCTTCTGCTGTTTGCAAAATCAACATCGACTCAGACTCTCGTTTGGCTATGACTGCTGCTATCCGTAAGGTATTTGCAGAAAAACCGGCTGAGTTCGACCCACGTAAATACCTGGGACCGGCTCGCGACAACATGGAAAAACTCTACAAGCACAAAATCATCAATGTGCTGGGTTCAGACAATAAGTTGGCTGAATAAAAAAACATGATGTTGTTCATGTTTATTTAATTTACATTTTTGGAAGGCCACTCAAGCGATTGAGTGGCTTTTTTTAGGCCGGTCCGAAAATCCGGTTGCCATCCGGTTCGGGTTTTGATTCACTACGAAGGGGTACAGAAGGCACAGAGTTTTCATCTTTTGTTTATGAAAGGTTCCGGAGAGAAATTCTCTTCTGTGAGACGTTATTCTCTTCTGTGGTGAATAATCAGATCCACCGGGTTTTCGGGACTGGCTTATCAAAGTTTTACATGCCGGGATAAATGGTTTTACGTACCGGGGTAAATGGTTTTACATGCCGGGATAAAAGCCTTTACATACCGGAGATAATGTCTTTACATACCGGGATAAATGGATTTACATTGAAAGAAAAATATTGGAAAATATAATCTGTTGATTATCAAATTTATCGGGACGGTTGTCAAACTACATATTTGCCGGAGGAATCTTTATTCTTTCCTCGTTCGTTATACCATATCGTCTCCCGTCTTTACGACAGCCACTTTCAATGTCTTATGGAAAGGGATAAAAGCTGCAACGACTGCAACCACCAGTGCCAGTATCAGCACATAACCGATCAGTGTTTTCAGTGCCAGTAACAGAGATTGCTGTTGCAAAGTGGAGTACAGGCTGTTGGTTGCCAACTGGCCGGCTTCGCTGAATTCGTGCCCCTGTGCCAGGGCGCTGTTCAGTGCCTGGTTATATTTCTGTTCGGCTATTGGATTGGTCAGCGTCATATTTTCCGAAAGAACATTCATGCCTTTCACCTGAAGATAATAGAGCATGTTATTGAAAAACGAGGCCGACAGGACCGGTGCCAGTGCCGACCGGAAGGAAATCAGGAAGAAAGCGTTGGACAGTGTCAGGCGCGGGTCTAAATCTTCGACGACAAAAACGCCGAATGCGATAAACAGGACCATCATGCCCACTCCCCGGAATAAAATAGGGAGGTAGAGCATTTCGTAAGTGCCATACGGGGTTATGCCAAAGTAGAGAATTGCCAGATAAATGACGTAACAGAACATGCCGCCTGAAATCAGAAAGCGAAACCGCCACCGTTGCCATCGGAACCACCAGAAACAAATAATCGCTCCCACGACATAGCCGGGCAACAGCCACAGGCTGAGTGAATTGGCGTGAATGCTGTCTACCCGGATAATACTGTTCATGTAGTTGGTCACCAGTGAACTGGTGGCTGTCAGAAACATGGCGAGTACCATGAAGCCGTATCCGATGATGGATTTATGCAGAGTAAGTGGTTTCAGACTGACGAAAGGCTTCGGCTGTGTCCGTTGCCGGTAGATGAAAAGAGCTATCAGGAGAGGGATGATGAATACGTATACTCTTATTTTAGGGGATGCGAACCAGTCGAGTGTTTTGCCATAAGTGAAGGTATAGAGTGTCAGCAGATAGGCAGAGGCAATGATGAACATGCTCTTTCCGTCCATCTCCTTGAACGGGATGTGGACGGGACGTTGTGCGTAACGGAAAAAACACAATACAAACAGAATGGCAACCAGTAGAAGGATGGTGACGAAATAGTACATGTGCTGCCATTGATAATGATAGGCCAATTGTGCCGTGATAGCCATTGACAACTGTCCTCCGGAGAAGACAATGGGATAGAAGTAGGCGTAAAATTCACTTCGTATGTTTTTGGGACTGAAAAGTGGACGGATCAGGATGATGAACTCGAGCATGACGAAACCTTTGAGGAATCCCATGAAGAAACAGCATCCCATGATGACGTCCATGCTGCCTGTCTGTGCACAGATCAGACTGAAGAAAACCTGTAGCAATAAGTCTGTGAGCAACAAGGTCTTCGAAGTGGCTATAGCACGTATTTTCGGTACGATGGGGTAGGCTACAGCCATCCCCACCGAAGCTGAATAATAGGCCATCGTGATATCTTCGCTCATCACTCCCAGCGTGTTCGACACTTCGATCATACTGCCTGTGTAAGCTCCGTTGAGCAGGGTGATGGGAAAAATGACGATGAACATCGTTGCGATGCCCAACCATTGGGGCACCCAGGGGCGGGTAGGGAGGTTGAGCTTTACCATAGGCTTATGGGCGGACCGCCTCCGTTTCTACCATCATTCCGGCACGGAGGCATTCCATCTCTTTGGGTGAGGCATCGTTGAGGTCAATGCGGACAGGAATGCGCTGCTGTACTTTGACAAAGTTCCCGGCCGAATTGTCGGTAGGCACCAGGGAGTATTTTGACCCGGTAGCTTCGGAAATGGCCGTGACGGTTCCATGAAAAGTCCGGCCGCTGAAAGCATCTACTTTAATGCGAACCTTTTGTCCGATGTAGATGTGGGCTATCTGAGTCTCTTTATAGTTGGCAGTTACCCATTTATCATTGCCTCGTACCAGATACGAGAGAGTCTGTCCCCCTTGTACGAACTGTCCCGGTTCAAGGGTGCGCCGTCCCATGTATCCGTCATAAGGTGCGGTGACGACGGTATATGACAGGTTCAGTTTAGCCATATCCACTTCGGCCTCCTTACGGAGGATATTGGCTTCGGCACTGGTACTGCGTTTACTGGTTTCAGAGTACTGCGATTGGGCGGCTTCTTTCTGGCGCAGGAGGGCATTGTAACGTGCCCGGGTCGCTTCAAAATTTGCTTTTGCCAGTTCGTAATCCTGTTGGCTGATGGCCTGTTTTTTCAGGAGCCGGGTGTATCGGTTCAGTTCGGCTTCCTGCTGTGAAAGCCGTGCTTGGGTTTCGGCTATGTTGGCGTCCTGTACGGCAATGTTCACTCCCGAGGTCCGGATGCCGGAGTTCAAAACCTCTCTGGAGCCTAAGGCATCCATCAAAGCGGCTTCCGCATCTTTGAGTCGGATCCGGTATTCACGGTCATCCAGAATCAGGAGCGTGTCGCCGGCATGTACATACTGGTGCTCGGTGAAACGTACTTCTTTGATATATCCCGGTATCCGGATGTTGAGCGGAGCGATGTATTGGTCCACTACGGCATCATTGGTTATTTCGTAGCGGGCATATTTCCAGAAATAGTTTACTGTCCACGAGATACCTGCCAGTGCTAATAATATGCATACCGTGTTGAGAAAGATGTTTCTGTACTTCAGCTTTCTTAATTCTTTTTGTTTCGCTTGATGGGTGGACATGGCCTGAGTTGATTTTAGATTTCGTTGAGAACTTCGTACAGTCTTTTTAAATCTTCGGTACATTCGTTTATCCGGCTGACCTCCATCTCTATTCCCGTTTGGGTATAGATATCGTTGATCAGCGGTTTCACTGTAAGGGCAAGTTCCTCGCCCTGTGCTGTAAGAAAAATCAGCCGGTTTCTCCGGTCGGATGAATCTTCTTTCCGTATCACCCAATTCTTCTTCTCCAGGTTATTGATCAGGTTAGTCAGGCAAGCTTTGTCTTTTGCCGTTTTCTCTGCCAGAGACTGCTGGCTGATGCCTTGTTCGTTCCACAGGCAATTCATTACTTGCAGCATTTCGAAGGTCATATCTACGTTGTGCCGTTTGAGCACCCGTTGAAGGGTTTGACGGAAAGCCATCCGGGTTCGCAGGATTTGTAGAATAAGCTCGCGTGCCGATTCGTTGTTTGTCATCGTTGTATTCTTTTAGTCGGTGCAAAGGTAGCAATATTCTTTGATAATAGTCAAATGTTTGACTATTATTATTCGTGACAAAAAGACTTTTGACACCCCGAGCCTGCTTTGGGGTGAACGGGGCTAAAGCTCTATGACCATTGACTGGCGTGGAGCCATTGTCAGTTCCTCGTTCAGCATTATCATTTTTCCGCTAATGACGTCTTTGCCTTGAGTTTTATCTTTCAGTACTTCAGCGTAATATTTCAGAGGGAGTTTCACCTCCTTATCCGTACCGTTCAACAGGACAAATACTGTTTTTCCGTTATATTCGCGTGCATAGGCATATACACCGTGCTGAACCATGAACTGTTTCATGCTGCCTTTGGCAATCACATCGTTGCCTTTGCGCCAGTTCAGCAGATTGCGGTAGAAGTTATAGCTTTCGTTCTGTAGTTTGGTACGTCCCTCCGGAGTAAGAGCGTTTTCTTTATCATTGGCCCATCCGCCGGGGAAATCTTTTCTGACATAACCGTCGCTTTTGCTCTTTACTCCGTTCATCATGACTTCGGTTCCGTAATAAAGCTGCGGAATGCGCCGGGTGGTCAGCAAAAGGGTAGAGGCCTGTTTCAGCATGTTGAGATTTTCACCTTCACCCAGAAAGCGGTCGGTATCGTGATTCTCTATGAAAGCCAGCACGGATGCGGGATCGGGATACAGATAATCGTATACAAAGTTGTTGTATACCCGATCCAGACCTTTGAACCAGGTGTCGGTCTCTTCATTCTTGGCAGTGTTGATTTTGTCGAAGAAACTGAAGTCCATCACAGTTTTCAGGTTACTGTTGCGTGGGGCGGAGAGTTTGGAATCTTTTTGCCACCAGGCTGTGTAGGCAGGTTCGGTTACCCAGGTTTCGCCTACCGTGTTATAGTTGGGATATTCTTCATTCAGTTCCTTCATCCAGTTGCTCATGGCATCGTAGTCGGCATACGGGTAAGTATCCATCCGGATGCCGTCGATATCGGCATATTCAATCCACCACAAACTGTTTTGCAGGAGATATTTGTATACGTGAGGGTTCTTCTGGTTCAAGTCGGGCATGGCTTCCACAAACCAACCGTCATTCATCTGGTCGAAGTCATACTGTGAGGCGTACGGATCTACGTGAGGAGTCAGTTTGTAAGACGTCTGTACGAAGTTGTCTTTAAAATCGGAGTGGTTGAACCAGTCCTTCGAAGGCATATCCTTGATCCAGGGGTGTTCTACTCCGCAATGGTTGAAGATCATATCCATTACGACTTTAATGCCCCGGTTGTGAGCTTTGTCTATCAGCGAACGATATTCTTCGTTGGTACCGAAACGTGGGTCTACCTTGTAATAATCGGTCGTGGCATAGCCGTGGTACGAACCGCCTTTCATATTATTCTCAAGTACCGGGGTGAACCAGAGTGCGGTCACTCCCAGGTCGGTAAAATAGTCCAGGTTTTGTGCAATACCGGCGAGGTCACCGCCGTGGCGGGCGTTCGGGTCATTGCGGTCTACTTTATATTCTGCCATGCCTTCTATCTGGTCGTTGTCCGGGTTTCCATTGGCAAAGCGATCCGGCATTAACAGATATAGGGCATCCGATGCGTCAAAGCCTTTGTGGTCGGCTCCTGCTTTGCTACGTGCTCTCAATTCGTAATCCTTAACCAGCTTTTTCTTTCCGAGAGTGAATGTAATAGGCATTTTCCCCGGTTTAACATCTTTATCGAGATGAAGATAGACAAGCAGATAATTGTTGCTTTCCAGCTTCACGACGCTGCTGAGTGATACTCCGGGATAGTTTACTGATACGGATGCCTGGCCGATGCCTTCGCCGTATACCATTAACTGGAGTTCCGGATTGTTCATGCCGGTGAACCAGAAGGGCGGATCGATTTTTGATACGTTCATGGCTGCATAAGTACTTAATGAAAGTAAGAGAGAACCTAAGAAGAACAATAATTTTTTCATGATATTAGCTCGTTATTATTTAGATGCTGCTAATATAGGATAAATCATCGGATTGGTTCCTGTTTTCTTCCTTACTGTCCGCCATCTATTTATGCAAACGTTTTCATAGGAGATGCTTAAGCCTGAATCGGGCGTTTGTAATGTGCACAAAAGCCACTTTGGATACCTACTTTTCTCCTTTGAAGAATTTTTCCTTTCGGATACTTTCCAGTTTATTGGCGGCACTTTTATAATAGTCTATGCGAGGTGCGGGCTCCTCTTCTTCGACATCGCCGTCTTGTTGCAGCTCTATTGCCTTCTGTTGGGACTTTGTTCGTAGAAAAGCTTGCAAGTAGCGCTCTGTGGCTTTTGTATCTTTGAGTTTATCGGATAGAAAGGCCATGTTATAAAGCAATATATGCCTGTCGGGGGCATACTTATATTGTTCTTTGATTGCTTTTATCTGCTCGCGGGTCTGTTTGGCCTCTTTATAACAATCCGCAAGTCCGAAATAGAGACGTTCCATTATACTGTCGGTGGGGATAGTCTGGTCGATGGCCTGATTCAGGTACTCAATCCCATCTTGTTTCCATAAAGTCTTGGAGCAGGAGCGTCCCAAGTAGTAGAGCAGGTTGGCGCTGGGGGACTGGCGGGATTTTGCTTTAAGCAGCCAATCGCGTGCTTTAAAGTATTCTTTCGTGGCATAATAGCTGACCCCCAGATAATAACATGTCAGCAGGGTACTGTCTCCCTGGTTTGTCAGATCTTGATAACGTTTGATTGCCATGGGGTAGTCTTTGTGCAGACAATAAGCCAGGGCGTTCTGTCGGTTTACCTCTACATTGGTACTATCCATTTGGCGATATCCTTCTGTCAGGGAGATTGCCCCTTCATAATCCTGCATCGTATTGAGTATGTTGCCCAATCTGGCAACAGACAGATAGTCGGAAGGATATTTTCTGATGATGGAAATGTAACATAACATGCTTTCTATCGGCATGTTAAGTCCTTCCATACTTTCTGCCATTAATCGTAATACGGTAGCGGAACTGTCTTTCTTGGCCAATGTGACGCTTTCGTGCAGTGCATCTCCATATCGCTGCTGGTTGTATAGTAGACGGGTGTATTGCAGGTGTGCGTAAGTATGTTCCGGATTTAACTTCAAAACTTTCCGATAGTATTCCAAGGCCTCGTTGTACTTGCTCAGTTGCCTGCAACATTCAGCGGCTTCTATCAATGCCTGCTGGTTTTCGGGTAATTCGGAAATGATATGTTGTAAAGTGGACAAGGCTTCGGCAGTGTGTCCCAATCCCTTTAAAGCCTTGGCTTTTTGTAACAATAATTGCGATGAAGCAGTTTCTCCATCGATCAGTCTGATGGCCGTTTTGTAGTCATAGTTTGCCATTGCTTCCTGGATAGAAGTTACGTTCTGAGCGGACAATGCTACATTGAAGCCCAGACAGAGGAGGATCAGGAGGTATTTCATATGGGTAAATATAGGTTTTGTTATTTCGGGCTTTGTTCCGGTATTCCCTCGTTAAAGAATTTTTCTTTCTGTAAGTCCTTCAGCCACTTATCGGCAGCGTTGTAGTAGTTTTCAAGTCCCAGAACGAGTTCTCCTGTTTCGGCGGTGGCTTCCTCCTTTTTGGCGTCTTTGTTCCGGGTCTTTAAGAAGGCCTGCAAATAACGTTCGGCTGATTTGTGGTCTTTTAGCTGATATGAATAATTCCAGGCGATGTCATAAAGTAGTTTATGGTTCGTCTTATCATATTTATACAGCTCTTTGAGGGCCTGGATTTGTTTGGGTGTGTCTCTTGCCAGTTTACAGCAATCGACCAAGCCTTTGTAAAGACGAATCATGGTACTGTCTTTGGGGATGGTAAGTTCGATGGCTTTCTCCAGATGTTCTATGCCTTCCTTTTTCCAGGAAGTCTTGGCGCAACATCGTCCCAGATAATAGAGCAAGTTCGGATCTTCTTCCATATCTTTGTACAGTTTGCTGAAGCATGTGTGTGCTTCATAATAATATTCATCTGCGTAATAGCTGATTCCCAGATAGTATAATGTTTGTGTACTGCTGTCTCCCTGCTGGCATAGATTTTCGTAACGTTTGATGGCCATCGGGTATTGTTGGGCACGACAATAGGCAAGTGCGTTTTGCTGGTTTACGATCAGGTTGGTTGAATCCCGTTCTCTGTAGCGTTCGGTCGCTTTGATCGCGTATTCGGGATATCCTGCCGCTATGTTCAGATTTCCCAGTTTGGCCGCTGCTAAATAGTCGTCCGGGTATTTGTCCTGAATGATTTCATAACAGCCGATGGCAGGCAGTATTTGTTGCATTCCTTCAAGGCTCTGTGCCTGTAGGTGGAGTACCACGGCCGAACTGTCTGTTTCGGACATCATTGAGCTCTCTCCAAAAGCTTCGGCATAATTTTTCGTATTGCAAAGCAAGTTGATAAATTGCAAGCGGGCATACTTGTTCTTGGGATTCAAGGTGATGGTTTTCCGGTAATAGTCCAATGCATCGTTATATTTAGCCATTGCTTTGCAACATTCCGCGGCTTCGATGTGTGCCTGTTGGTTGGTAGAATCTGCCGTAATTACTTGGCGGATGACACGGAGAGCCTCGGCGTTGTTGCCGATTCCTTTCAGGGCTTTGGCTTGCTGCATCAATAGCGGGATGGTAGGCTTCTCTTTGTTGATCAGTTCAATGGCAGTCTCGTAATCATAGTTTGCCATTGCTTCCTGAATCTTGTTTTGATTCGTGTTCTGTGCCGTTAGTATGGGGCTAAGACACAAGCAAAAGATAAAGATGAGTGGTTTCATAGCTTTTGTTTTCATAGGGCGTATGTTTTATTGCCTGCAAGTTAGTAAAAATATCGTCTCTACGAAGAGTTCGTAACGTCTTTTAGATAGATTAACGTAAAATGCAAGGCGCCTCTCTTTTCGCAAAGAGAGACGCCCCGGTTCTATTTTATGAAAAAGCTTTTAAACTACATAAGGAATCCGAGCAGGATACCGGCAGCTACGGCTGAACCGATTACTCCCGCCACGTTCGGACCCATAGCGTGCATCAGCAGATAGTTAGTCGGATCGTATTCCAAACCGACCACTTGTGAGATGCGCGCCGAGTCGGGTACGGCAGATACACCTGCATTACCGATCAGCGGATTGATCTTGTTGCCTTTCTTCAGGAAGAGATTGAAGAACTTCACAAACAAGACGCCCGAGGTAGTGGCAATGATGAAAGAGAATGCACCGAGGATGAAGATCAGGATAGAATCCCAGGTGAGGAATTGTGAGGCTTGGGTAGAAGCTCCCACAGTCAGTCCCAACAGGATAGTGATGACATCGATCAACGGACCGCTGGCAGTATTTGCCAAGCGACGGGTTACACCGCTTTCTTTCAATAAATTACCAAAGAACAGCATACCCAGCAAAGGCAGACCCGACGGAACCAGGAAGCAAGTGAGCAACAGACCCACGATGGGGAAAATCACTTTTTCGGTATGCGATACGATTCTTGGTGGTTTCATGCGGATCAGGCGTTCGTGTTTAGTGGTCAGCGCACGCATGATGGGCGGTTGTATCACCGGTACCAGTGCCATGTAAGAATAGGCTGATACGGCGATGGCACCCATCAGGTTCGGAGCCAGTTTAGACGAAAGGAAGATCGCCGTCGGTCCGTCGGCACCACCGATGATACCGATAGCACCGGCTTGGTTAGGCTCAAATCCTATGAGGAGGGCAATGATGTAAGCGCCGAAGATACCGAACTGTGCGGCAGCTCCGATCAGCATCAGTTTGGGGTTGGAGATCAGTGCCGAGAAGTCCGTCATGGCTCCGATGCCTAAGAAAATAAGCGGCGGATACCAACCGGAGGTTACACCTTGATAAAGGATGTTCAGTACCGAACCTTCTTCGTAAATACCCACTTTTAATCCGGCTTCCATATTGAATGGAATATTACCGATCAGAATACCGAAGCCAATGGGGATCAGCAGCATCGGTTCAAATTCTTTGGCTACGGCAAGGTAGATAAAGAAAAGACCGATTAGCAACATGAAAAGATGTCCGGGTGTCGCGTTTGCGAAACCGGTGTATCCCCAGAAGTCAACAAGGTTATTCCCTAAGAATGATACGAAATCTCCCATAATTATTCAATGATTACGAGGTCTGTACCTTCAAGTACAGAATCTCCTTTATTAACTTTAATTTCTGCTACTTTTCCATCTTTATTGGCATTGATGTTGTTTTCCATCTTCATAGCCTCAAGGATGATGATAGTCTGGCCTTTCTTGACAGTGTCTCCTGCTTTCACCTTGATGTCGAGGATGACACCCGGCAGCGGAGATTTCACGCCGTCTCTCTTGGAAGCTGTCGGCTGTTTGGTCACTACCGGAGCTCCCGATTCGGTTTTCGGAGCGGCTGCCGGACGGGTAACCGGTTTCGGAGCAGCTTTGACAGGAGTATCCAACTCTACTTTGTAAGAGGTTCCGTTTACTTCAACATTGGCTATGTTATCTTCTACATCGTTCACTGTAACGTTGTAAAGGTTGCCGTTGATTTTATATTTATATTGTTTCATTGCTTCATTTTATTAGGGTTAGTAATTATCTTCTCGGAGTCTGACGCAGTGTGTAGATCTTCGAACTCCACGGTGAGTAGGTGCGTTTCACTTTGTTGATAGTCAGAATCATGTCTTCAACGTCGTGAGCGTCATTCAGGTATTCGTGCAAAGCCATGGCGATAGCGGCGGTCTCTTCACCTGTGTGGCTACCCAGGTTCTTCTCCTTCGCTTCCGTCTTGTCGGTGATACCGGTGGCTTTCATTGCGTTTTTCTTACCCAGTCTGACAGCGATATTACCTACCGCCTTGAATGAAAGATACAAAAGTACCAAACCAATGAATACGACTGACATGGCAATGATGGCCATACCAATACCGATAGAGTCGTGCTTTTTGAAGTTCTCGATCTTCGGGTTTTTGTCGATAGTCATATTGTTGGTGCTTGGAGTGACATAGCTATGTTCTCCACCACCTTTTACTACCCAGTTA
This sequence comes from Bacteroides sp. HF-4919, assembly GCF_018860125.1. Lineage (NCBI taxonomy): Bacteria > Pseudomonadati > Bacteroidota > Bacteroidia > Bacteroidales > Bacteroidaceae > Bacteroides > Bacteroides sp. HF-4919. Next base: position 156,362 of record NZ_JAHKNF010000005.1, read on the forward strand.
GCACTTCCGTCTTTTTCACGGGCGTATGAACGGTCGGCAAGCTGACCGGCAGGGATGGTTACCTCGTCGATCAAAGTTTTACCGTTGGAATCATACAGAGCAATGTAGTTCTCTTTGTCCGGATCGAGCGTAAAGTTTACATGAAACGTACCCCGGTTAGGCATCCCGTCTGCCCAGAACAAAGCATGTTGGCGTGGCTTGATTAAAGTCAGCACGTCGCCTTTGGGAATAGGATATTTGGTCGGATTGTTTTTATCGTTCGTCAGAAAGCAACCTTCCAGATTTACCGAAGCGAAAGAGGTATTGAATATCTCTATCCACGCATTGTGCAGTCCGTAATCATCCTGATAGTTCTGGTCGTTGATGACCAAAACTTCATTGATTTTCAGACTGGTGGCACTTTGCGCCCTGAGCCCCATGCAAACCATTGCCAGCAGAGCGATAAATATCCCGATTCTTTTCTTATTCATAACAATCGATTTTTATTTGTTACAATGGAATATTACCGTGCTTTTTAGCAGGGTTGGTTAATTTCTTGGTTTGCAGCTGTTGCAAAGCGCGGATCACGCGGAAACGAGTGTTTCTCGGTTCGATAACGTCGTCGATGTAGCCGTATTTGGCCGCATTGTACGGGTTTGCGAAGAGTTTGGTATACTCGGCTTCCTTGTCTGCCAGGAATTGAGCAGGGTTTTCCTGATCTTTGGCTTCCTTGGCATACAATACCGCTACTGCACCGGCACCACCCATTACGGCGATTTCGGCTGTCGGCCATGCATAGTTCATGTCACCGCGGAGTTGCTTGCAACTCATTACGATGTGTGAACCACCGTAAGACTTACGCAGGGTTACGGTCACTTTAGGTACAGTGGCTTCGCCGTAAGCATACAGTAATTTGGCTCCGTGCAGGATCACACCATTGTACTCCTGACCTGTGCCCGGAAGGAATCCCGGAACGTCTACCAATGTTACCAGCGGGATGTTGAATGCGTCGCAGAAACGAACGAAACGGGCACCTTTGCGTGATGCATTGCTGTCGAGCACGCCTGCCAGATATTTAGGTTGGTTGGCAACCACACCTACCGACTGTCCGTTCATGCGGGCAAAACCGATGATAAGATTTTTCGCGTAGTCTTTCTGTACTTCCAGAAATTCACCGTTGTCGATGATGGCACCGATCACTTCGTACATATCGTACGGTTTGTTCGGGCTGTCGGGGATAATTTCGTTCAACAGGTCATCCATACGGTCGATCGGGTCGGTACAGTTCACCAATGGGGCTTCTTCCAGATTGTTTTGCGGGATAAAGCTGAGAAGTTTGCGGATGATCGCCAGACCTTCTTCTCCGGTTTCGGCTGTGAAGTGGGTTACACCCGACTTGCTGGCATGTACGCTTGCACCTCCCAGGTCTTCCTGAGATACGTCTTCACCTGTTACTGTTTTTACTACAGCAGGTCCGGTGAGGAACATGTAAGATGTACCTTCGGTCATCAGCGTGAAGTCTGTCAGGGCAGGAGAGTAAACCGCACCTCCGGCACACGGACCGAAAATACCCGAAATCTGTGGAATAACACCCGACGCCATGATATTACGCTGGAAAATTTCAGCATAACCGGACAGAGCGTTGATACCTTCCTGAATACGTGCGCCACCCGAGTCGTTGATACCGATAACAGGAGCACCCATCTTCATGGCCATGTCCATTACTTTACAGATCTTCTGTGCCATGGTTTCCGACAGTGAACCACCGAATACGGTGAAATCTTGTGCGAAAACATATACTAATCTACCTTCTATTGTTCCATAACCGGTTACTACACCGTCGCCGAGGAAATGTTTCTTGTCTTGTCCGAAGTTAGTACATCTGTGTTGAACAAACATATCCAGTTCTTCGAAACTACCTTCGTCAAGCAACTGTGCAATACGCTCGCGGGCCGTATATTTGCCTTTGGCGTGTTGTTTTTCAATAGCCTTTTCGCCACCACCTAAACGAGCCTGAGCGCGAAGTTCAATAAGCTCTTTTACTTTTTCAAGCTGGTTACTCATGAGTTTTTCTTAATTTAAAGGGTTATAATATTTACGATTAGACGATTTGCGATGTACGGTTGAAAATTGATAACCAAAGGTGTTTTCAATCATACATTCTGTGCTTGTCAAGTCGTATCTCTTTTTTAGTGTTCACAGAGTTCGGTCAGTACGCCCAAAGTTGATTTCGGGTGAAGGAAAGCGATATTTAAGCCTTCGGCTCCTTTGCGCGGGGCTTTGTCGATCAGGCGGATTTCCTTGCTTTCGGCTTCTGCCAGAGCGTTAGCCACACCGTCTTCAACGGCAAATGCAACGTGATGAACACCTGCGCCTTTGTTTTCGATGAATTTGGCGATGGTACTTTCCGGACATGTCGGTTCCAGTAATTCGATTTTGGTATCACCTACCTTCAGGAAGGCTGTTCTTACTTTTTGATCTTCTACAGTTTCGATGTTGTAGCATTTCAAACCTAATACGTTTTCATAATACGGAAGGGCTTCCTCGATACTTTTTACGGCAATGCCCAAGTGTTCAATGTGTGAAATCTTCATAACTATATTTTTTAATTTTGGTTTTAATCGTCTTTTTGGAATGGTATAAAACAGCACAAAGAAAATCAATTCTTGTTTAATAAAGAAATTTTTCTGCAATTAATTATGGTGAAAATAGGTTTAAAACCCAAGGGGCGTTACTTTAAAAGGTAGGCATTGTTGGTTTCAAGCCAATTCTTCTTTGGTTTTAAACCCAGAGGATGCTTGATTTTTAGACATATATTTTGATCAGCAGATTGTTCAGCCACTGCCAGCGGAAGCGGAACCAGCGTCGGGTACTGCTTTGTTTGCCGCCGAAGCGGAGTACGAAGTCGCGGTAACCGTGTTTCTTGAAGGGGAGTCCGGCATCCATGAATTCCATGTGACGGAACCCGTTTTGATGTGCGTCTTGTAAAGCTTTCCATACAGCCAGTATACCCGGGTATTGCAGAGCATAGGTTTTCCGCATACCTCCCGAGAACCACAGGTAGGCATCGTTGCCTGAATAGATACAGGCAGATCCTCCGATGATTTTTCCTTTGTAGCGGACAATGAAAATTTTACCTTGCTTGCTGTGGATCAGCCGTGTGTCCATGTGCTGGAAAAAGATGATATTGGGAAAGTGCTTACGGATGCGGGACGAGTAGAGATGTCGCAGCATGTTCGAGAATTCGCGGATTTCTTCTATCGTGTGTGCTTCGTCTACCGATGCGCCATTTTTCAGGCCTTTCTTGATTTGGCGGATACGGGAAGGGCTGAAACGCTGTTCCGCACTTTCGGTGCCGTGTAGTGAATTGCGTACCCGCAGCCAGTTGACAGGGAAGTATTTGTTCGACCGGAAGTATTTGTAACCGAACATGGCATTTTCAAGATTGCGAAATTCTATCAGGAACGAACTCCGCAATACTTCTGTGGTGAGATGCTCCAGCATTTCACCGAATATTTTTTCCTTATCGGCTTCTGCTGTCAGATATTCGCCGGTGCCATAAACTTCACATCGCTTGATAAGGGAAGGAGGAAACATGCGTATGCTTTTGCGGATGGCGGCAAGCAGCCGGGCAATTGGTTTTCCATCTTCCGAAGCCATGATCAGGAGCGGAGTGTAGCCCGGAGTTTCTTCATAAATCTGAAATAACTCCTTTGAATGAAATGTATTGGTTCCGGGAAAATCCGGAATTTCACTCCCTCGGTAATATGTAGTCAGTTTTAATGGCATATCGGGACAAATTTACATTTTTTATTTCTCTTTACAACATTTGCGGGGCTTATTTTGTTGACCTGTTATTTTGTGATTATCTTTGTAGATATACTACAATAAAATCCGTTTCGATTATGTTAGAAGAAATTCTTGAATTCAACAAAAAGTTCGTTGAGAACAAGGGATACGAAAAGTATATTACTAACAAGTACCCCGATAAGAAGATCGCCATCCTTTCATGTATGGATACCCGTCTGACTGAGTTGCTGCCTGCTGCTTTGGGAATCCACAACGGAGACGTGAAGATTATAAAGAATGCCGGTGCCGTCATTTCCCATCCTTTCGGCAGTGTCATCCGTAGCTTGTTGGTAGCCATCATCGAACTGGGGGTGGAAGAAATTATGGTCATTGCCCATTCGGATTGCGGTGCTTGCCACATGAACAGTGATGAAATGATTGCCCACATGAAAGAGCGGGGAATCAAATCTGAAACGATCGACATGATACGCTACTGCGGTGTTGATTTCAGTTCGTGGCTGGGAGGTTTCGACGATCCGGTTGAGTCTGTCAGGGGGACGGTCCGTTCTATCGAGAACCATCCGCTGATCCCGAAAGACGTCCGGGTGCATGGCTTTATCATCGATTCACTGACCGGTGAATTGACGAGAGTGGAATAAATTGCCTATCTTTGCAGGGAAATCATTACCGGTTATGCAGATTCATACAGATCGGACTTTTTATTATGGTTCTGTATAAGTCTGCGGTAAATGTTCGTTTATTAAAAACAATGCATTTATAGTATATGGAAAATTTCAGTGAACTGATAAAGAAACGCCGCAGTATGCGGAAATTTACAGGAGAAGAACTTTCTCAGGAGGAGGTAGTCGCTTTGCTGAAAGCGGCTCTGATGGCTCCCACTTCTAAACGTAGCAATAGTTGGCAGTTTATCGCGGTCGATGATAAAAAGCTGCTTGGCGAACTCTCGCACTGTAAAGAGCAGGCTTCTGCTTTCATTGCCGATGCTGCGCTGGCAATTGTGGTTACTGCCGATCCTTTGGCAAGCGATGTTTGGATTGAAGATGCTTCCATTGCTTCCATCATGATTCAGCTTCAGGCCGAAGACTTGGGATTGGGCAGTTGCTGGGTGCAGGTACGCGAGCGTTATACTGCTGCCGGAATGCCTTCCGATGAGTTTGTGCGTGGTGTGCTCGACATTCCTTTGCAATTACAGGTGTTGTCCATTATTGCGATCGGGCACAAAGGCATGGAGCGCAAGCCCTTCAATGAAGATAATCTGCAATGGGAGAAAATCCATATTAATAAGTTTGGAGGCAAGTAGCGGTGAGTGCGGTAAAAGCAAACAATAAAGATACATATAAAGCCACGGCAGTCACCCTTATTGTGATAGGGATGCTCTATCTGATAGACAAACTGATACACTTTTCTGCATTGGGTATACCCTGGGTGATGAATAAAGATAATCTTTTGCTCTACACTGCGGTTATTTTCCTGTTTATCAAACGGGACAAATCCGTCGGTCTGGTGCTGCTCGGATTGTGGCTGGTGCTGAATATCGGCTTGATTGTCTCACTGCTTGGTTCGATGTCCGGTTACCTGCTGCCCTTGGCTTTATTGATAATCGGAGGTATATTGTATTTGATTTCAACACGATGAAAAGAAGTATAGAAGATACACCGATTGTGTTTATCGGTGCCGGAAATCTTGCCACAAATCTGGCAAAGGTTCTTTATCGGAAAGGATTCCGTATCGTACAGGTATATAGCCGTACGGAAGAGTCGGCCCGTGAGCTGGCGCAGAAAGTAGAAGCTGAGTATACGACGAGCCTTGAAGAGGTGAATCCATATGCAAAGTTGTATATCATTTCGCTCAAAGATTCCGCCTTTGCCGAACTTCTTCCCGCTATCGTAGCCGGTAAACGGAAAGAGGCATTGATGGTGCATACGGCAGGCAGCATTCCGATGAGTATTTGGGAAGGACATGCGTCACATTATGGGGTGTTCTATCCTATGCAGACTTTCAGTAAGCAACGGGAAGTCGATTTTAAGGAGATTCCTTTCTTTATAGAAGCTTCGTCGACCGAAGATGCCGCATTTCTGAAAGCTATTGCGTCTACCTTGTCGAACCGTGTATATGATGCCGATTCGGAACAACGCAAGAGCCTTCATCTGGCTGCTGTGTTCACATGCAATTTCACTAATCACATGTATGCCCTTGCCGCCGAACTGCTTAAGAAATATAACTTGCCGTTCGACGTGATGTTGCCGCTAATTGATGAAACGGCTCGTAAAGTGCACGAATTGGAACCTAAAGCAGCACAGACGGGACCTGCGATCCGTTATGACGAGAACGTCATCGGCAATCATTTGCGGATGCTTGCCGATGATCCCGGGATGCAACAATTATATGAATTACTTAGCCGAAGTATCCACGAAAGACATTAACCCCAAATATAAATAAGAATGAGTACTATCAATTACGACCTCACCCGGATTAAAGCACTTGCTTTTGATGTAGACGGAGTGTTGAGTGCAGATGTGATTCCACTCCATCCGTCGGGTGAACCGATGCGTACGGTAAATATAAAAGACGGCTATGCGATCCAGCTGGCTGTGAAAAAAGGTCTTCATATTGCCATTATCACAGGTGGACGGACCGATGCGGTGCGGAAGCGCTTTGCCGGATTGGGGGTATCCGATCTCTATTTAGGCTCTGCCATAAAGATACACGATTATCGTGATTTCCGTGACAAGCATGGACTCGCGGACGAGGAGATACTCTACATGGGCGATGACGTTCCCGATATGGAAGTGATGCGTGAGTGCGGATTGCCCTGTTGTCCCAAAGATGCCGCTCCCGAGGTGAAAGCCGTTGCCCGCTACATTTCATATGCCGACGGCGGATACGGTTGCGGACGTGATGTGGTGGAGCAAGTACTTAAAGCGCAAGGCAAGTGGTTGTCGGATGATGCTTTCGGGTGGTGATTTTTAGTATATAACTCTTTAATTTATTAGTATGCTTGCTAACTTGAATCGTTATAAAATCGTATTGGCATCTAATTCTCCACGACGGAAAGAGTTGATGACCGGCTTGGGGGTAGATTATGTGGTAAAAACATTGCTTGATGTCGATGAGTCTTATCCCGACTCTCTGCAAGGCGAAGAGATTCCGCTGTTCATAGCCCGTAAGAAAGCGGCCGCTTATCAGTCTGCGATGCACCCGGAGGAACTTTTGATAACTGCCGATACCATAGTCTGGCACGAAGGTAAGGCACTTGGGAAACCTTCCGGACGTGAAGATGCCATAGAGATGTTGCGAAATCTTTCCGGTAAGTCTCATCAGGTGATCACCGGGGTATGCCTCACCACCTGTGAGTGGCAAAAGAGTTTCGCTGCTGTGACAGATGTCCGTTTCGCAACACTTGATGAAGACGAAATTATTTATTATGTCGATCACTATCAGCCAATGGACAAAGCCGGTTCGTATGGCGTGCAGGAGTGGATCGGTTTTGTCGGGGTTGAATCCATTTCCGGCAGTTACTTCAATGTAATGGGGCTTCCTATCCAGAGGCTATACCGGGAGTTGAAACAACTGTAGGAGGCTGTTTCTGACGCTAACTTCATATCGCTTGATTTCGTATGGCATTTTCCTCGTTCATCGGAAGGAGGAGAATGCCATACGTGTTTATTGCCTTGGAGGGATCAGGATGGTAACTTGAGTTGTGTAACGGTCACTATCCTGAGAGTTGATTATTTGTTTTCTGTATTCTCTTTCTCCATTTCGATGTTGATAATCGTGTTGTCCCATTTGTTCATCTTTTGCGTGCCCAGGTCGACTAAGAAGCCCGGCCAGAATAAAATATTCCACAGGCAGGCATTGTTGAAAGTAGATTCCAGGACAAAGGGAGTGGTTTGGTATCCTTCCTTTTTGGCCAATAGCTGTTTGTCTTCTCTTTTCTTTTTGATCTGGACGGTAACACTGTTGTCTTCTTTGATTTCCGCTATTTTCTGTTTGGTCGATGCTTCGTAGATTTTAGTTCCATTCATTCCCGTAAAGGTGATGTCTTGTTTGGAACTGCTGAATAGTGTACAGCAAGATGAACATGAAATGCAGATGGATACTAATAATAAAATCTTTTTCATAAATTAAGTTTTTGATGTTATATAATTATTTTCTCTGATATATTTATCTGTTTGGTGTAAAAGATGTTTTGGGGTTGTTTGATGTTGCTATGGGGTTGTTTTCATAGCCGGCAGGTGCCGAATCTTGATAAATAACTTTCAGCAGGCGTGCCCCCAGCAGAGGACGATAATGACCGGGATCATAGTAATGATGTATATCGGCTGTATATTCATTAGTTCCCGTGAAATCCCATACGGCAGAAGCACCCAGTATCTCCTTCATTCTTTTGATGTCTTCCCGGTTCGTTTTTTTCTGAAAATAATCCGGGCCAATAATGAATTTCAGGTTTGTATGATGCTTATCACAAATTTTTTTAATGGCACGAAGTACTTGAATCTGGCTGACAGACACAGCCGGTAGTTCTTCTTTGCCTGCATCCGTTCGTTTTTTGAATTCTTTTTCATGATGGGTCCAGTACAATTCGCCATCCTGTCCGATCTCTTTTTCTCTGGGATTGATAAAGTTGTTCGTGTAAGGTTCCCGAATGGGATCTCCCGGATTTATGACCCCTTTCATGTAAGGAGCATACTTATGTCCGATCAGGTAGCCTATGTAAGGAATTGTTTTGTCAGGATAGAGGAATTCCTGCAAAAATCTCAGATGGAATCCCAACTGGCTGATACCGGCTGCCTCAGCCGAAAACAGATGGTCGTTGCCTGACAGGGGCTTACTTCTATCCAGTGCTTTTTTATCCAAAACGACTAATACATTTTTCAGAGGGGCACCTACGGAATCGAGTGCTTGAAGCTTCTGGCGCACACCGCCCAGGCTTTCCCAGTTGTCATAAAAGCGCACGGCATGATCGTCCTTATCCAGATACTTCTCCCATTCTCCTGTCAGGAATGCCATGGTACAGGAGTTGCCGAGTATAAACGAGTTATAGGCTATCGAATCACGATTCTGAAGATAATTCTGCCATCCCACATGCGCTTCGTTGAGCAGCACGGGAGAGTTATCGAATCGTTTGTAGGAGTGCAGCACCATATAAGGGTCGAAAATGAAATAGATGGCCACTATCGGGAAAAGCGGTAATGCCAATAACAGGAGTTTCAGGCAGAAACGTGTTTTGGGAGAGATTTTCGGTGAATGTAGCATAGGTGTAATTGGTTTCGGTTAAAATTGTAAATAGATAAAAGTTTCCGTATCGAACTTACCTAACATCAGCAGGGCGAATACCAGCAGATAGTAAACACTCCACCGTAGCCATGCGGGCTGGCGTTCGAGTGTTTCCATCAGGTTATATTTAGATGCATAATATTCATAGATCAATACCAGTAACAGGGCCGAACCTGCTACAATGCAATTGTGGTCGCGTATGCCGATGTTCATTTCCTTCCAGGAAGAATGTACTTCGAACGAGATGTTCCGTAAAAAATACCAGGCATCGCTCAATGATTGTACACGGAAGAAAATAAGTGAGAGCGCAAACAACAGATAGGTACGGATTATCAACAGGCTGTCGGATGCATATTTCCCGATATATTGGGGCAACTTATTGCGAAAAGCAGAGGTTTTCATTTCCCAGCAGATCAATATGCCCTGAATCAGTCCGTATATGGCGAAGGTTAATCCGGAGCCATGCCATAATCCCAATGCCAGAAAGGTGATGATAAGGCTGAAGTAGACTCCCCACTGTCCCCAGTTACGGGTACCGGCGGTTAACGGCACATAGAGATAATCGCGTACCCAAAAAGAGAGTGACATGTGCCAACGGCGCCAGAAATCGGCGGTGGAACGTGCGGCAAACGGGCGGTTGAAGTTTGGCGATAGCTTGATGCCGAACAGGTAGGCTCCTCCGATGGCGATGTCCGTATAGCCGGAGAAATCGGCATATAGTTCGATAGGATAGAGCAGGCAGGTCATCAGTAGTTGGACACCCGAAAGGTCATGGATCGAATGAAACATGATATCCGTCTGCGGGGCTATCTGATTGGTTATAAGCAGTTTCTTTATCAGTCCCAGCAAAATATATTTCAGTCCGGTCACTGCGTTCGAGTAGATGAACGGGCGAGGATCTTTCAGTTGTGGCAACAAGTCTCCACCCCGTTCGATGGGGCCGGAGAGGAATTTCATGAAGAAAAGCATATAGATCAGGAAATCTACCCAGTTTCTTTCGGCACGTTGCTCCTGCCAGTACACATCTGTCAGATAACCGATGGCCTGGAATGTGTAGAATGACATTCCGAGTGGAAAGATGATGTTATCTATCACTGTGCCATGGAGTAGGAGCCATCCGCCTATCAGACCGATGATTCCTGCGATATAGATTACTTTGGTCTTTTTCCCGGATTTCGCCCTGTTTTCCATCCATTGTGCCCAGAAGAAGGTGAACAGTGCCACCACTACTGCTGTCAACAGGAATGGCAGATAATACCATCCGATGAAGATGCAACTGGCTGCCAGTAGTATGAAGTTGCGGGCACGTCCTTTGACTGCATAGTAGAGAAAGAAACAGAGAGTAATCAGAGCCAGGAAACTAAAGGAGAGAAACTGCATGATTTATTCCATTTTGGTTAATAAGGCACTACATAGGTCGCCGACATTCTTGAATTTAATTACTTCCCGAAAGTTGAAACGTACTCCGAAACGTTTCTCGATTTGGGCTATAATTTGCATATGGGTCAGTGAGTCCCAGCCATCTACGTCTTGAGAGGTGGATGATTCGCTGATACAGACGTTGTCCTTCTTTAAAATATCACGGAAAATGCTTTGTAGTTGTTTTAATACTTCTTCTCGGTTCATATTTATATTGTTTTTAGAGTTCCTTCTCTCTTATCAGTTCAACAATTTTTTTTCGATCTGTTTTATTGCTATTGGTTACCGGAAACTGAGGGATACAATGAATTTGTTTCGGTAACATGTATTGTGGCAGCTTTTCTTTCAGATATTCTATCAATGTGTTTTGGTCACATTCGGTCGTTTCGACTGCCAGATGCAGTTCGTTGCAAATTCCGTCACAGATTAACGGAAGGGCAGCCACGTTGCAAGGAGTCTTGAAAAACGACTGGGCAGTGTATTCTATTTCGCTTAGTTCTATTCTGAAGCCCTGTATTTTCACTTGATAGTCCTTACGGCCGCAATAAATGATATCCCCATCGTTGTCTAAAATACACAGGTCTCCGGTTCGGTAATAAATTTGTCCGTCAGGACGGTGTATTAGAGCCGATGCCGATTTTTCCGGATCATCCAGATAGCCTTTCATTACTTGCCGACCGGATACCCAAAGTTCTCCCGTCTCTCCCTGAGGCAGACCATTTCCTTCTTCGTTAACAATGATGACGCGGATACCGGGAAATGGTTTTCCGATAGCCACCATTCCGTTGTAATGCTTGCATGTACCGGAAGCCGGAATACGGTAACAGGTACAGTAAATCGTAGCCTCTGTCGGGCCGTACAGGTTGACGAACTCTGCGTTGGGTGCCGATTTTCTGAATCGTTCCAACAGTTCGGTTTGCGAAGCCTCTGCCGATACTCCCAGATATTTCAGAGCAGGCAGGCTGATTTCATCGAAATAGGGTGAAAGAAGTTGTAATAGAGAGGGGGTGACCGTGGCGAAGGTCAGCTCGTACTTCTCCAGAAGTTCGAACACCTTGAAATGCTTTACATCCTGATGGGCCACTGTATAAACGGAAGCTCCTAAAGTCAGGGGATAAAGTAATGATACGACGGATACGTCAAATGTCAGCTCAAACATTTGTAACATGCGGTCGTGTTCATCCAGGTTCCAGTTAAGGGAATCGTATGCCTGATAAAAAGTGTTCAGATTGGCACGTGTGATGGGGACTCCTTTGGGTTCGCCTGTGCTTCCCGATGTAAAAATGATATAAGCGTTTCTTTCTTCTTCCGGCGGGTAGAATTGCAGCCTTGACAATTCCGACGGTGCTTTTCCCGACAGCTTGTCTGTGTTGATTACTCTGAAGAGGTCGGTTCCGAATGCCGGGCGTTCGACATGGCTTGTGCAGAGCAAAGTATGCAATCCGGCCAGTCCGGCTATTTTGAGATTACGTTCTTCCGGGTAAGCAGGATGCAGAATGACATATGTTTTTCCACTGGCCAGTACCGCCAGAATGGCTGCGTAGGTTTCAATCCGGTTTTCCGCAATGATCCCGATTCTTTCATCTTCTATCTCTGATAGCGAATGGGCGACGGAGGCTGTTATTTTGCCAAGTTGGGCATAAGTATAATGTTTACCGTCAATGATAAATGCTTCGTTTTCGGGATAACGTTGCATGGCGGAAAGAATATCATTGGTAATATCCTTCCGGGGAGATGTTGTCATATCCATTAGTTTTTATTCATGTTTTGGGGTTAGGAATTCCTTCTATCTTCTTGAGATCATTTATTAAAAAGACAGAGAAATGAACTAATCTCCCTACGGGCAATGAATTAAAGAACGTTAATTGTGTGATAACGTATTCTTAACCTTGCTTTCCTTCTTTAATTCGTTATATTTGCATTTTATCCGAATAGGGATTTTACTAAAACTGAAAATAATATGAAACCTGTAACCTTACCCTTACTTAAAAGTCTGTACTATGTTCTCTTTGCTACGGTAGTTGTGATAGTGCTTAGCGGTTGTGAGAAAGATGATGAAAATGAAATTCGTTTTTATACCGGTAATGGTTCTGAAGAGCGTCTCCTGGGAGAAGAGGGACTCTTGATGGATGTTTTGCAAACACCGGCTATGATTTTTCTGAAAGCTGCATCCGGAGATCAGATAAAAGTCCGTTCGGAAGATACTGCGGTGGTCGACGCTACGTATAATCCGTATTACTTAGGAAAAAGATGCATTGAAGTTCGTGTGGCTGGGGTTGGAAAAACTCATATCTGTGTATCTTATCGGGGAGAAGAGCATATTATTCCGGTGGTTGTTGCGTCCCGGTCTGTGGCTTATAGCGGACAATACCGACTTGAAGGTTTCAGATGCTATCAAGGCAGTAGTAAAGGAGGTGTAGAAATCTTTCCGGAGATAGACAGTTATTGGGAAAGCCGTTTCAATAGTTCGGATGGATTTATTAAGGGTTTTCCAAATGATAAGATTGAGTTTATATCTGTTGATAAGTTGAGATTCTCTTCCGACTTTGAAGATGGTACTTCACTTTCATACGAAAAGTATTTTCAGATGCGGAATGATTCTCTTTTCATGCGTTCCCATGCCGAAAATCGTTGGGAATTTTATGGTAAGGTAAATCATAATGTCAATAGTGATCAATTACAGCTGACCTACTCAATTCATTTCTGGACTTACAGTTCGACCGGGCATTTCACTTCTTTTGGGAGGGGACATGATGGCGGCTTTATAGCCAACTATTCTGATTTTTTTTATTATTATCCTGTATTTGAAGATCTTAATCAGATGACATCTGAGAATGATGAAATAGCTTGGTGTAATGTTTCTTATAGTTTTGAATGACATAAACGACGCTCTCTTTATTGATACCTTTTATGGATTCTGGTAAGTCAGATTAGATTGTCCCTATTAAATCGTATAAAAAATCACAGAGAGTTGATGAACTAAATAAATATACAGTTTGTTATTTATCAGTAATTTTATGTTTAACTCTAAAACCTTAGTATTATGAAAAGATCTCTTGTCTTATCATGCGGTGCTGTCATGTCGGTACTTTCTTTCTATGCTTGTTCGTCTTCTGATGATTCGATGGTTACACCTCTGACAAGGTCAGATGCTGTTTCGGAAAAGATAGTTTTTCAAGATGACTTCAATCAGACAGATAGTATTCCCGACAAAACAAAATGGGGCTTGTGCAAAAAAGGTAGTCCTGCCTGGAGCAAATATTTATCCGAAAGTTATGATCAGGCTTATGTACACGATGGGAAGTTAGTACTGATTGCCGAGAAAGTGAATGGAGTATATAAGACGGGAGGGGTGCAGTCATTAGGTAAAGCAGAATTTCAATATGGTAAAATAGAGATATGTGCCCGTTTCACCAAGACGGCAAAGGGTGGATGGCCTGCCATCTGGATGATGCCTGCCAAACCCGTTTACAGTGGATGGCCTGCTTGCGGTGAAATAGATATTATGGAGCAGTTGAATCATGACGGCATTGTATATCAAACAATTCACAGCCACTACAAAAATGACTTGGGATTCACTAAGCCTGTTCCAACAAAAACAGTTCCTTACAATAAAGGGCAATTCAATGTATTTGGTATCGAGTGGACTCCCGAGTCTCTTACTTTTAAAGTGAATGGAGCTACCACTTTAGTCTATCCTAACTTACATTTGGCCGATGAGAGCGTCAAAAAGCAATGGCCGTTCGATACTTCTTTTTATTTGATTTTAAATTATGCTTTGGGCGGTGCAGGTACTTGGCCTGGTACCATAACGGATAGTGAACTGCCTGCGAAGATGGAGATAGACTGGGTAAAAGTAAGTCAACCTGTGGATCGTTAACATTGTTAATACATAATTTCCGTTTTTACTTTCCCGAATATAAACAACAAGTCTTTTGCATGCAAAAGACTTGTTGTTTGCGTTTGAAGAACCAACTTTAATACAGTGTTAAAACTAACTTTCTATACTCAGATACCAAGTGTATTTATCTGTTTGGTTATAAATGCTTTGTCTTGATTCGATGTTCTGAACTCCCAAGAGAGTCTTGGCAAAGAGGAGATGGGGATAACTACTTTTTTATCAACTTCCGGATTTAAATTCTTTCTCTTTGATGTTCTGGTTTCTTTGATTATGTTACCTGAGTTTTCCGTATCTGTGAAATCCGGAATCTCCATTAACGGGTTGTTGCATAAATGTTCTCGTAAATGGGTACTAAGGCATCTTTCTCCAATATCCATTGGTTGGTGCGGGAGTTCATTTTGTATGCGTATTGGGCTATCAGTTGGTTATTACTGTTGGTGATGTATATATATTTTTCTGATGGGCTAAATGATTCTTTTTCTTTATTCCATACAGAATACTCTACCGAAGTTTCTGTTTCATACCGGGAGACAACCGTCAAAGATTCTTTTTCCCATGCGTTTTTAAATACATTCCATGTATAGGTGGATTTCACCGTTCTCTGATGGTCGGTATCGTAGCTGTATTTATGCATTTTTACCGGACTGAGTATGCCTGAAACAGGATTGTCCATAGAATATATTTCACGGCAGACGAGTCTTCCCTTCTCCATCGTATCGTTATGGACAAACTGTTTACCGTTGTTTGTTGCACAAGCAAATCCACATACCGAAACTAATGCTGCAGAGGCTAATACTCTTTTGAAAAATGTAATTGTTTTCATATCCTTTATTATTTAATTAGTTTATATCTTTCTTTGTTTGTTAGACGTTGTTACTTGAATTTAAGTTGCACGGGTATACAATCTTTTTTCAGATTATTTTCTGTAGAGTAAGAATCAATAGGTATGCCAGAATTTAGAAGCTTCATTATTAATAGATTATAAAAAAAACAGGGTGTCCACAATCGGACACCCTGTTCGTTTTTTCTTTCTTGTTTGTTTTAAATCAGATCGAGAACCAATGGAATATCATCGGGGGTAATACCTTTTCCTATGATGATATCCTCGTCCTTGCGGAACATCTCAAGGAACTGCTCTTTACTGCCATAGAGTTCTGCGGCTTTGGAGTAGAAAGGCACGGCTTTCTCTATATCTCCCAATGACCATGCCACATGACCGGCATTCAGGTAGTCTACCGGCATCGGCTTTTGGGCAATCACTTTATCATAGTACTTCATGGCTTGTTCACGTTTTCCTGTCATGAACGAACACCAACCGATGGCACGCCATGCTTTGATGCAATCACTTTCCAGGAAATCGAGTTTGAAGAAGTAGTTCAGTGCTTCTTCGTAATTCCATGTCTCTGCCAGGCAATTGCCAATATAGAAAATTACTTTAGTGTCTTCCGGCAATACTTCTTCCACTTTTCGGTAATATTCCAAAGCTTTGCGGAATTGTCGGTCGAGACGATAACAAATGGCTAAATGGCGATTAGTCCATAAGTTGTTCGGTTTGAGGGTATCTGCTTTCCGATAGGCTTCGATGGCTTGTGTATATCGTTTCAGTTTTTGCAGAGAGTAGCCCTGCTTTTGGTAAACTTCAGCTTCATTCTCTCGTGGGACCATGTAGGCGACTTTGTCATAGGCTTCGGCTGCTTTTTCCCAGTGCTCTTTTCTGAAGTGAAAGTTGGCTAAAGCCAGCAGAGCATCCGGGTTGAACAACATGTCTTCCAATGCCGGATTGCTGTACAGGCAGATGGCCTCTTTGAACAAGTCGCGAAATTCCTGTCTTCGCATATTCAATTTGAAGAAGCGGTATAAGTCGTGCAGATATTGGTTACTTACCGTATCGGGGCGTTCGGAAAATTTCTTCAGTGTTTCGGCTTTCGACTGATCTGCCAATTCTTCCATTTGTTGTTCCGTGAGCTGGCTCAACATCATGTCACGCTGTGATTGCGGTAATTGCTGCATGGTGAAGAACAGCGAATACTTGTCACTGTTACAGAAGAAACCCGACTGCAGGATGATTTCCAACAGACTTCCTCCTTCTGTTTCCCGGTTACGAAACTCTTTAATGACAGCCGATTGTTGTCTGTCGAAAGGATAGAACCAATTGGAGATTTCTCTGAAGAACGGATAGCTTTTAAGTTGTGCAAATGTGCTCATATATACATCGGCACCTTCCAGTTGCAATTCGTTCATTTCACGCAACTTGTCACCCAGTCCGGATTTCTCTATAGCATCGGCCCAGTCGGGATTGGTGTCATCTTTCTCTTCATCGGACTCTTCGAAACCAAACTTCATGTTGCGCATGGGAGACATGCTTTTCAGCATTTCGGGAATGATTTCCTCACGCATTTTTTTGTCGATTTTCTCCGTTTCCTGACTGAGAAGTATTTGGATATGTACGCGTAGCAGTTCTTTTTCGAATGCGGTTTCTTCCATCAGTGCCGTGATACGTAAATTGATTTCCGGATAGAAATCGATACGTGGTGAATAGGCATGGAGAATAAAAGCGATTCCTACCAGAGCCCGCTGGCTGATCTGTACATTGGGGTGACGGTAAGCATCTATCAGCCACAGAAGTTTTCGGAGATCGAAACATTCCATCAGACTAAGGGTAACGGCACTTGTAAAAAGGCAAAGATCGTTCACCGGAAGTAACTCGGACTGAAGCATGGATTGTGCAGTTGTACTTTCTTCCGTACTCCAGTTGCTATTGGTCCAAGTTTGCAGGAACAGAATCCGCAGATTATCTTCGTGACGTTTCAAAACTTCATCCATGTTTTGATCCGAAATGAATCCGCTTACGGCCAGGTCATCATTGAACGATTCAAGCGTGTGTATCAGCATCTCCAGGGTAAGGGGAGAAAGTTCCTCAGTACGTCGCGTACGATATTGATGATAATAATGGCTTGATACGCTGTCGAGTAGTGTAATACGTGCCTGATCGGTGATTTCAAGAGTATCGGCCAGCAATCTTTGATATAATTTCTTACGCTCCGGGTCTTCTACCCCCTGGCGCATGTATTGCAGCATATAGTTGTACGAAGTCTGTATCTGCTCCAGGCGGGTACGGAGCGACCATTCCGGACACTTCCAGAGGAATGATTCCAGTTGAGTCAGCGCCTCCTTCAGTCGTTTTTGTCCGATCAGGCGGAGGATGTATTGATATTGTTCGTTGATAAGTTGTTCGTTCATAATTTACTTTCGTTTATTGTTTCCAATCCAAGTGAGGCGTTTCCATAGGCCTTCGAAGGGACCATGTTTAAAGTGACCGAGCCACCAGGAACAGAAGGCCATTTGAAGAAGTACAAAAAGAATGCCAAAAAAGAAACTGTAAGTAATTCCTAAGAAACGTCCCAATTCAAACCCCCAGTGGTAGAAAAGAAGTGAGCCAATGACGGATTGTCCGATGTAGTTTGTCAGACTCATCTTGCCATACGAGGTGAAACGCATCAGGAATCTGCGGTCTTTGACACGGTAGAAAGTGATAAGCAGTCCGCTGACCAGCAATACCATGAAGCTGAGGTTGCTCAAAGAGCTTATGATCAGTTGCAAGGGAATCAGGAGGGCATCGCGCGTGATGAATCCCGGCAGCATGTTATTCAGACCATATAATGGAAAGAAACATAAGAGTGACATACCTAATGCTTTGAGCCAGCGTTGTTCGTTCTGTTCGCTATAAAGGAATAGTCCCTTACGTCCCACCAGCATACCGAAGAGGAAGAGGGCAGGCGTTTGCAGAATGCGTCCGTGCTCCAATGCCCAAGTCAGGTTGGCAAGTTGCCCTTCCCAGAGGTTCATGCGGATCGTTTCAAGGAAGGTACCGTTTTTCTGCACGTCGAAAGCAATCCCGAAGTAGTGGGAAGCCAGGCTGGGACCGGGTACATAATCCGGGTTGCAGAGAGCATAGATCACTTTGAACCAATCTATCGGTTGCAGGATAAGCAGGGTAGCGAAGATGGTTACACTGCGGCTACCGAGGCGACAGAACAGAGGGAGTATCAGACCGAGCATGGCATACATCGTCAGTATTTCACCTGTAAAAAAAGCAGCGTTGAACTGTCCGATGATGAACAGTAGCACCATCCGCCAGATGAACCGGAGGCGAAAATCTTTACCACGGCGTTGTTGGTTGTTATCCTGAATATAGAAACTGAAGCCGAACAGCAGGGCAAATACGGCATAAGCTTTGTTGCTGAAGACAAAAAAGAGCCCGTTCCAGATAGCTCTGTCGGTAAACTTCATCCATTCGCCGGGGATGGCATCCGGAAAGGAGTAGAAATTAAAATGTTCGATACTATGCAGGATGATGATCCCCATCACAGCCAGTCCTCTCAGTACATCGGCCACGTCTACACGGGCATTGGGTTCGCTGATTTTATGTTCCATTGATTATCGTTTTAGAATCTTACCTGTACCTGCGCCTGAAACAGGTTACTGTCTTTTCCCTTATTCCGGTCGCAAAAAGTATATTGTGCTTGCAGTCTGCATTTGGGATAGAACCAATATTGCAGTCCGGCTATGTAATTCGTCTGTTTTCGGCCGATGGCTTTATCTGCGTTGAAATAGTCATATGAAACTACGAGGTCGAAGTTGCGTAGGAGCCGGCAACTTCCGGTGGCATAAAAACCGTCACTTTTCACAGTTCCGTCCTTTCCCGCCAGATATTCGGAACGGAGGCTGAACGGGCTTGTCGTGATGATACCTCCTATACTCCAGCGATTTTTGGTGTAGTTTTCCCCTGCCGGGATACCGGTTATTTCCGAATCGGCGACGGCATGTCCTGTTCCTTTTATAAACGAACCGCCTACCGACAGCCATTTCAGTGGATTTACCATCAGATTGCCGATGATATCTTTTTGATTGTTTTTATCTTTGATATTGAGTCCTTGTCCGTTCATCACCGCCAGTTTGTAGTATAGCAGGTCGTTCAGTAGTCCTCCGTGGATCATCGCACCGATGTCGCGTCCCGATGTCATGCCACAAGCTACGTCACTGCCGCTTACCCCTGCCAGATAACACACAGACTGTGAGTAGCAGTTAATCAGTTCCACTGTCGTGGGTGATAATTCGTTCTCGATCGTATAAGGGACTTTAAATTCTCCGATGCGGGCTTTCAGTCCGGGTAGAATCTGATAATCGGTATAAACCTCGAGCAGCATACCTCCATTGTAAAAGTCGTACATGAAATCGCAGGTCCAACGGTCGGTGATTCGTCCGTGAGCCATGAAAATGATTCGTTTGATGTCGAATGTATTGGTTTTCTTCGCTGCATCGTCATAAGTATATCCCAGCTGCGCATATCCGGCAAGGGTGATCCGTTCTTTTAGCGTATTGACGACTTTGTTTACCGTCATACCCTCTTTTTTTTCCTGTGCATTCAGGTTGCCGCTTGCCAGTAGCAGCACAAGTGTTAATAGGAATGTGTTTTTCATCTTTACTTTGTTGTATTTATTATGGTTTGAATTGGCCGGGAATGAAGGTCGTATCTACTAAGTTTTCACCCTGATAGTTACCGGGGATTGCTCCTTTGTTCTTCAGCCAGGCAATAGCTTTTTTTATGTCGTGAGAAGACGGACACATGGCAGGTCGATAATCGGGCAAGTCCACCTGGGCAGCCACTGTTTCCGGCAGTCCGAATTCTTGTGTTAATATCTCCCCCCATTTATCCCGGGGATAAGTTTGCAGGTATTTCACGCCGAGATTGTATCCGGTGATAAACCTCCTTATTTCTTCGTTTTTTTCTTTGATGGCCTCTTCTGTGAAAGCCGTTCCGGCGGAATGTATCCCCATTTGGATTGTATTCAGCAATACTGTGTGTCCGTCGTTTACCGCGATTGCCGTTGCCGGACCGGGCAAGAAAGATGCTGTAATCTGTCCGTTTTCCAACATCATCAGCCTCAAAAAAATGTTGTTGATTTCGGGTTTGTTCGCTTCACCGGGAGTAAGACGGGCCTGTTTCATTACTTCGTCGGTGGCATACTCTATCAGGGTATTGCAAGAGATGGCAATGTTTTTCCCTTTTAGGTCTTCCGGATTCCTGACATCATATTTTTTGCTTGTTATCAGGCTAAGGCAGCCATCATTTTCCATAACCAGACGCAAACGGACTCCTTTGGTCTGTAAAAGGGCGGCACACGGATAGTCGGTGAGCATACCATCCAGTTTGCCCGATAAGAAAGCAGCGTCACGATCGGTTGCCGAGGCATAAGTGATGAAGTTGACTTTTATATCCAGCGAATCATAAACACCGTAGCGGGCGGCAATCAGATGAGGCAGTCCGTCGAAAGAAGGCATTAGTCCGAAAGTCAGAGGCTGAAGTTCGGATGACAGCGTATGTCCCTCTTTTTTGTCTGCACAGGCTGATAAAAAAAGCAGTAATATGATGCTGAAAAAGGGTTTCACTCTTGACTTTTTCCTTTTAAAAAAGGCAACTCCGTGAGGGGCTGCCTTTTCTGTTTTATAGTGATTCACTTTAGTCTTATTCCTGAATAGCGGCAATACCCGGAAGAACTTTTCCTTCGATTGCTTCAAGCAATGCTCCACCGCCGGTAGAAACATAAGATACACCGTTTGCCAGGCCGAACTTGTTGACACAAGCTACAGAGTCGCCACCGCCAACGAGTGAGAAAGCTCCGTTCTTAGTAGCTTCTACGATAGCTTCGCCTACCGAGCGTGAACCGTGAGTGAAGTTTTCGAATTCGAATACGCCTGTCGGGCCGTTCCAAAGGATAGTCTTGGAATTCTTGATCACTTCGGCAAAGATTTCTTCTGATTTAGGACCGATGTCAAGACCTTCCCATCCGTCAGGAATTTCATTCACAGGACAGAATTTAGTGTTGGCATCGTTAGAGAAAGAGTCGGCGATCTTAGCGTCAACAGCCAATACCAGATTTACACCTTTGTCTTTAGCCTTTTGCATCAGTTCGCGGGCGAGATCCAGTTTGTCATCTTCGCAGATAGACAGACCGATCTGTCCACCCATAGCTTTGGTGAAAGTATATGTCATACCGCCTGTGATGATCAGGTTGTCTACCTTGTTCAGCAGGTTTTCGATGATTTCGATCTTAGAAGACACTTTAGAACCACCCATGATGGCTGTAAACGGACGTTTGATATCGTTCAATATCTTGTCAACGGCCTTCACTTCTTTCTCCATCAAGTAACCGAACATCTTATTGTTCACATCGAAGTATTTGGCGATCAATGCCGTAGAAGCGTGTGCACGGTGAGCCGTACCGAATGCGTCGTTTACGTAGCAGTCAGCGTATGAAGCCAGTTTCTTTGTAAATTCTTTCTGGCTTTCTTTCACGGCTTTCTTGGCAGCGGCTTTTTCTTCGTCGGTTGCGTCTTCAGCCAGTCCTCTCGGTTTGCCTTCTTCCTCAGCGTAGAAACGGAGATTTTCGAGCAACAGCACTTCGCCCGGTTGTAAAGCGGCAGCTTTCACGGCAGCTTCTTCGCCCATGCAGTCGTTAGCAAACTGAACTTCAACGCCCAGCAGTTCTGACACGTGCTTAACGATATGTTTCAGAGAGAATTTGTCGGCAACGCCTTTCGGACGGCCCAGGTGAGAACCGATGATGATGCTGCCACCGTCTGCCAGAATCTTCTTTAGCGTAGGAAGTGCAGCACGGATACGAGTGTCGTCTGTAATGTTGAAGTTTTCGTCCAAGGGTACATTGAAGTCCACGCGAACGAATGCCTTTTTACCGGCAAAATTGAAATTGTCAATTGTCTGCATAATACTTTATTTATTTACTTTAAAAGTGTTAGTTTCTTTTATGATGACCGCAAAGTTAGTATTAATTTCTCTTTTTTGCTATGAAATCGTTATTTATTCTTCCTCTTCGGTGTGTCTTTGCTAACTTTATACTTCTCACAGTAATATTTACACATTAATTGCAAACCACAGGTTTCACATTTGGGTGTACGTGCCTGGCAGACATAACGTCCGTGTAGAATAAGCCAGTGGTGAGCAATGGGAATCAATTCGTTGGGGATGTTTTTCGTCAGTTCTTTTTCTACACTGAAAGGAGTCGTGCAGGCATCACCCACGAGTCCGATGCGGTGGCTCACTCGGAATACATGTGTGTCTACAGCCATGGCCGCCTTGTTGAATACGACAGACTGGATGACGTTGGCTGTTTTGCGTCCCACTCCGGGCAGTTTGATCAGTTCTTCAAGGGTACCGGGCACTTTGCTGTTAAAGTCACTCACCAGCATTCGTGCCATGCCTACCAAGTGTTTTGACTTATTGTTAGGGTAAGAGACACTGCGGATGTACTCGAATATCACTTCCGGAGTAGTAGCGGCCAGTGCTTCCGGGGTGGGGAAGTCTTGATAGATTTTCGGGGTGATCATGTTCACCCGCTTGTCAGTACATTGTGCGGAGAGGATAACGGCAATCAGCAGTTCGTACGGGTTGTTGTAATGCAGTTCCGTTTCGGCTACGGGTACATTCTCCTGAAACCAGGCGATTACTTTTTCATAACGTTCTTTCTTTGTCATCTTAATTTGTTCTTATGATAATGAGGTGCGACTTTCAAGTTAAAATAGAAGGTGGAGATCACTGTCAGGCAGGCTCCGAAGAGATAGGCCATGTCAAACGAGGTAAATTGGGCGATATAGCCGCCCAGAACCAGACCGATTCCGATGCCTACATCCCACGAGGTGAGATAGGTGGAAGTGGCTGTGCCGCGTTGGCTGTTCGGAGCCAAGTTGACAAACAGCGTGTTGAAGGCTGGAAACATGGTGCCAAACCCGACTCCCAGCAGCAGTGCTACCATGAAGAAAAGCACATCGGTTAGTTCGGGATTTATCTGCATCAGTTTGTCACAGGCAGAAAGAGTGAAGAAACAAATGCACACCAGATAAAGTCCCAGAGTGATAACCTGCGTGATGTGTCCCTTGTCCACCTGCCGTCCGGAGAACATACGTGAGACGGCCATGCCTATTGCCATGAACGTAAAGAACAGACCGGAGCTGAGTGTGATTCCTATTTCTTTGGCATACATGGCTATGTAAGTGCTTGTCATGCCATAGGGGATAGATAGCAAGAGCAGGGCAACGCCGGCCGGTATACCTTTTATTAATACGAAGCGGTCAAGTGAGATTGGCTCCCGCTTGACCGGTTGCTTGACAGGAGTCTTCACCAGACATGCAGCTACAAAACCGGCTGTGCCGGAGAGGAGTGAGCAGAGGAAGATGGTTTCGAATGAACAAGTGTCGTGCATGAAAAGCCCGATCATCGGTCCGAAACTCATGGCGGTGTTGTTCATCAGTCCGTAGTAGCCTACTGCTTCTCCTCGTCGTGAAGAAGGAGTGATGTCGATTACAATGGTGTTTCCTGCTACGGTCACCATACCGAAGGCCAGTCCGTGCACTACACGGAGCATAATGAATAATGACAGTACTCCCGCCAGGATATATCCCGCGAAGACGGTTATGAACACGAAATAAGCGATCAGATAGAGCGGTTTGCGTGCCAGTGTGTCCAGTAGATAGCCTGAAAAGGGGCGAATACAGAGCGAGGCCACAGTGTAGCATGATAAAATAACGCCTACTGCCGCATTTCCGGTTTGGAAAACTTCAGTCAGATAGAAAGGCAGTACAGGCAGAATCAAGTAGAAGGCAAAGTATAAAAGGAAGTTTGCTGCCAGTATCAAGACATAACCGGGAGTGACAAGCCTATCTTTCATTATGGTTTCATAATTAACAGTTGGACGATTTGCGATTGAAGCCACTTCATCCTGTGAAGAACACGAAGTTTGAAGCGAATTAGACGATTTACTCTCTACACATCTTTCTTACCTCCTTCATGTCGGGAGGTAATTTCAATTGTAAATTGTAAATCGCCTGATCGTAAATCAATATGCCGCTTCGAATTCCTTTAGGAAACGGGTATCGTTTTCGGAGAACATCCGGAGGTCCTTCACCTGATATTTCAAGTTTGTGATACGTTCGATACCCATACCTAAGGCATAGCCACTGTAGACTTTGCTGTCAATTCCGTTGGCATCAAGCACATTGGGGTCTACCATGCCGCATCCCAGGATTTCCACCCATCCGGTATGTTTGCAGAAAGGGCAACCTTTTCCGCCGCAGATGTTACAGCTGATGTCCATTTCAGCACTGGGTTCTGTGAACGGGAAGTAGGATGGACGCAGGCGGATTTTCGTATCGGCACCGAACATCTCCTGGGCGAAGAGAAGCAACACCTGTTTCAGGTCGGTGAAAGAAACGTCTTTGTCCACATACAGCGCCTCCACCTGGTGGAAGAAGCAGTGTGCACGATAGCTGATGGCTTCGTTACGGTAAACGCGTCCCGGGCAGATGATGCGGATAGGTGGTTGTGAAACTTCCATTACACGACTCTGCACCGACGAAGTGTGTGTGCGTAGTAGCACGTCGGGGTGTGATTCGATGAAGAATGTATCCTGCATGTCGCGTGCCGGATGATCTTCGGCAAAGTTAAGTGCCGAGAACACGTGCCAGTCATCTTCGATTTCCGGACCCTCGGCGATGTTGAATCCCAGACGGGCAAAGATATCGATGATTTCATTGCGTACAATGGAGAGCGGGTGACGTGTGCCCAGTTCCACAGGGTAAGCCGAACGGGTCAGGTCCAGATCGTCCTGTCCGTTGTCTTGGTTGTCGAACTGTTCTTTCAGTGCGTTGATTTTCTCTTGTGCTTTAGTTTTCAGCTCGTTGAGCCTCATGCCGACTTCTTTTTTCTGTTCGGCAGCCACGTTACGGAAATCTGCCATCAAGTCGTTGATGGCTCCTTTCTTGCTAAGGTATTTGATGCGGAGAGCTTCGAGTTCTTCGGCATTGGCAGCCTTCAAGGCTGCTACCTCTTCAAGAAGTTGATTAATCTTAGCTATCATATCTTGCGATTTATTGTTATTCGGTTTTTCTTTAAATTGCTGCAAAAGTAACAATAATATTGCAATCAAAGGAGATAGAAAGAAATAAAATGTGTCAGTCGGCTGAATTCATCACAGAGTACTTGGGGTACACAAAGGAGAAACAAAGAAGTGAAACTCTATGATAAAGGAAAAAGATGTTTCTTTGGTAATTACTTTATGACTTCTGTGGCTTTTCAGTTTTTCATTGGTGTATAATAATCAGAAGGGTAGAGATATTTTTCTTTCTTTTTTTGGTTTGTTGATACTTCAAGATAAGTTCGGGCAGTGAGTCGGTAACGTGCATGCCTTTCAATGGTTTTCCAACCGCTACCATATTGACATATATAAGAGATAAAATAAAAATAACTTTCTTTTTTTACAAATAATAGGTTGTTCTGTGAAAAATGATTATTTTAGCCGATGCGGGGGAGTGATTGGGCACGATAGCTATTCTTTTCGTCATAAGGTGAATTACGGATGCTTTGGATCTTATGTACAATCTTGCAGACCTTAAATTGTATGGATATGGCCGATTGGATGTCAGTAAAAAGTATATCTGATAAGTATGGGATCAGCGAATCGCGGGTGCTCGGATGGATACGGGAGTGTGAGATAACCTCTTCGACTGTGGGTAGCGTGGTGTTGATTGACGACGAGAGTGTACAGAGATTGATCGGAAACGAGAAGCGGTTGGCGCGCCTGACCACTAATTACGAACAACTTTGTGGGAAGTTTGAACGGCGCATCGAGGCGGAACTTGAGAAGGACGAAGATGCCGCGCTTAAGATGCGCCTCTTTGATGACTTTGCGCCCATCGTGCGCCGGATATTGTCTATGGTGGTGGGTGGCTTGAGTACCGAAGAGCAAAAACTGTTTAATAGTGCCTTTGCCGCCTCTCCTCTTTCAAAGGTAGCCGCCAGAATGAGATTCGATTCTGTATGCGAATACATCAAGGAATTCAGGAAGGTGTTGAGTGATCTGCCCGCAAGTACAAACGAAATCATCAATGGGCTTCAATCAGAACTTTCCAGAAGTCGGAAGAGCGTTGAGTGGTTCAAGAAGCAACAGATGGAAGAGTGGCAAATGATAGAAGCTGCGCGCAGACGTAATACTGATTTGTGGAACAGAAATGAGAGTCTGTCCAAGCAGAATAGATGCTTGGAAAAAGAGAAAGATGAATTGTCGAATCGTCTAAAAACACTGGAAGAGGTACTTGGCGGACGGGAGCGTATAAAAATAGCCGGGCCGGAAAAGGACGAAGATGCCGCAAGCTCCGGAGAAGCGCTTGTAGAGACACCGGAGGTGCCGACAGACCTACACGGCCAACGTTCTGAAGTGGGGAAATTGCAATGCTGCAAATCAAAGCTGTATGACCGGATCATTAGTTTGCGTGAAGAGGTCAGAAAAATCGAGTGGGAGATACAGCTATTGGAAAATCATTTGAAAATTATACGCAGTTGCGATTATGCCGGAATAGTCCTTGAAGTTTGGATTAAAAGGAATTTTGAGAAAAAGGTGAAGGTCTCTATACAAGAAGTGGTAACAGGAGTGGAAGCAGAGACCACGACACATACAGACTCAGAGGTTGCATCGGTGGAAGGAAAAAAGAAAGAAGATGGCTTTTGGCATAAACTTCGTTTCCGGTTTGGTCATTAATTGTGTAGTTGCTCTTTTTTCCCTTGATCCTCAGTTCCGAATAAAACGAAAACTTTTCGTGTTGTAGAGATAGGGGAGAGGCTATCGAGTGTGGGAGGAACATTGGTCCATGATCTGTGGCAAACTGATGTAGAACCGGATAAAAAACAAAATGGGGAAGTCCTCACGGATTTCCCCATTTTAATGATGAAATATTTACTATTTTTATTAATTGGGTGTGGAGAGTATCGGACTCGAACCGATCACCTTAACACTGCCAGTGTTACGCTCTAGCCAGATGAGCTAACCCCCCGTTGTTTTCATGATAACGTTTGCGAACGTTTATCTGTTTTGATGCGGCAAATATAATGCATTATTCTGAAATAATTGCTATGTTTGCGGAAATAATCATCAAAAGATAAAAAATATGCTGATATACAATACCACTTTTCAGGTGGATGACGAGGTTCATGACAATTTCCTGATCTGGATCAAAGAAAGTTATATCCCTGAAGTAGAGAAACACGGAGTACTCCGTGCACCACGTATCTGCCGTGTGTTGAGCCATCGTGACGAGGGCACTTCTTATTCACTCCAATGGGAGGTGGATAATTCCAGCCTTTTGCATCGCTGGCATCAGGAACAAGGTGCACGGCTTAACCAAGAGTTGGTAAAGATATTCAAGGATAAAGTAGTCGGATTTCCGACATTGATGGAGGTACTGGAGTGATTCAGCCGGTTAAAGAGAAGATTATTCTGGGCATCGATCCCGGTACAACGATCATGGGATACGGAGTGCTGCGTGTCCGGGGGACTAAGCCGGAGATGATTGCTATGGGGATTATCGACCTGCGTAAATTCGGCGATCATTACCTTAAACTGCGCCATATACATGAACGGGTACTGAGCATCATTGAAAGCTACTTGCCGGATGAACTGGCGATTGAAGCCCCTTTCTTCGGGAAAAACGTGCAGTCTATGCTGAAACTCGGACGTGCACAAGGAGTGGCAATGGCTGCCGCGCTGAGTCGAGATATTCCTATTACCGAATATGCTCCGCTTAAAATAAAAATGGCTATTACCGGTAACGGGCAGGCTTCAAAAGAGCAAGTGGCCGACATGCTGCAACGCATGCTGCATTTTGCCAAAGAAGACATGCCTGTCTTTATGGATGCTACCGACGGACTGGCAGCTGCCTATTGTCATTTCCTGCAGATGGGGCG
The DNA here is from genome assembly GCF_018860125.1 of Bacteroides sp. HF-4919. Classification (NCBI taxonomy): domain Bacteria; kingdom Pseudomonadati; phylum Bacteroidota; class Bacteroidia; order Bacteroidales; family Bacteroidaceae; genus Bacteroides; species Bacteroides sp. HF-4919. Next base: position 184,558 of record NZ_JAHKNF010000005.1, read on the forward strand.
TCCTGTGATGGAGAAAGGGTATAGCGGTTGGAAAGATTTTATAGCCAAGAACCCGGAAAGGGTGAAGTAGCCGCGGGCTACTTAATTAATCAGATAATAATTTAATAGAGAGAAAAACCATGAAAATGAACTATCTTGCCTTTATCGGAGTGACTGCGGCCACGGCTGTAGTCAGTTGTACTCCTGCCAAGAAAGAATATGCGTCTTATGAGCTGTATCCGGTGCGTTCGGGCAGTCTCACGGAGATGGAGTATTCACCGGAGGCTACTAAGTTTATCCTTTGGGCACCTACCGCCGATGAAGTTCGTCTGATGTTGTTTGATTCGGGTGAAGGAGGGCATGCTTACGAAACAATTCCTATGGAGCCGGGGGAAGAAGGCACTTGGACAGCAACGGTCAGTAAAGATCTGATGGGGAAATTCTATACATTCAATGTCAAGGTAAACGATAAATGGATGGGAGATACGCCGGGTATCAATGCCAAAGCGGTGGGGGTAAACGGAAAGCGTGCCGCCATTATCGACCTGAAATCCACCGATCCGCAGGGGTGGGAAAACGATCAGCGTCCGCCGTTGAAATCACCTGCGGATGCAGTCATCTACGAGATGCATCATCGTGATTTTTCTGTTGACTCCACGTCGGGCATTCGGAACAAAGGGAAGTTTCTGGCTCTGACCGAACATGGGACACTGAATCCTGCCAAGTTGCTTACCGGTATTGACCATCTGGTGGAACTGGGAGTCACCCATGTACATCTCCTGCCATCTTATGACTATGCCTCAGTGGATGAAACCAAACTGAATGAAAATAAATACAATTGGGGATATGATCCGCAAAATTACAATGTGCCCGATGGTTCGTATTCTACTGATCCTTATGATCCGGCTGTTCGCATCCGTGAATTCAAACAGATGGTGCAGGCGCTCCACAAAGCCGGTATTCGGGTAGTACTCGACGTGGTGTACAATCACACGTACAATACTGACGGAAGCAACTTTGAGCGTACGGTTCCGGGATATTTCTATCGTCAGAAACCCGATGGTTCGCTGGCAAATGGTTCGGCTTGCGGCAACGAAACGGCAAGCAACCGTCCCATGATGCGTAAGTATATGATCGAATCCGTGCTCCACTGGATTAAAGAATATCATATAGACGGTTTCCGCTTCGACCTGATGGGCATTCACGACATCGAGACAATGAATGAAATCCGCAAGGCAGTCAATGCCATTGATCCTTCTATCATTATTTATGGTGAAGGTTGGGCTGCGGAGGCACCACAGTATCCGGGGGATTCGCTGGCTATGAAGGCCAATACTTTCGAGATGCCCGGTATTGCCGCTTTCTCCGACGAACTGCGTGATGCGTTGCGTGGTCCTTTCAATGATAACCATAAAGGGGCTTTCCTCGCCGGAATTCCCGGTGGAGAAGAAAGCATTAAATTCGGAATTGTCGGAGCTATCCAGCATCCTCAAGTCAACAATGACTCTGTGAATTACAGCAAAGCTCCTTGGGCTGCCCAGCCGACTCAAATGATCAGTTACGTGTCCTGCCATGATGATATGTGCCTGGTGGACCGTCTGAAGTCAAGTATTCCCGATATTACTCCCGAACAGCTTGCACGGCTCGATAAACTGGCACAAACGGCGGTGTTTACCTCGCAAGGTATTCCGTTCATTTATGCTGGTGAAGAGGTGATGCGCGATAAGAAAGGGGTGCATAATAGTTTTGAAAGCCCCGATTCCATTAATGCCATCGATTGGAACCGCAAAACCCTCCATGAAGATGTGTTCACTTACTATAAACGTCTGATCAGTCTTCGTAAGGCACATCCCGCTTTCCGTATGGGCGATGCGGAGATGGTGCGTAAATATCTGGAATTTCTTCCGGTGGAGGGCACTAACCTGATAGCTTTTCGTTTGAAAGACCGTGCGAACGGAGACTCTTGGGACAATATAATCGTAGTGCTCAATGCTCGTTCCGTTCCTGCCAAACTGACAATACCTGAAGGCAAATACACCGTTGTCTGCAAAGATGGGGTAATTGATGAGCGAGGTTTGGGGCTGTTGTACGGTCCGGAGATAACGGTTCCGGCACAGTCGGCACTGATCATTCACCAGTAGTATCAGTGATATGGAGAAAGCCCGGAGATAATCCGGGCTTAACTTTGTAAATGCTGATAATAAAAAATTGTAAGGGCATAAAAAACAAATATAAAGTTAACCTAAGTGGATTATCTCTAAAAAAACTGTCCTGATTTGTGGGATATGTGTGCATAGAGCAATCTTAAAATATCTGTATGATGAAATTTATAAGGAAGTCTCCGGCCGATATGGATAATCTGGAAAGTCCTCAAAAGTTTGAGGCTTTTTTTCTGGATTATTACCCTCGAATAAAAGGGTTCATTAATGGCTTGTTGCAGAATGCTGAAGAGGCGGAAGATATCTCTCAGGATATTTTTGCATTATTGTGGCAGAATCGGGGAAACTTGAAATTGATAGACAATCTGGATGCATACCTGTTCCGTATTGCCCGGAATGCGGTTTTCCGGCATATCGAACGTTCCCTGCTATTTCAGAATTATCAATCCTGGCAAACATCGGATGATCATCCGGAACATTGTGAAACAGAGGCGGAACTTGATGCAAAAGAATTGGAACTGATCATAGCCATCGCTGTGGAGAGAATGCCTGCCCAAAGGAAAAAGATCTACCGGATGAGCCGCGAACAGGGACTGAGTAATGAGAAAATAGCCCGTGAATTAAACATTAGTAAGCGTACGGTTGAAAATCATCTGACCCAGGCTCTGGCCGATATACGCAAAATATTGCTCTTGGTTATTATGGCTACTATCGTATAAACTTAGTAGTTTATTCCAAAAAAATCTCTTTCGGACTGTGTGTGTTTGGCGGGTTACGTATCTTATATACATAACCCATAAAATATACTATGTCTGACGCATACAAAATTATACGCAACTTTATGGCTTTTACAGCCAGTCCGGATCTTAAAAGCAAAGTCTGGACATGGCTCCTTGATTCGTCCGGCAAGGAACGGAAAGAAAAAGCACTCCATCAGATATGGGATGATTATCATCCTGCGGCAGATGCCTGTACCCGACATTCTTTACGGAAGTTTCAAAAAAAAGCAGGCTTTCCTTTATGTAAGCCGTCAAACCTTTATCGGTGGGCACGTATAGCAGCTTTTCTACTTATTCCGTTGGTGTCCATTGCTACTGCCTATGTATATGTCAGGCTGCATACGCACGATGTCCGTTTTGTCGAATGTATTGTCCCCAAGGGTGAACAAAAAGAAGTCACACTTCCCGATGGTTCGGTCATCACCCTGAATTCCGGGTCTGTATTTTTATATCCCACACATTTTACAGGCGACACTCGTTCCGTATATCTTTCGGGCGAGGGGCATTTTAAGGTTGCACCAGACAAGAAACTTCCTTTTGTGGTAGAAACTAATCACCTGGATGTCTGTGTGCTGGGTACTCAGTTTAATGTGCAGGCGTATCCTTTGGATAAGAGAACGATTACCACATTGGAGACCGGTTCTGTTGCCGTTAGGAAGAAGAATCAGACGGATTGTTTTGTTACTTTAGAACCCAACCAGCAACTGGAGTATGAAAACCGGGATGGAAAGTTTTATAAAAGGAATATAGACGCCTCCGTCTATTCGGGCTGGACTAAGGGTGAAATGAATTTTGTCTCTCAATCATTTAGGGAAATCCTGAAAACGCTGGAAAGAAGATATGCCGTATCCATCCGGTTATCATCCGATCTGACAGAATCGGACCGTATCAACTCGGATCTTTATACAATAAAGTTTAAGTACCGTGATAGTATCTTTCATGTTTTGGACATTGTGACAAAAACTGTAGGAGGTATCACCTATAAAGTGGGGAAGGACGAAACCATATCTATTTGTCCGCTAAAATAAAAGAAAGGAGAGCTGCCATATGAAAAAAAGGGAACCGGAAACAAATTACCACACCCATTTCCGATCCCCGAAATCAATCAAAAACTTTTTAACCTTTAGAGACTTTAAACAGTATTAATTGATTAACTCACAAAATTATGAAATTAAAAATCAATTTAAGGAATATTTTATCCGTAAAAATTCATAAAATAGTCCTTTTACTTCTCGCTTTATGCATTTATAACACTGCTTACGGGCAGAATCAGCGAATAAGTGTATATGGTAACAATCAATCTTTGCAAAAAGTATTCGAACAGATAGAGCAGCAAACCAAGTTAAGTGTGACATACAATCAGACCAAGCTGGATGTAAACAAGAAAATTAAGGAAAACTTTATAGACAAAAAGCTTTCTTTTGTGATGGATGCTCTTTTGAAGAATACCGGGTTTACTTGTAACTATGAACCTGAACATATAGTTATTACTCCTTCTGTGCAGCCAAAAGAGAAAGCTGCTGCCAAACAAACTGTCCAGATGAAAAAAATAATGGGTAAGGTAACCGGCATTACCGGTGAGCCTCTCATAGGGGCCAATGTACTTGCCATAGGCAGTAAGCAGGCTACGATCACGAATCTCAACGGAGAGTTCACGTTAGAAGTTCCTGCGGACGGCAAGCTGCAGGTTACGTATATCGGTTATTTGCCGCAAGAGGTCAGTACCAATGGAAAAACTCAAATCGTCATTCAGTTGAAAGAAGATTCACAATTGATGGATGAAGTAGTGGTTGTCGGCTTCGGAACACAAAAGAAGGTCAATCTGACGGGAGCGGTTACAGCTGTTAATGTGCAGGAAACATTAGGAGATCGTCCGATAGCGAATATTACGGCGGCCCTGCAGGGAGTTGTTCCCGGGTTAAAAATTGAAGGTGCAACCGGTACGCCCGGTGACAATCTATCGTATAATATTCGTGGAACCACTTCTATCAACGGTGGTGGTCCGTTGGTGTTGGTCAATAATGTACCGATGGATATAAATATGATTGATCCGCAGGATATAGAATCGGTTTCTGTTTTGAAGGATGCTGCTTCTGCAGCCATTTACGGGGCACGTGCGGCATTTGGAGTGATCCTTATTACTACTAAACAAGGCAAAAAGGATATGGCGCCTAAATTCAATTATAATAATAATTTCTCGTTCTCCAAAGCATTGGAATTACCTCAAAAAGCAAACCCGTTGGAGTCCGTATTGGCATATAAAGAAATGGGATGGCCCAATGATACATATGTGGATGGCAAGAATATACCTCAGTGGGAAACGTATGTACGTGATTATATGGATAATCCTTCTAAATATCCTCAAGGCTACATTTTCGATGAAAAAGGAAATCTGTTCCTGATGAGAGAAAACGACATGTTTGCGGATATGATGGAAAATTATGGTTTTATGAAAAACCATAGCTTCTCGGTTTCGGGCGGAGGTTCCAGAACGAATTACCGCATCGGTTTGGGATATACCAATGAAGACGGAATCCTGATTACGGATAAGGACCGGTATGAACGTGCCAATCTGTCGAGTTTTCTTAGTGTGGAGGTCAACAAATGGCTGACAACTCAGTTGGATATACGGTATGCTAATTCTACCCAGAACAAAGTGGAACAAGGCGGAAGGAATGGAGTCTGGGGAAGTGCCATGCAGCTTCCTTCTTATCAGAATATCTCGCCTTATGAAGTGGACGGGATTACTTATCCCGCTGAAACTTCCGCTACTTATATTCGCTATGGGGAACCGCGTATCGTTAAAAAAACTGACTTTAGAGCCTTGGGACGCATTATTATTTCACCTCTGAAGAACTTGAAGATAACAGGTGAATATACATACAATAGGGTGACAAATTACAACCGTATGTATGTGAAGCAGTATAAATACATAGGAATGAATTTTACTGGTATCCTGAATAATACGGAAAATACCCGGTATGCTCTGACTCAGGGATTTAACAACTACAATGCGATCAACATTTTTGCAAATTACGATTTTTCAATAGGTAATCATAATATAGGGGTGATGGGGGGATTCAATCAGGAAGAGAATCACGCCGAATCACAGTGGACGGAAAGAAAAGATGTATTATTGAGCAACCTGCCGTCCATATCGGGAGCTACCGGAACTACAACGGCTACAGACACATTCAATGAATATGCCCTTAGGGGACTCTTTTACCGTGTTAACTATTCGTACAAAGACCGTTACATGGTTGAAGCCAACGGACGTTATGACGGAACTTCACGTTTCCCTAAAAACAATCGGTTTGGTTTTTTCCCTTCTTTCTCGGGAGGATGGCGCATATCGGAAGAGTCTTTTATGGCAGGAACCCGGAGTGTTCTGTCTAATTTAAAGTTCCGTGCATCTTGGGGATCGATAGGAAATCAGATTATCTTGCTGTCTGATGGCTCGCCGGACAATTATCCGTATATACCGGAAATGGCTCCGGGATTAACTAATTGGTTGGTAGGCGGTAAAAAACCTACGACTCTCTCTACGCCGCCGATGGTCAGCAGTGCGTTTACCTGGGAGAAAGTATATACGCTTGACTTCGGTGTCGACTTCGGATTTTTTGATAACAGGTTGAACGGGACTTTCGACTGGTATCGGCGTGATACGAAAGGAATGTTGGCGCCGGGTATGGATTTGCCTTGGGTGGTGGGAGTAGCTGCTGCCAAGCAAAATGCCGCAGATCTGAAAACCTATGGTTGGGAACTGGAACTCAACTGGAGAGACCGCATTAAAGATTTCAGTTACCGTATCGGATTCAACCTTTACGATTCGCAGAGCGAGATTACCAAGTTCAACAATGAAACCAATTTGTTGGGTACTTATCGGAAAGGGCAGAAGATTGGTGAAATCTGGGGATATGTGACCGATCGTTTTTATAGAGAAGACGATTTCAATGCCGATGGAACTCTTAAAGAAGGCATTCCTATCCCTAAAGGAGCTGGGAAAGTGTATCCGGGAGATGTGCTTTATAAGAATTTTGATGATGATGCCACTACCATCTGGAGTGGAAAAGGGACAGCGGACGATCCGGGCGACCAACGTATTATCGGTAACTCTACGCCGCGTTTCCATTATGGCATCAACGCAGGCTTGAGTTGGAAGGGATTTGATCTTTCCATTTTCCTTCGTGGTGTGGGCAAACGCGACTTTTGGCGTACCGATCAGATTGCATGGCCTACCGCTACATGGGGAAGTTTGTTTAAAGAAACTCTTAATTTCTGGACACCAGAGCATACGGATGCTTATTTTCCGAGAGTATATGCAAACAATGGTGTGAATACCGCTACGAACCGCTGGAAGCAAACCAAATATCTGGCCAATGCGGCTTATGTGAAACTGCAAAACATCACTTTATCCTATACATTGCCTAAGGTATGGACTAAGCAGATTTACTTTGACGAAGTCAAGGTCTTTTTTAGTGGGGAGAACCTTCATACATGGGATCATTTGCCGGAGGGCTTAGAGTCGGATATGCTTTCAAAGGGAGCATGGGAATACCCGTTTATGAAGAAATTTTCACTTGGATTTAATGTCACATTCTAAATAACCGAAATAGTATGAAGAAATATACATTTGCCCTGTTTATATTCTGTGCGATCGCTTTGACCGGTTGCTTGAACAATGATTTTATGGAAAGGTATCCGTTGGGCAATCCGACGGAAGAGACGGCCTTTGTGACGTATGATAACTTCAAGGCGTATGCTTGGGGACTGTATGAAACACTTCCTACATTAGGATATGGTGATACTTCGACGGATGACATTTCATACAATCAAACGCGGGGAAGCAGCGAAAGCAACTGGATCAGGGGGCTGGTTACTGTGCCCGATAAGCGTGACGGCACAGCTTGGAACTATTATGGCTTTATCCGCCGTGTCAATCTGATGCTGGGGCGTATAGACGCTTCTCAAATGACTGAAGTAGAGAAAGCGCATTGGAAAAGTGTCGGATACTTCTTTCGTTCATACCGCTACTTCTCACTGTTGTCCGCTTACGGCGGGGTACCTTGGATTGACCGGGTGCTGAGTGATAATGATACGGAGTTGATCAACGGTCCCCGTGCTTCCAGAGACGAAATAGCGAAGCATATCCTTGAGGATCTGCAATATGCCGAACAACATATCAACGTCAATGGTGATGGCGAAAATACGATTAATAGAGCTGTCGTACAGGCTTTTATGTCCCGTTTTTGTATTTTTGAAGGCACATGGAGGCGGTATCACGGATTGAATGATGCCGATATTTATCTGAAAGAATGTAAACGGGTGTCTGCCGAGGTCATGAAGTCTTATCCGGAAATTTGCAACAACTACGACGATCTGTTTTGTTCGCTTGATTTGAAAGACGTACCGGGAGTTATACTCTATCGTGAGTTCTCAAATGCGGAAAATGTTGTGCATGCTGTCAGCATTGGAGGAACAACCGGGGCGTCTTACTATAATCCGACCCGTGATTTGGTGGACAGTTATCTTTGTTCGGATGGTAAAACCCGTTGGAACAGTCCGCTTTTCCAAGGAGACAAAGACATGTACAGTGAGTTCAGTTGCCGGGATCATCGACTTTGGCTGCAAGTGACCCCTCCTTTCAGAGTAGATCGTTCGGCTTCTACCGATGCGTGGGGTAACAAGTGGAAGTTCACCGATGTCGCTAAGGACAGGAGTTTCATCGATAGCTTGAATATCCGGTTAGGAATAGGGTATGGAAGTGGCAAAGAGAGACAGAAGACACTGCCTTTCCGCCAAGGGTATGACGGAGGTATTCTGGGAGCAGTTCCACATTTCGATTTCTATTTGGAGAATCAGCCTTGGTACAAGTCTGCATTTGGGTATAATAACTGGAAGTATTATTGCACTTACCTGTCGATGGGATCGCAGCGAAATGAAGAGACCGATATGCCACTGTTCAGGGTGGAAGAGGTGATGCTGAATTATGCCGAGGCAATGTGTGAGTTGGGTGAATTCGATCAGTCGGTAGCCGATCAGACGATCAATAAACTGCGTAGCCGTGCCAACGTAGCGTCTATGAAGGTGGCGGAAATCAATGCCGGTTTCGATCCTAAACGTGATTTGGGAGACCCTTCTTATCCGGGTGATTATGCTGTCGATCCTTTATTGTGGGAGGTCCGTCGCGAACGGCGTATCGAGTTATTCTCCGAAGGGTTCAGGTTTGATGATCTGCGGAGGTGGAAAAAGTGCCATTACGCATTAAAGAAGAAGCTGGGTATGTACGTCAAAGCATCGGATTTTCCGGCCGGAACGAAGGTGACGATTGACGGAGGAGGTGTAGAGGGATATCTTGAATTCCATCCTGTACAAACCCATACTTGGCCCGAATATTATTATCTGAATCCTATTCCACGTAATGAAAGGGTGCTGAATCCTCAGTTAACCCAAAATCCGGGTTGGGATGACGGAGTAAAGTAGGAACTTTTCCTGATTGACAAATGGTTTTAACCGTGTGATAAGAGACTGTCCGTAGAAATTCTTATCTTTGGGCTGTTTCTTGTCACACTATAAATACTATGTTTAAATGAAATACCTGATTTTAATACTGTTTTTCCTCGGTTCGCACGCCATCCGCCTATGCGGACAAATCATCTTGCCTACACCTGACTACCTTGAAAAAGCCAATGGACAGTTGCAGTTCCAAGGTGCCATACGGATGCATGCTCAAGATACTTCCGCTTCTTTCCTACGTTTGTTTTATGAAAAACTGATACCGGAAAGTGATATGGAATGGTGTGGAGAGAAGGAGCATAGCCAAATCTGCTGGGAGAAAGATACTACACTTCCGGCAGAGGGATATCGCATTCTTGTTACTCCTGCGAAAATAACTGTTTGTGCGGCAGATAACGCCGGTTTTATTTATGCCATTCAGAGCCTGAGACAATGGAGCATACGGGTAGGAAACAAGTTGATATTCCCTTGTGTAGAAATTACTGACTTTCCGCGGGTGAAATGGCGTAGCTTTATGCTGGATTCGGGACGTCAGTACCAGAAGGTCTCTACCATCAAGAAGTATATCGATATGGCTTCGATGCTGAAAATGAATTACTTTCATTGGCATCTGACCGAGGGCCTCGGCTGGCGTATCGAGATAAAACGCTATCCGCTCCTGACTCGGATCGGAGCTTTCGTAGGACAGGGACCGGAGCAACAGGGCTTCTACTCTCAGGAAGAGGTGAAAGAGATTGTCGGCTATGCGGCGGATCGAGGCATTACGGTTGTTCCCGAGATCGACATGCCCGGACATGCCGAGGCGGCGCTCAATGCGTATCCTGGGTTGGGATGTTTCAACATTCCGGTGAAAGTACCCCAAAGCGGTTTTACACAGAATATTTTTTGCGCGGGCAAAGATAATACACTCACTTTCCTGCAGAATGTACTGGACGAAGTGTGCCGGATGTTTCCGTCCGTCTATATTCATCTCGGAGGCGATGAAGCACCTAAAGGAAACTGGGATAAATGTATGGATTGCCAGGCACGGATTGCGAAAGAAAAATTAAAAGGCAGCCATGACCTGCAATTATGGTTCTCGGCCCAAATGGCAGATTACCTGAAGCGGAAAGGGCGAAAGGCAATCTTTTGGGGAGATGTGATTTATAAAGACGGTTATCCGTTGCCGGATAATGTGGTTATACAGTGGTGGAACTGGAGAGGACATAAGGATCTGGCTTTGAAGAACGCTGTCAGGCATAATTACCCGGTGATTTGCGGTACGAACTATTACACCTATCTCAACTTTCCCCTAACTCCTTGGAGGGGATACGACAAGGACCGCACTTTCGATCTGGAGGACGTATATCTGCATAATCCGTCCTATAGGCGGCAGGAAGAAAATCCACTGATCCTCGGAATGAGTTCTGCATTGTGGACAGACGATGGAGTGACGGAAGATAGGATTGACCGTCGTGTCTTTCCGCGTATTCTCGCACTTGCCGAACAAATGTGGTATTCCGGCAAACCGTTAAGTTTCGATGAGTTTTACGGTAAAGTTCTTCTGAAACAGCCATGGTTCGAACGGCAGGGATATGCATTCGGTCCTGCCTTGAAAAAAGAGGTAGATGTAAACTATAAATGGGACTAAAAAAAGAAACCAATCATGAAAAGAATAGAAATCTATATCGGACTATCTATATTTGCTTTATCGGCCAAAAGCCAGGTGAAAGAATCTCGCCCCAATGTCATATATATCATTATGGATGATTTGGGTTACGGGGATATCGGTTGTTATGGTTCGGAGAAAATAGAAACGCCGAACATCGACCGTTTGTGTAAAGACGGCATCAGTTTCACCCAGCACTATACCGGATCGCCTGTTTCGGCACCGGCACGCTGTGTGCTGATGACAGGTATGCATTCGGGACATGCACAGATACGGGCCAATGATGAAATGGCATACCGGGGAGCTATCATGAACTATGACTCCATGTATGTGCATCCGAGTCTGGAGGGACAGTATCCTCTGAAGGCCAATACGATGACTATCGGAAGGATGATGCAGCAGGCGGGGTATGTCACCGGATGTTACGGGAAATGGGGATTGGGTGCTCCGGGATCGGAGGGTACTCCCAATAAACAGGGATTCGACAGTTTTTACGGATATAACTGTCAGCGGCAAGCGCACAGTTACTATCCGGCCTTTCTGTATAAGGATGAAGACCGTGTATATCTGAACAATAAAGTTCTTGACCCTCACACTGCCCGGCTGGATCCCGGAACAGATCCCCGCGATGAAGCCAGTTATGCCAAATTTTCACAGAAGGAGTATGCCAATGACCTTATTTTTGATGAGCTGATTTCGTTTGTCGGACAGAACAAGAAGAAGCCTTTCTTTTTGATGTGGACTACTCCGCTTCCGCATGTGTCATTACAGGCACCGGAGAAATGGGTGAAACACTATGTCGAAAAGTTTGGAGACGAGGCGCCTTACACCGGGAAAGCCGGATATATGCCTTGTCGGTATCCGCATGCTACTTATGCTGCCATGATCAGTTACTTCGACGAACAGATAGGCAGATTGATAGAGAAACTCAAGGCAGATCATTTGTATGACCATACTATCATCATGTTCACTTCCGATAACGGTCCGACCTTTAACGGTGGAAGCGATTCGCCATGGTTCAATAGTGGAGGCCTTTTCAAGTCGGAGTATGGCTGGGGAAAATGTTTTGTACATGAAGGCGGAATACGGATACCCGCCATCGTTACTTGGCCCGGAAAGATCAAACCTTCCACTCAGACCGACCATATCTGCGGATTTCAGGATATGATGCCTACCTTGGCGGATATTGCGAAGGTTGATTGTCCGCCGACTGACGGAATCAGTTTCCTGCCCACTCTGCTCGGCAAGACCGGAGAACAGAAAGAACATGCATACCTGTATTGGGAATATCCCGATCCGGTGATCGGTCTCAAAGCCATTCGCATGGGTAAGTGGAAAGGAATTGTCAACAACATCCGTAAGGGCAACTCTACAATGGAACTTTATGACTTGGAGAGTGATCTCAGGGAAGAACATGATGTAGCTGCCGAACATCCCGATATCGTCCGCAAGCTGACGAAGCTGATGGAAGAGTCGCACACCGAACCGGAGAACCCCAAATTCAAGTTCTGATCGGCCGCGATCGTCCGAAGCCTTACGGGAGGGTGAGTTCGTGGAGGTTGTCAAAACTCACCACAGAGGGCGAAGAGTAACACAGAGGCGATTTAAGTTATTGATTATTGGTGAAAAGGCTCTGTGCTACTCTGTGGTAAGAAAAGTTTCGACGCATCCCCTTCCGGAAAGATCAGCAGAGGCCGCCGAAGACGGATAAAAGCGTATAAATATGCCCCTCCGATTGATTTTTTACCCTTATTCTGTCTCTTTGTGCGGATTTTGGTATAATTTTGCCCCGCCCAATAATGAAATAGGATCATGGAACAATACACATTCAGTATAGCGGGTGGCGTGGCACGCAACCCGCTTGTGCGTTTGGCACAACCAGTCACGGCGCAAATCGCTACCGGCGAACATATCGCTATCGTAGGACCCAATGGGGGAGGGAAAAGCTTGTTTGTAGACACGCTTTTGGGTAAATATCCTTTGCGTGAGGGTACATTGGACTACGATTTTTCTCCTTCTTCTACCCGGACGGTATATGATAACGTGAAATATATTGCTTTCCGTGACACCTACGGGGCGGCGGATGCCAACTATTACTATCAGCAACGCTGGAATGCCCACGATCAGGAAGATGCCCCCTCTGTGCGGGAGATGTTGGGAGAGATCAAGGATGAAAGACTGAAAGAGGAATTGTTCGAACTCTTCCACATCGAGCCATTGTTGGACAAGAAGATCATCCTTCTTTCCAGTGGCGAATTACGTAAATTTCAACTGACTAAAACCCTCCTGACAGCTCCTCGGGTATTGATTATGGACAATCCTTTTATCGGTTTGGATGCGCCTACCCGTGAATTGCTTTTCTCGCTGCTCGAACGTCTCACCCGCTTGTCATCCGTGCAAATCATTCTTGTGCTTTCGATGCTCGATGATATCCCTTCGTTCATTACCCATGTGATTCCGGTAGAAGACCTGCACGTGCTTCCGAAAATGGAAAGGGAGGCTTATCTGGCTTCATTTTGTGTGACCAATGAGGCCGAAGTCCTGGACGCACTGCAACAGCGTATAGCCGGATTACCTTATGACGGAGCAAACTATGACTCCGAAGAGGTGGTAAAATTAAATAAGGTCAGCATCCGTTATGATGACCGTACCATCCTGAAAGAACTCGACTGGACTGTCCGTCGGGGCGAGAAGTGGGCATTGAGCGGAGAAAACGGTGCCGGTAAATCTACGTTGCTTAGTTTGGTTTGTGCGGATAATCCTCAGTCGTATGCCTGTGACATCAGCCTTTTCGGACGCAAGCGGGGTACAGGTGAAAGCATTTGGGAGATAAAAAAGCATATCGGTTACGTCAGTCCCGAAATGCACCGTGCTTATCTAAAGAATCTACCGGCCATTGAGATTGTAGCTTCCGGGTTGCATGACAGCATCGGCTTGTATAAGCGTCCACAGGAAAGCCAGATGGCCACCTGCGAGTGGTGGATGGATGTGTTTGGCATTGCCGCTCTGAAAGACAGACCTTTTCTTCAACTCTCGAGTGGTGAACAGCGCTTGGCATTGCTGGCCCGTGCTTTCGTGAAAGATCCGGAATTACTTATTCTGGACGAACCGCTGCACGGACTCGATACGTACAATCGCCGGCGGGTGAAAAAGATCATCGAGGCCTTCTGCTGCCGTGAAGATAAAACGATGATTATGGTAACCCATTATGAGTCGGAACTGCCCTCTGTCATTACCGATCGCCTTTTTCTAAAGAGAAATCGTTGAGCGTGACGGGCGGCAACGCCTGTTTTGGGTTATGTTGTTTATCAGTGGATTAATCTTTCCCTGTGGCGCATGGTGATATACACTCTGTTATATTTTAAACCAACGCCTCCTGCCTTTCAAACCTATGGTCCTTTGGTTTAAAAGGCAGGCATGCCCGTATGCGTGATGGGTGTCCTTCGCCGAAACGGGCTCCACTGATGCCCTTAGCCGTATCTTGCTTTACATCGTTACCTCATTTTCTTTCTGATTTCGGAAGAAGATGATCCGGAACTTGCTGCCTTCGGGTGACTTCCGGGTCTCGGTTTCTATATCCGTCCGGTTATTCATTGGTTTGCCGTTAATGCTCAGAATCACGTCATTGGCTTGCAGGGCGGTTATTCCCTTTTCGATCTTCACTACCAGTATACCTCGTATTTTGTCGAGTCCCGTGGCCGAACGTTCTCCTTCGGTCGACACCTCTTTCAAGGTTAACCCCTTCCACGAATACGTCTGTACTGTCTCTGGTTTTTCTTCCGGAATTTTGAAAACCGGCAATTCCGGAGTAGCCGCCAAAGCTTTCAGGTGTGGGCATTGTACGCCGAAGTGCTCCATATCGAAATTCCGGAAACCCGTCTTCAAGGCAGGCGAATTTTCTTTTACCCGGTAGTCTCCTTTTTCAGGAGCAATGAAGAGCGGATCACCGTAAAGTGAATGGAGGTCCGTTCCTCTGTTTTGCGCCTGCTCCAGTCCTTGCTCGGTGACAAAAAAGTTAGTGTCTGTTTCCTTTCCCCATTCTTTTACCTGAATGGGGCGATAGGGAGTCGTGACGATGTTGTGACGGAAAATGTCTTGAGAGTTTGCAAACCAAACGTGCGGATGGAATGTGTTGTTGACCATAATGTTGTTTTCCACCGTTCGCGCGAAGCCTTCGCGCAATTTCAATCCTCCGTGTAGGCAGAGGTTGTTGTAGATGTGATAGTTGGAAGAACCGTCGTCCAGATCGATGTCCCATCCATGGTCGCACCTCCAGCGGTTGTTGCGGATGACAGTCGTTTCGGTAGCGTCCCGGAATACCATTTGAGGATGTTCTTTCGCGAACTCATCCATCACATTCCGGTCGGGATGCCAATAGCGGTCGCGTCCCCAGGAGTTGAAGGACCCGTGGTCGCCTGTCTCGAGTACGGTGTCGAACACATCGTTTCCTTCTATCATATGTCCTCCCCAGGTACCTTCACTGACGTTGATGCCGGCACGGGGCAGGTCGTAAATACTGTTGTTACGGATGGTGATTCGTGCGGACATAGATAGCTGGATACCGGCTCCCTGCTTTTCTATCTCTCCGATCGAGTGAATCAGATTGTCGTCCACCAGGCAGTCTGAGGGATAGTCGGGGGTGAGAGGGCCTGTCCCTTTATCCATCTGCTCCCAGGTTTGCGACTTTCCGTACTCGAACAGAGGGGAACGGACGGCATCCGGAGAGCCTACAAAGCAAACGGCACTGGCTCCTATACGGGTGATATGATTTTGGCTGACACGGTGGTTGCGGTTATAATTGGAGAAGAAGATAGCATTGCCTCCTATATCGTGCAGGTAGCAGCCGTTTACAGAGCATTTTTCGGCATTTTCAATTATCAGGGCTCCTCCCCGATAGATTTTCCAGTCACTGCGCAATAGGGGTTCATTGGTTTTCATAAAGGTGCGCAGGGTTTGTGTCAGTTCCAAATGGTCTACGGATACGTGACGGACCGGATTTCCGGGTTTTCCTTTCAGGATAAAGAGGGTTTCTGTCTGCGGCACTTCGAACAAGGCGGTTTGCAGATTGAGTTCTCGTGGCGGATAGAAATAGAGTGTATGGGTTTCTTTATCAAAATACCATTCCCCTTCGGCATCCAACTCTTCAAAGATGTTTTCTACCATGCGGTAAGTGTCGTGCATACCCATCTGGCGGTTGTTCTGAAATCCGCCTTTCAGTATCAGTTCGCCTTTGGCGTCTTTGCCTTCGATGCTGTATTGGTAGCCTCCCCATTCTCTGCTGTGCATGGCGTGCAGATAACCTCCCGCGGGGTTGCTCCAGTTTTTCACACGTTCGGGCGAGCAGGCGTCAGCTGCATATCCGTTGAAGATGCGTATATTCGGATCAAAATTCGGATACCGTGCCGATATCTGTTTTTTTCCGTTCACAAAGAGCTGGTCGGGGATCAGTTCTTCTTCCACTTGGGTCTGCATGATACCGTTTTTATACTCTTTCCAACACAGGTTCCGGAGTATACGCGAACCACTGATGACCGCCTTTTGTCCGGGATACGAAGAAAAACGGACCGGATGTTCGGGTGTGCCCGAAGTCTCGTTTGTGATAAGAATCGGAGTGGACAGGTAGTTGGTGCCTTCGCAGTAGATGGTGATGGAACGCCGGCCGGCCTGCCGTGAGGCCTTTTTCCAGGCATATTCTAAAGTAGCCATCGGCTTTTCCGCTGTTCCGGGATGATGGTCGCTGCCCGAAGGTGATACATAGAGTGTTATCTCTGTTTGGGCGGATAGCAGACCGGATACGAATAGTAGTAATGGAAAAAAGAGTTTTCTCATGTGTTGTTCATTTAGAAATTAAATAAAAAGGTTACTTACAGTGCACAAAGGTAACTTTTCTCAGCATACTTCAGCATAGATATTTAGAAAAAGTTTCGTGAACTTTGTACTCAGTACAAATGTTCTATAGTAAACACCTAAAGAAAGGAGAGTTGAATGAAAAAGATTGTATTGCTCCGTCATGGAGAAAGTGCATGGAACAAAGAGAACCGTTTTACCGGTTGGACAGATGTCGATCTGACAGAAAAGGGAATTGCCGAAGCCTGCAAAGCGGGTGAACTACTGAAAGAAAATGGATTTAATTTCGATAAAGCTTATACTTCGTACCTTAAACGAGCGGTGAAAACGCTGAATTGTGTGCTCGACCGGATGGATCAGGACTGGATTCCGGTGGAGAAGAGTTGGCGTCTGAATGAGAAGCATTATGGCGATCTGCAAGGATTGAATAAAAGCGAGACGGCTGCCAAATACGGTGACGAACAGGTGCTTATCTGGCGTAGGAGTTATGATATAGCTCCCAATGCCCTGTCGGAAGACGATCCGAGAAATCCACGTTTTGAGAACCGCTATCGGGAAGTGCCCGATGCAGAACTTCCCCGGACGGAATCTTTGAAAGATACCATCGACCGCATCATGCCTTATTGGAAATGTATCATTTTCCCGAATCTGAAAACCGCTGATGAAATTCTGGTGGTTGCCCACGGCAACAGTTTGCGGGGCATTATCAAGCACTTGAAGCACATCTCCGATGAAGAGATCGTGAAACTGAATCTGCCGACTGCTGTTCCTTACGTATTTGAATTCAGTGACGAACTGAATCTGGAAAAAGACTATTTCCTGGGTGACCCCGAAGAAATCCGGAAACTGATGGAAGCGGTTGCCAATCAGGGAAAGAAAAAATAAGATAAGAGGAAACCCCTCATTACGGAATAAAAATGAATATTATTCACCACAGAGTACACGGAGGACACAGAGTTTTAATCTCTTGTTTATTAAGATGTTTAAGAGAAAGATATTCTCTGTGTTCTCTGTGTACTCCGTGGTGAATAAAACTCAAAACCATTACAATTATGAATAAAATTATAGAACTATTGGGTAATCAGGCTGAATACTACCTGAACCACACTTGTAAAACCATTGATAAATCACTGATTCACGTGCCGTCACCGGATACGATCGATAAGATATGGATTGACTCGGACCGTAACATACAGACCTTACGTAGTTTGCAGACTTTGCTGGGACATGGTCGTCTGGCAAATACGGGATATGTGTCCATTCTTCCTGTCGACCAGGATATTGAGCATACAGCCGGAGCTTCGTTCGCTCCGAATCCCATCTATTTCGACCCGGAAAATATTGTAAAACTGGCCATTGAAGGCGGATGTAATGCCGTTGCTTCTACTTTCGGTATTCTGGGGGCTGTTGCCCGTAAGTACGCTCACAAAATTCCTTTTGTAGTGAAACTGAACCATAATGAACTGCTGTCTTATCCCAATTCGTATGATCAGGTGTTGTTTGGCACCGTCAAGGAGGCATGGGAGATGGGAGCGGTGGCTGTGGGAGCTACTATCTATTTCGGTTCCGAGCAAAGCCGTCGTCAGTTGGTAGAGATTGCCGAGGCTTTTGACTATGCGCATGAATTGGGCATGGCCACTATCTTGTGGTGTTATCTGCGCAACAACGATTTTAAGAAAGACGGGGTAGACTATCATGCTGCCGCCGACCTAACCGGGCAGGCAGACCGTCTTGGAGTTACCATTAAAGCGGATATTGTGAAGCAGAAGTTGCCTACTAATAACGGTGGTTTCAAAGCAATTCATTTTGGAAAGACAGACGAAAGAATGTATACCGAACTGACTACCGATCACCCGATTGATCTTTGCCGTTATCAGGTAGCCAACGGATATATGGGACGTGTCGGTTTGATTAATTCCGGTGGCGAATCACATGGAGCTTCCGACCTGAAAGACGCTGTTGTTACAGCGGTAGTGAATAAACGTGCCGGTGGTATGGGGTTGATTAGCGGACGTAAAGCTTTCCAAAAACCGATGAAAGAGGGAGTGGAATTGCTCAATGCCATCCAGGATGTATATCTGGATGCATCTGTCACCATTGCTTGATTGAGTTTGATTGTTAGAATGGAGAATGGGGTATGGCTGTGTCGTACTCCATTTTTTATTCAGTGAAGTTATATTCGGATAAGAAATATGCTGGGTCCGAAAGGGTGTAGCTATCCGAGGCATAGGGTGTAGCCATGTACTCCGGATGGTTATACCCTATGCATCGGATGGCTACACCCTATTGCTTTTTCCTTATTTTCTCTTTATACTGAGTCGGTGTCTCTCCTGTATATTGCTTGAATGAAGTACTGAAATAACGGGATGTTGTAAATCCTATTTTTTCCGCTATCTCTGTAAAGGTGAGATCGGTGGTTGAGATCAGTTGGATGGCCTTTTCCATGCGGAATTTATTGATGTAATCGTTGGCGCCCATGTTGGTCATGGCCTTTAACTTGTTGTAGAGTGAAGCACGGCTCAATCCCATTTCCGTACAGAGGAAGGTGACGTCCAGTTCGGGACTGTCCAAGTGGTCGGTGATTAGCCGGTTCAGTTTTCGTAGGAAAGTCTCGTCTGGTTGGCTGAGTTCGCTCTTTTCCTCTTTGGGGATATTTTTAATGTCGGTGTCCGTTTTACTTTTCTCTCCGTTACGGAGCCGGTTTCGTATCAGCTCTACGATTTGCAGTTCTCTTTCACCCGTCTCGGTGAACGAGGGGAGGAGTTCGTTGCTGACATTGACCAGGAATCGGATTTTTTCTTCATATTCCTGTAACTCCCGCTCTTTTAGTTCCCATTTCAACCGGTTTTGCCTGCGGCGCAGAATGGTGAGAATGACGGCAGCAATGACACCCGATGCAATAAGCAATACACAGATGATGAACCATCCGCTCCGGTACCAGGGAGGTAGTATGGTGAGTGACAGGATAGGACGGAAGGGAGTCCAGTCGCCATTCTTGGTACTGCATGCGGCCAATATCCGATATTTGCCTGCCGGAAGTGAACGGATAATCAGTTCCGGATCGTACGATTCAATCGGTTCGTCGTTCAATCCTTCTATCTGATAACGGTATCTTTTTTTACGGAAAATATCTTGTTCGTGGGACATTATGCGTAAGGTTATGGTCCGGCTGTCCTGCGGGAGGGTCAGTTTCTCCGGCTGTCCTGTTATCTGGTTAATGGCCGGCTCACCGTTTATGTATACGTCGGTCAGTTCCACTTCCGGAAAGTCGGATGGAGCTGTCGAAAAACGGTTATCGATGCAGAGCAGTCCGTTTGCGCCTCCCATATAAACTTCTCCCTTGCCGGAGACAAGCCGGGGTTTTGCCAGATATTCATTCGGAATAACTCCGTCCGATTCGCCGAAAAGGATGAACTTCCGGGATTGCAGCATCCAGGCAAACAACATGTGGTCTGCCCCGATCCATACTTTTCCCCGATGATCGCAAATGACCGAACTCACTTCACCGAACAGGGAAGTTGGCAACGGATGATACCGGTTGGTCGACGGCGTATACTGTCCCAGTCCGGTGTTGCTGCCAATCCAGAAATCACCTTTCTCGTCCATCGAAACAGAATATAATAATGTATCGCCCGTACAGCTGAAAAGTCTTTTCAGACAGTTGTTTGTCCGGTCCAGTTCGTAGAGGGTACGGCTGTCGTTGAGGTAGGTGAAACGCTCGTTGTGGGCAATGGCATTCATGCTGCCGGCAATCTCCATACCTTCTTCTTCATTCACTACGCGTATTTTCTGCGAGCCGGTGTCGTATCGGTAAATATGTCCTGCCAGCAAGAGGACGCTGCCCGGTTCGTCCTGATAGACATTTACCGCCATTCCGCTGTAGTAGAGATATTGTTTGAGGCGGGGATGGTCGATGGTCAGTAACTGTTGTTCTCCATTCGCTTTGTTGTAAACAAACAATCCTTTTGAAAAGACAGAGAGTAAGAGTGTTTCCCGGGTGAAACCGGCGATAGAGACTACTTTGTCTCCCCAGGTAGACCGGTCGTGACGGAACTCTTCCGTGTCGGGGTCAAGACTGTTGATACCTCCGCCGTCTGTACCGATCCAGATCCGTCCGTCCGATTCGTCCTGATAAAGACTCAGTACGGCGGGATCACTCAGCCCTTTGCTACTTCCGGGAAAGACATCGGTATAGGTCTTCATGGATACTTCACGGATATTGATCAAACCCTTGCGAATGCTTCCGGCCCACATGTTGTTATAGGTATCGTTGTAGAGCGATAGGATAGAGTTGACGGGAAGTGAATAGTTATCTCCGGGGATATGTTCAAGAACGCTGATCTGATGGTTGTCCGGACGTATGATATTGATGCCTCCTCCGTCTGTTCCTACCCAGATGTGCGAGTCCCGTTCGGCTATGCTAAGCACCACGTTGTTGCTGAGGCGGGAGTTTGCGGTAGTGTACGAGGCTAACAATCTGCCTTCGGGACTGAAGCAGCGCAAGCCTTCATTGTAGGGGGCCACCCAGATGCGGTTGTGCGAGTCGATCAGGAGTGCCATGATCTCTTTCCCACAGTCGAATGGAGGGAGACGGCGTTCTCCCGAACGGAGATTGATCAACCTGAGACCTTGCCACCGGCTGCAACATAGCAGCGTCTCTTCGTCCCATCGGCTGATGGCGGAGATGGCGAAGTAAGGGTCGGAACTGAAGTCCAGCAGAAGTTTTACGGAACGGTTTTCATAATCGTAACGATAGATGCGGTTGCGGCCGCCGAAGATCACCCCCTGTTCCGTCAGGCAAGCGGAATAGGCGAGGATGGAATGTCCCTGTTCGTCTTGTGGAGTTGTAAAATCGTCGCTTTGCCTGCGATACTGCGCTATTCCGTCATCGGTCAGTACCCAGATGTTGTGTTGATTGTCTTCAATGATCTGATGGATGTAATTGTGTGGCAACGAGTGCGCATCTTCTTTCCGGTGGATATATTTCTTCAGCTTTTCTCCGTCGAACCTTCCCAATCCCGCATTGGTGCCTATCCATACGAAACCTTTGGGTTCGGTATAGACACATCGCACGGTAGAAGGGAGTCCCTCCTTCAGGGAAATCTGTTTATAGTAGTAATGGCCGGCTTTCAGCGGGAGGCAGCAGACTGCCAGAAGTATGGTCAACCAACAGAGAAGGCCGGTATATGGGTTGTTTTTCATGGATGCATATCTATCACGTTAACGGCAAAAGTAACAGTTTGCATAGACGTGACCAAAAAAATGGAAATAAAATCTTATCTTTGCCGAAATGAATAACATTAACCACAGAGTACACAGAGTCCCATAGAGCGTATCTTCTATGCTTCCTTCCTCTATGGAACTCGGTGTGACTCTGTGGTGAGCAAATCAAAACACTATGAACAAGAGATTATTATTCCGTTTAGCTCCCGGTTTGTTGGCCGTTGTGCTATTCTGTGCCTGTCGCCCCGCAGTTATCGAAAAGGGGAATCTGGACGTAATTCCTCAGCCGCAAGAGATTGTCCTTGCCCAAGACACTACACCTTTTGTTATCAACCACAGTACTACGATCATCTATCCGGCAGCTAATGAAAAAATGCATCGTACTGCCGATTTTCTGGCTACCTTTATAAAAGAGATGACCGGAACCGAAGTCCGTGTGTCCGATAAAGAGAAGGGCAGTAACGCCATTATCCTTGCTGTAGATACGACAATGACTCACCCGGAAGGTTATAAACTTGAGATCACCCCTGAGAAGGTTCTTCTCACCGGAGGCAGTGAGGCCGGAGTATTCTACGGTACCCAAACCATCCACAAAGCCCTTCCGATTCTGAAGGACGGAAAAGTGGCGGCAGCTCTTCCTGCCGGGACGGTTACCGACTTTCCCCGTTTCCGTTATCGTGGATTCATGATCGACGTAGGTCGCCATTTCTTCCCCGTCAGCTACCTCAAACAGATGATTGACCTGATGGCATTGCATAACATCAACTATTTCCATTGGCACCTGACCGAAGACCAGGGGTGGCGAATTGAAATCAAAAAGTATCCCAAACTAACGGAAATAGGTTCCAGACGAGATTCTACCATTATTGACTGGGAAACCAAGAAGTTCGATGGAAAGCCTCACAGTGGTTTCTATACACAGGATGAAGCCCGTGAGATTGTCCGTTATGCGGCCGATCGCTTCATTACGGTAGTTCCCGAAATAGACCTTCCGGGACATACTACAGCCGCCCTGGCTTCTTATCCGGAACTGGGTTGCACGGGTGGTCCCTATAAGGTGCTTTGTTCATTTGGTGTATTTCCCGATGTGCTTTGTGCCGGTAACGAACAGACACTTCAGTTTACTAAAGACGTGTTGGACGAGATTATGGATATTTTCCCTTCCGAATACATTCATATCGGTGGAGACGAGTGTCCGAAGAGCCGTTGGGAGAAATGCCCTAAATGTCAGGCTAAAATTAAGGAACTGGGTATCAAAGCGCTGCCTAAACATTCGAAAGAGAATCAGTTGCAGACCTATTTCATGTCTGAGTTGGAGAAAGAGATCAACGCCCACGGACGCCGTATGTTGGGATGGGACGAAGTATTGGAAGGCGGTCTGACCCCGAATTCTACCATCATGTCATGGAGGGGTATTCAAGGAGGCATCGAAGCTGCGCGCCAGCATCACGATGTCATCATGACTCCTATCCAACGGCTCTATTTCAGCAATCCGCGCATTAATAAGATGACCGGATTCGAATGGATGAATCGTGTATATAACTTCGAACCTGTTCCTGCCGAACTGACCGATGCCGAAAAGAAGTTTGTAATCGGTACTCAAGGTTGTATCTGGACGGAGTGGACTGCCGATTCAACCAAGATGGAGTGGCAGATTTTACCTCGAATGGCTGCTTTGTCCGAAATACAATGGACATTGCCGGAACATAAAAATTTTGACCGTTTCATGGAACGTCTGCCTGAGATGTTGAAGATTTATTCCGACCTGGGGTATAGCTACCGGAAAGATGTCTTTGCGGCAGATACGGTGGCAGTGAAGCAATAACTGCAAGTTATTAATAATTATAGAGGGCACAGAGATTTTCCATTGAAAGAAATTATCTCTGTGCCCTCTGTGTATTCTGTAATGAAGTAAAATGTTTCTTCTTATTTTTCTCCCGGTAACAGTGGGAAATTAGGATTTGGCACATGTGCAGCCTGCATGATGCCTTTCAGTTCGGCCACTTTTTCCGGGAACTGGTTCAGTACATTGTGGCGTTCCGACGGATCGGAATTCAGGTTGTAGAGTTCGAAATACGGGTTTTTGCCGCGAACGTTCATGTGAACTAACTTCCACGGGCCTTTACGTACGGCCTGGCGTCCGTTCATCTCCTGGAACTCAAAATACAGATATTCGTGTTCTTTCTGTCCTTTGCGGTTTTCAAGTAGTGGTAACAGGCTCACACCGTCCATCTGTTGGTTCTTGGCTTTCGGGTTCAATATTTCACGGAAAGTGGGCATTACATCCCAGAACGAACACATGAAGTCGGTTTGGGTACTGGGTTGTACACGTTCCGGCCAAGAGATGATCATCGGTACACGGATTCCTCCTTCGTAGAGGTCGCGTTTATATCCGCGCCAGATGCCGTTGCTATTGAAGAAGTCCGGATCGGCTCCGCCTTCCATGTGCGGTCCGTTATCGCTGGCAAAGATGATGATGGTGTTGTCATAGATACCCATATCTTTCAGCTTCTGTACAATCTGGCCTACATATACGTCGAGGCGGTAAACCATGGCTGCAAAGGTTGCGTGAGGGTAGAACTGAGAGCAGTATCCGCCTTTACGGAATGCCGGGCTACCCGGTTCGGTGCCATGGAAAGGCTTCTCGGGATACTTGCCGCGGAACTTTTTGATAATGCTGTCTTCGGGCACAATCAGTTCGGCATGAGGGATGATGGTAGGATACCACATGCAGAACGATTCTCCGCTTTTTCCCATCCGGTCAAGGAAGTCGAGTGCCTTTGAGTGGATCAGGTCTTGTGAGTAAGTACCTTTGCCATACTGCACATCCAGTGTGTTGTCTTTCAACTCTACTCGTTTGTCATTGTCCCACAAGTGATCGGGATAGTAGCTGTGTGCCAGCAATTGGCAGTTGTAACCGTAGAATTCGTCAATTCCCTGTTTTTTCGGATCGCCTGTAGAGCCGATGAATCCCAGTCCCCATTTACCGAAAGCGCCGGTTTTGTATCCTGCGTTCTGAAAATCGTGGAAGATGGTCTGTGCATCTGCCGGCAGAGGGAATTGTCCTTCCGGATCGAGTTCGACGTTACCACGGATAGCCGTATGTCCGCTATGAGTGCCTGTCAGCAGGCAAGAGCGTGAGGGGGCACTTACCGTTGTTCCCGAATAACATTGGGTGAAGCGCATTCCTTCCTGGGCCAGTTTGTCGATGTTGGGAGTTTCGAACTTCTCTTGTCCGTAGCAACTCAGGTCACCGAATCCGAGGTCGTCGGCCAAAATGAAAACTACGTTCGGCTTTTTGGGGTCCTGAACTTTTTTCTTTTGTGCAAACGCTTGTTGTGTTCCGGCCATGCCGACAAGCAGCGCACTGCTGAGCAATAATTTTTGATTCATAAAAAGAGTTTGTTGATTAGGTTTGTATTTAGTTCATTCAGTATTTGTTTTTGAGTTTAATTCACCACGGAGGCCACAGAGAACACAGAGAATATCTTTCTCTCAAACATCTTAATCAACAAGAGATCAAAACTCTGTGTCCTCCGTGTACTCTGTGGTGAATCGTATTCATTTCTAAACAGTTTTGTCAGGCTTCTATGTCTGCAAATATACAAATTTCAGTTAAGACTCGTTCACAACAGGCTTCCGATTTTGTCTATCCGATGTTCAAAAACGTCTATAAATGCCCTTTTTATTCCATTATTAGACGTTTTCAGAAGAATCATAGTTGTTTTTGAACTCTATGGGGTGTTAAAACTCTTTATATTTGTACCACTAATTAATCCCTAATAGAAAAACTACTTTATGATGAACAACCTATCTTCCGGAATTCTCTGCTCGCTGACAGGTGCGGCGGCAGTAGCTTCTTTGGCTTCATGTGCCACAGGCAAACAGAAAGAAGAGCAAAAACCCCTGAACATTGTTTATATTATGACGGACGACCATACGGCACAAATGATGAGCTGCTACGATACCCGTTATATGGAAACTCCGAACCTCGACCGTATTGCCCGTGACGGCGTACGTTTTACAAATTCCTTCGTTGCAAACTCTCTGAGCGGTCCCAGCCGTGCTTGTATGATCACAGGCAAGCATAGTTGTGCCAACAAGTTTTATGACAATACTACCTGCGTGTTCGACAGTGCCCAGCAAACTTTCCCGAAACTGCTTCAGAAGGCCGGCTATCAAACTGCACTCGTAGGCAAGTGGCACCTTGAGAGTCTGCCCTCAGGATTCAATTATTGGGAGATCGTGCCCGGACAAGGTGACTATTATAACCCCGACTTTATCACTCAGGACAACGACACCGTTCACAGACATGGGTACATTACCAACCTGATTACCGATGACGCTATCGATTGGATGGAGAACAAACGTGACGAGAGCAAACCGTTCTGCCTGCTGATTCACCATAAAGCTATCCACCGCAACTGGATGGCGGATACCTGTAACCTGGCTTTGTACGAAGACAAAACCTTCCCGCTGCCCGACAATTTCTTTGACGATTACGAAGGCCGTCCGGCTGCCGCAGCGCAAGAGATGAGTATTGTGAAGGATATGGATATGATTTATGACCTGAAGATGCTTCGCCCCGATAAAGATTCACGTTTAAAATCGCTCTACCAGAGATTTCTGGGACGTATGGACGAAGGACAACGTGCGGCATGGGATAAATTCTACGGTCCGTTGATCGATGACTTCTACAAGCAGAATCTAAGTGGGAAGGAACTTGCCAACTGGAAGTTCCAGCGTTACATGCGTGACTATATGAAGACAGTGAAGTCGCTGGACGACAATGTGGGACGTGTGCTTGACTATCTTGAAAAGAAAGGATTACTGGATAACACCCTGGTAGTCTACACTTCTGACCAGGGCTTCTATATGGGCGAACACGGCTGGTTCGACAAACGCTTCATGTACGAAGAATCGATGCGCACACCGCTGATCATGCGTATGCCGAAGGGCTTTGACCGTCGTGGCGACATTACCGAAATGGTTCAGAACATCGACTATGCACCTACGTTCCTTGAATTGGCCGGTGCTCCCGTTCCTGCCGATATTCAGGGTGTATCTCTGTTACCGTTGCTGAAGGGTGAACAACCCAAAGACTGGCGGAAGGCACTGTACTATCATTTCTATGAGTATCCCGCCGAACATATGGTGAAACGCCATTACGGGGTACGTACCGAACGCTATAAACTGATTCATTTCTACAATGACATCAACTGGTGGGAACTTTATGATATGCAGGCTGATCCGACGGAGATGCATAATCTGTACGGGCAGAAAGAATACGAACCTGTAGTGAAAGAACTCAAAGAGCAGATGCTGCAACTTCAGGAACAGTATAATGATCCGGTACGTTTCTCGCCGGAGAGAGATAAAGAATAAGTGGAAATCCCGGATATATGAAACACATTATAATATGCATACTCCTGCTGACGCTCTGCCCCCTTGCGGCGTTGCAGGCCGATGACTTAACACAAACAGTTTCTATAGTCCCCTGCCCGGTACAAATGGTATCGGGCACCGGGCATTTCCGTTTTTCGGGAGGTACTACGCTGGTTGTGGAAAATGCCGAGCAGGCGAAAGTGGTACAGAATTTTATAAACCTCTTCACCAAAGCTGCCGGGTTTACTCCCGTACTGAAAACGGGAAAGATGAAAGGCGATGTACGTTTCGTCACCGACAAGTCATTGAAAAGCGAAGCCTATCGGTTGGATATCATTCCAGAACAGATTACGGTCAGAGCATCGGATGTGAAAGGGTTTTTCTATGCCTTGCAGACCATCCGCCAGTTGCTTCCTCCCGATATTGAAAATCATCATACAGTCAATGCACTGTGGACGGTTCCTTGTTTGAGCATTCAGGACGAGCCCCGTTTCGGTTACCGGGGGCTAATGCTTGATGTTTCCCGCTTTTTTCTTCCCAAAGAATATGTGTTGAGAATCATCGATTGCATGGCTATGCTGAAGGTGAATAAACTCCATTTCCATCTGGTGGACGATAATGGCTGGCGGCTTGAAATTAAGAAATATCCCCGGCTGACCGAGGTCGGTGCCTGGCGGGTGGATCATACCGATGTGCCATTCCATTCGCGCCGGAATCCGTTGCCCGGAGAACCGACTCCCATCGGTGGCTTTTATACCCAGGAGGATATGAGGGAGATGATAGCTTATGCTGCCGACCGTCAGGTAGAGATCATTCCCGAGATAGAGATGCCGGCACATACCAATTCGTCACTGGCTGCTTATCCGCATCTGGCTTGTCCCGTGGTAGACCGGTTTATCGGTGTATTGCCCGGTCTGGGTGGAGACCATGCAGGAATCATCTACTGTGCCGGAAACGATAGTGTATTCACTTTTCTGCAAGATGTCATTGATGAAGTGGCTGCGCTTTTTCCTTCACATTACATCCATCTGGGTGGCGACGAAGCGCAGAAAACTTATTGGAAAAAGTGTCCTCTTTGCCAGGATCGTATGAAGAAAGAACACATTGCCCATGAAGAGGACCTTCAAGGCTATTTCATGAAGCGGATAGGCGACTATGTGCGCAGTAAAGGTAAAGAGGTGATGGGATGGGACGAGTTGACAAACAGCTTCATCCCCGAGGGAGCCGTTGTCTTCGGTTGGCAAGGGATGGGCAACGCTGCCCTGAAAGCTGCTGCGCAGGGACATCGCTTTGTGATGACTCCGGCCCGTGTGATGTACCTGATCCGTTATCAAGGACCGCAATGGTTTGAACCACTCACTTATTTTGGTAACAATACGCTGAAAGACGTTTATCAATACGAACCTGTGCAGAAGAATTGGAAGCCCGAATATGCTTCGTTACTGATGGGCGTACAGGCATCGTTATGGACGGAGTTCTGTAACCGTCCCGAGGATGTGGACTATCTCGTCTTCCCCCGTCTGGCAGCACTTGCCGAAGTGGGATGGAGTCGCCCGGAGCAGAAAAACTGGGCTTCGTTTCTGAAAGCGCTGGATCGTTATAACGAACACCTTGCCGTCAAAGGGGTGGGATACGCCCGTTCTATGTACAACATACAACATACGTCTACTCCGGTTGATGGTACATTGCAAGTGAAACTGGAGTGCATGCGTCCCGATGTGGAAATCCGTTATACAACCGATGGCGCCGAGCCGGGAGCAGCTTCTGCTCTCTATACTCAGTCACTCATGTTCCGTACCGCACAGACCTTGAAGTGTGCCACTTTTGCCGATGGGCGGCAGATGGGAAAGACCCTCGTGTTACCTTTGTCATACAATAAGGCTACTGCGAAACCGGTATTCACCCGGGGGGCTTCCGGTGTTCCGGTTTTAACCAACGGAGTGCGTGGCAGCTTGAAACAAACCGATTCCGAATGGTGCTCGTGGACAGACAATGATAGTATTTCTTTTACGATAGATTTGCAAAAAGAAGAAAATATCCATACTTTTACGCTGGGTTCTATTACAGTGTACGGAATGGCTGTGCACAAACCGGAGTCCGTCAGTGTTGCGTTGTCTTCGGATAACATTAATTTTACGGAAGTGGGAGAGAAGCGATTTACTCCCGAAGATATTTTCCGTGAAGGAACTTATGTGGATGATTTGAAATTCGATCTGGGAGCGGCAAAGGCCAGATATGTGCGCGTTACAGTTCGTGGAGCCGGAAAATGTCCTCCTGATCATGTGCGTCCCGGACAGGAAGCGCGCGTCTTTTTTGACGAAGTTATGATCGAATAGGATCCGTATTTACCTTTAAAAATCAAAGGGAGATGTGTCAAAAGTCTTCTGTCGCGAGTTTTGACACATCCCCCGAGAAAGATAATTGAATATTAAATACCTGATAAACAATGAACAAACCTATCAAACTAACCTTTCTACTGCTACTGGCCTGTCTGGTTATGGTGCCCGCAAAGGCGCAGAAGACTCCCGAATGGCAGAGCCAATATGCGGTAGGCCTGAACAAGTTGGCCCCTCACACCTATGTGTGGCCTTACGCAGATGCTGCCGATGTGAAAAAAGGGGACTATGAACAGTCTCCCTATTATTTGAGCCTGAACGGCAAATGGAAATTCCATTGGGTGAAGAATCCCGACCTCCGTCCGAAAGACTTTTATAAACCTTCGTTCTATACCGGAGGGTGGGCAGACATTAATGTACCCGGAAACTGGGAGCGTCAGGGATATGGAACTGCTATTTATGTGAACGAGACTTATGAATTCGATGATAAGATGTTCAACTTCAAGAAAAATCCTCCTCTCGTACCGTCTGAAGAAAACGAAGTTGGCTCTTACCGCCGAACTTTCACTGTGCCTGCCGGATGGAAAGACCGCCGGGTGGTTCTCTGTTGTGAAGGTGTCACCTCTTTCTATTATGTATGGGTGAACGGCCATTTCCTCGGTTACAACCAAGGCTCAAAGACGGCAGCCGAGTGGGACATTACTGACAAGCTGGAAGAAGGCGAGAATACCGTCGCACTTGAAGTCTACCGCTGGAGTTCGGGCTCTTACCTGGAATGTCAGGATATGTGGCGTTTGAGCGGCATTGAACGTGATGTATATTTATATAGTACTCCGAAGCAGTACATTGCCGACTATAAAGTAAATGCCACCCTCGAGAAGGAGCGTTACAAAGATGGTATCTTCGGACTCGATGTTACCGTTGAGGGACCTGCCAATGGAGCGGTATCTATAACTTATAGCCTGAATGATGCAGCCGGACGTCCCGTACTTTCGGGCGAAATGCCTGTCAAATCACGTGGGTTGAGTAACTTCATCACTTTCGGTGAACAGCGCCTGAAAGACGTGAAGCCTTGGAGTGCCGAGCACCCCAATCTCTATACGCTCGTGTTGGAACTGAAAAATGCGGGAGGACGGGTGACGGAAGTTACCGGTTGCGAAGTGGGTTTCCGTACTTCGGAGATCAAGGACGGACGTTTCTGCATCAATGGTGTACCTGTGCTGGTGAAGGGAACCAACCGGCATGAACATTCGCAATTGGGACGTACTGTCAGCAAAGAGCTGATGGAGCAGGATATCCGATTGATGAAGCTGCACAATATCAATACCGTGCGTAATTCACATTATCCCACTCATCCGTACTGGTATCAGCTTTGCGATCGCTACGGACTTTATATGATCGACGAGGCCAACATCGAGTCGCACGGTATGGGCTACGGTCCTGCTTCGCTTGCCAAGGACAGCACTTGGCTGACAGCACACATGGATCGTACACACCGTATGTACGAGCGTTCGAAGAACCATCCTGCCATCGTCATTTGGTCGTTGGGTAACGAAGCCGGAAACGGAATTAACTTCGAACGTACCTATGACTGGTTGAAATCGGTAGAAAAGAATCGTCCCGTTCAATACGAACGTGCCGAGCAGAATTATAACACCGATATTTATTGCCGGATGTACCGCAGTGTCGATGAAATCAAAACCTATCTGGCACAGAAAGATATTTACCGTCCGTTCATTCTTTGCGAATACGTGCACGCCATGGGCAACAGCGTAGGTGGCCTGAAGGAGTATTGGGATGTGTTCGAAAATAATCCGATGGCACAAGGCGGTTGCGTGTGGGACTGGGTAGACCAGTCGTTCCGTGAGATAGACGCGAATGGGCGTTGGTATTGGTCGTATGGTGGGGACTACGGTCCCAAAGGAGTTCCGAGTTTCGGTAATTTCTGCTGCAACGGGTTGGTAAGCGCTGACCGTGTCCCGCATCCGCACTTGCTTGAAGTGAAAAAGATTTATCAGAACATCAAGTGTACCTTGCTCAATAAGAGTAATCTGACCATAAGAGTGAAAAACTGGTTCGACTTCTCCAATCTGAACGAATATATCCTGCATTGGCAGGTGGTGGGCGATAACGGACAAACGGTCACAGAAGGAACAAAAGAAGTGAATTGTGCGCCACATGCTACGGTTGATATGACATTAGGAAAAGTTGTCTTGCCTGCCAATGTGCGTGAAGGATATCTCAACCTGAGCTGGACTCGTAAAGAAGTTTCACCGATGGTGGGTACTGATTGGGAGGTGGCTTACGACCAGTTTGTATTGCCCGGAACAAAGAACAGTACAGCTTATCTGCCTGCCAAGGCCGGACAGACTGCTTTTACGCTGGATAAGGCGACTGGTGCTTTGAACTCTTTTACACTGGACGGGCAGGAATTGCTGGCAACTCCTGTTACACTGAGTCTTTTCCGTCCCGCTACGGACAATGATAACCGCGATCGCAACGGTGCTTATCTTTGGCGTAAATCCGGACTCGATCAGCTGAGCCAGAAAGTGGTGTCACTGAAGGAGAGCAAGAGTACCGCTACTGCACGAGTAGAAGTCCTGAATGCGAAGGGAACTAAAGTGGGGGATGCCGATTTCATTTACTCACTGAATGCTGCCGGGGCTTTGAAGGTGAAAGTGACTTTCCGTCCCGATACGGCTGTGGTGAAATCAATGGCACGCCTGGGGCTGGCCTTCGAGATGAACGATACGTTTGGCAATGTGGCTTATCTGGGACGCGGTGATAACGAGACTTACGCTGACCGTATGCAGTCGGGCAAGATAGGGCTGTATCGGACTACTGCCGAAAGGATGTTCCACTATTACGTGACTCCGCAGTCTACCGGAAATCGTACGGATGTCCGCTGGATGAAATTGGAGGATGAAGCCGGACAAGGAATCTTTGTCGATTCGAACCGTCCGTTCCAGTTCAGTGTCGTTCCGTTTACTGACGATGTGCTGGAGAAAGCCCGCCACATTAACGATCTGGAACGTAACGGCCGTATCACTGTTCATCTGGATACCGAACAGGCAGGTGTAGGGACAGCAACCTGTGGTCCCGGTGTACAACCGCAATACCGTGTGCCGCTGACGGAGCAGAGTTTTGAGTTCACGCTGAGAGGAGTGAAATAGACAGAATATTTAACGTGGAATAGAAAAGGATACGGTTTACCACAGAGTTTCAGAGAGTTTTTAAGTTCTTGTTAATAGGATATTGAAGAGAGGAAAATCCTTTGTGAGAGACTCTGTGTTACTCTGTGGTGAATCAAACTTAAAACAATAGATTTATGAAGAAACTTATTTTATCGACGGTTCTGCTTGCAGCTATCTGTACAGCCGGACAGGCCCAAAAAAAAGACGACTACTATGTGAAGCACGTGGAATTTCCGCAAGGTGCTACCCTTGAGCAGAAAGTCGATATGGCAGCGCGTCTTGTACCTACTCCGCAACAGCTGGCGTGGCAACAGATGGAACTGACTGCTTTCCTTCATTTTGGTATCAATACTTTTACCGGGCGTGAGTGGGGAGACGGAAAAGAGGATCCCGCACTCTTCAATCCCTCCGAACTTGATGCGGAACAATGGGTGCGTTCACTCAAAGAGGCGGGTTTCAAGATGGCTATCCTGA
This sequence comes from Bacteroides sp. HF-4919, assembly GCF_018860125.1. Classification (NCBI taxonomy): domain Bacteria; kingdom Pseudomonadati; phylum Bacteroidota; class Bacteroidia; order Bacteroidales; family Bacteroidaceae; genus Bacteroides; species Bacteroides sp. HF-4919. Next base: position 218,098 of record NZ_JAHKNF010000005.1, read on the forward strand.
CCGCCAAGCATCATGATGGATTTTGCCTGTGGCCTACCAGGACTACTAACCACTCCGTGGCCTCTTCTCCTTGGAAAGGCGGAAAGGGTGATGTGGTGCGTGAACTCCGTGATGCCTGTGATAAATACGGTATCAAGTTCGGTGTTTACCTCTCTCCCTGGGATCGGAATGCATCTTGTTATGGGGATTCTCCGAAATACAACGAATTCTTTATCGAACAGCTGACTGAACTGCTTACCAATTATGGTGAAGTACACGAAGTCTGGTTCGACGGAGCCAATGGTGAAGGTCCCAACGGAAAGAAACAGGAATATGATTGGACCGCCATCCTCTCTACCATCCGTCGTCTTCAACCCCATGCAGTGACTGCCATTATGGGTGACGATGTACGATGGGTAGGCAACGAACGCGGACTGGGACGTGAAACGGAGTGGAGTGCCACCGTATTGACTCCGGGCACTTATGCCCGTTGTGAAGAGCAGAACAAAGCGTTAGGTGTAAAAGCGACTTCCAAAGATTTGGGCGGACGCGACATGTTGGTTAATGCCAGAGAACTCTTCTGGTATCCTTCCGAGGTGGATGTATCGATCCGTCCGGGATGGTTTTATCATCAGCAGGAGGACGGTAAGGTGAAGAGCCTCAAGCATCTGACCGATATTTATTTCAAATCTGTGGGTTACAACTCGGTGTTGCTGCTCAATATCCCTCCCGATCGGCGCGGACGCATCAGCGATGCCGACGTTAACCGTCTGAAAGAGTTTGCCGACTATCGCAAAGAAATTTTTGCCGATAACCGTGTGAAAGGCGGATTGAAACCATGGGCTGCCAAACCGGGTGATACCCATACCTATCAGCTGAAACCGAAATCGGAAATCAACGTGGTGATGCTGCGTGAGGATATCTCGAAAGGACAGCGTACAGAAGCTTTTACTGTCGAGGCACTGACTGCCGGAGGATGGAAGGAGATAGCCAAAGGTACTACCGTGGGTTATAAACGTCTGATACGTATTCCGGCTATCGAGGCCACTCAACTGAGAGTGAAGATTGATGCTTGCCGTCTGACGGCTAATATCAGCGAAGTGGCTGCCTACTATGCCCGTCCGTTGGAAGAGGCGTCTGCGAAAGAAAATTGGAACGATCTGCCTCGTGCTACATGGAAACAAGTGACTGCCTCTCCGTTGGTGATTGATCTTGGAAAAGCCGTAGAGATGGCAGGTTTCGTATATGCTCCTGCCAATGCGGAAGCGAAGCCGACAATGGCTTTCCGTTATAAATTCTATGTAAGTATCAATGGTGAAGACTGGAAAGAAGTGCCGACTACCGGGGAGTTCAGCAACATTATGCACAACCCTGTTCCGCAGACCGTTTCGTTCGGCAACAAGGTCAGTGCCCGCTACATCAAACTCGATGCCACTACACCGGACGCTACTCCGGCAAAGGTCGCTTTGAACGAAATCGGTATCCGTTTGCAGAAGTAAGTCGTTCCATTGAACAACTGCTCCAGGTTATCTGTTTGAATATAAGATATTAAACACTATTAGGTATGAAATTCTTTATTGATACGGCTAACTTGGAGCAAATCCGGGAAGCACACGATTTGGGAGTCTTGGACGGAGTAACGACTAATCCTTCTCTGATGGCTAAAGAGGGGATAAAAGGAGTCGGGAACCAGCGGAAGCATTACGTGGAGATATGTAACATCGTGCAAGGCGATGTCAGTGCCGAAGTGATCGCTACTGATTACGAAGGAATGATTCGGGAAGGAAAAGAGCTGGCAGCCCTCAATCCCCACATTGTGGTGAAGGTGCCCTGCATTGCCGACGGCATCAAAGCCATCAAGCACTTTTCCGAACAGGGCATTCGCACCAACTGTACGCTGGTCTTTTCTGCCGGTCAGGCTTTGCTGGCTGCCAAAGCGGGAGCTACGTATGTTTCTCCTTTCGTAGGACGCCTGGATGACATTTGTGAAGATGGTGTCGGACTGGTTGCCGATATTGTGCGGATGTACCGTTTCTACAATTATCCTACTCAGGTGTTGGCGGCCTCCATCCGTAGCACCAAGCATATTATGGAATGTGTGGAAGCCGGTGCCGATGTGGCGACTTGCCCGTTGAGTGCCATTAAGGGGCTGCTGAATCATCCGTTGACAGATGCCGGGCTGAAGAAATTTCTGGAAGATTATAAAAAGGTAAATGGATAAGGATTTCTGGTAACAGATGAAGCTGGCTGTATTGAAAATACCGTTTTTCAATACAGCCTTTTTTATTTGGGCTAAACCTAAAGCCCATTCAGATGTTATTTTGATAAAGTGAACATGTTAAAATAAAGACGATAGTTATGATAGATTTAGGAAGTTGGATGAATAAAATCCTTATAGGTTGGGGAGTGGACCCGAAAATAGCGAATACCTTTGATGAAACGATTATTGCCATCCTGATGATTTTTATTGCGGTCGGACTGGATTATCTTTGCCAGGCCATTTTTGTGGGTGGAATAAAGCGTCTGGCACGGCGGACTCCTTATAAATGGGATACATTGATGGTCAAACATAAAGTGATTCACCACCTGATCCATATTCTGCCGGGTATTCTGATGTATATGCTTTTGCCTATGGCATTTGTACACGGAAAGACTTTGTTGCTGGTTTCGCAGAAAATTTGTGTTATCTATATGATCTTTGCCTTGTTACTGGCTCTCAACAGCAGTCTGCTGATGTTGCTGGATATACTCAATGGAAAAGAAAAGTTGAAGAATCGTCCGATGAAAGGCTTTATTCAGGTATTACAGGTTCTTGTCTTCTTTATTGGCGGCATTGTGATTGTCTCCATAATTGTCGATAAATCTCCTGCTACGCTGTTCGCCGGGTTGGGGGCTTCTGCCGCTATTCTGATGTTGGTCTTTAAAGATAGCATTCTGGGGTTTGTGGCAGGCATTCAGTTGTCTGCCAACGATATGATACGTCCCGGTGACTGGGTGACCATCCCTTCAACCAATGCAAACGGCATTGTGGAAGAGATTACATTGAATACCGTTAAGATTCAGAATTTCGATAATACTATTTCTACCGTTCCTCCCTATTCTTTGGTGAACGGCTCGTTCCAGAACTGGCGGGGAATGACGGAATCCGGAGGACGGCGGGTGATGAAGAGCATTTTTCTTGATCTGACAACTTTGAAGTTCTGCACCCCCGAAATGCTTGATACCTTTCGCAAAGAGATACCTCTGTTGGCAGATTATCAGCCGGAGGAAGGAGTGGTGCCTACAAATTCGCAAGTATTCAGGGTATACGTAGAACGTTATCTTTGCAGTTTGCCTGTGGTAAATCAGGATCTCGACCTGATTATCAGCCAGAAGGAAGCTACTGAATACGGGGTACCTATTCAGATTTATTTCTTTTCCCGTAACAAGGTTTGGAAAGAATATGAACGTATCCAATCCGATATTTTCGATCATTTTTTTGCTATGGTACCCAAGTTTGAACTGAAGGTATATCAATATTCGGATTGATTGGTTTCGAAATCGGTATATACAGGTAAGTGATCACTGTATCCTCCCTGGTATTTCATTCCGATGTAGGTGCGGAAAGGCTGCATGCCTCCGTATTTTTCATCTTTTATCAGAAGGAAAGGCAAGCGCAGTACGCTTGCCTTTTTTTCCTCGGTAAAAAGCGTACCGGAAGTATCAAGCAGTGTACCGGATACAATCAGGTGATCCAGCAATCCCCATTCACCCTGATATTTATAGGAACCGAAGTTACGGTTCTTGGCTTTTCGCGCCAGTAAGTGGTACAGTTGTTTATGGTCAGGATTCTCTTCGGGAGAAAGGGCTTTCAGGACTTGTTTTACAGATTTGTCAGTGGGATAATCATTAAAATCTCCCATAATAATCAATTTGGCAGAACGGCGGACACACATTAGGCTGTCTGCCGCATTTTTCAGTTTTTGTGCCGCAAAAAGGCGATAAGGTTCTGATTGACGTGCTCCGCCCGAGCGGGAGGGTAGATGTGCCACTAATACATCCAGTGTATCACCTGTCAGCAATAATCCGCTGACGTGCAGGATATCCCTTGTCGGACGATGATTCTCAAAATTGCCGACAGGGATGGAAGAACAGGTAAGGAGTTTGAACCGGTCGCGTTGGTAAAGCAGTGCTACGTCGATACCGCGCTGGTCAGGAGAGTGTGTCATCACATAACGATAATCTGCCTCCTTAAGCGGAGAATAAAGCGTGAGATCGCGCATAACCGTATCATTTTCCACTTCACACAATCCTATCAATACCGGAAAGTTCCATTCTCCGACTGCTGCAAGAGTGCGGGCCACATTATCTATCTTCTTTTTATATCGGCTATAGCCCCAATGCCGGAGTGAATGGGGCAGAAACTCCCTGTCATTTTTGAGTGAATCGTGCCGGGTATCGAAGAAGTTTTCGGTATTCCAAAAGACGACACGAAAAGGAGGCTGATTTTGTGCAGAAAGAAAAAGTGAAGTGGAGGAAATCAGCAATAAAAAGAAAAGACGGAGCATAGATTTTAGTTCTCGTTTTGATTCACCACAGAGCACACAGATTTTTAATTTTAGAATTATCAAGTGAATTCTTCTTTGTGTCCTCTGTGGTGAAATTGATTTAGTTCTTTGCCGGAATATGTGCCAATACATCCAACAGATGCTTCCAGAATTTATCTACTGAAGGAATATGCATCCGTTCGTCCGGAGAGTGGACTCCTGTCAATGTAGGACCGAAGGAAATCATGTCCAATGCAGGATATTTATCAAGGAATAAACCACATTCCAGTCCGGCGTGAATTGCTTTTACTTTGGCATCTACACCGAACAGACGTTTATATGACTCTTCAGCTACTTTCAGGATTTCCGAGTTCGGGTTGGGTTTCCATCCGGGATATCCGTCACCCCAAGTCACTTGCGCGCCTGCCAAAGTAAATACTGCACGTACAGTGTTGGCTACATCGTCGCGTGAAGAAAGAATGGAACTGCGCTGGCTGGTTTCGATACGGATAGTATTTTCCGGTTTCATCTTGACAGATGCCAGATTGGTCGATGTTTCCACCAGACCCGGGATGTCATGGCTCATGGCATAAACTCCGTGTGGGCAGGCATACAACGAAGTGATCAGGCGATAGGCTGTACTTGGGTCGATAGCCCAGTCACGACGAGGTTCCGTTTCAAGAAGAATACTCAGATCCGGTTCTAGCTTATGAAGTTCGTCTTCTATTTCTGCAATAAAGACATTCAAGGCTGTGCGCACATCGTGCTTATAATGTTCCGGTACGGAGAATACAGCTGAAGCTTCACGCGGAATGGCATTTCGCAGGTTACCTCCATTGAATTCGAAGAGGAAGAAGTCTTCCTGATAAGTATTCTGCATCAGGTACAGGAAGCGATTCAGAATCTTGTTGGCATTGCCGCGTCCCAGATGGATATCTCCACCGGAATGCCCGCCTTTCAGACCTTTCACGGTGATATGGAAGCAAAGGTGGCTGATGGGTGTCATCACCGTTTCGTATTTGAATTGGGCAACCGAGTCGATACCACCTGCACAACCGATGAAAAGTTCACCTTCATCTTCCGAGTCGAGGTTTAATAGGATTTCCCCGTTCATGAACCCCTCTTTCAGGGCAAAAGCACCGGTCAGACCTGTCTCTTCATCTACAGTGAACAGACATTCGAGAGGACCGTGCTCAATGCTGTCGTCGGCCAGAATGGCCAACTCAGTAGCTACACCGATACCGTTGTCAGCCCCCAGAGTTGTTCCTTTTGCCTTCATCCATTCCCCGTCAATCTCCGTTTCGATAGGGTCGGTCAGGAAGTCATGCTCCGTATCGTTATTCTTTTCGCACACCATGTCTACGTGTGATTGCAAGATCACTGTCTTCAGGTTTTCTTTACCCGGAGTAGCCGGCTTCTTGATAAGTACATTACCGGCTTCGTCCACTTTTGTCTCTAAATTATATTTTTCTCCGAACGCTTTTAAATAAGCGATTATCTTTTCTTCCTTCTTTGAAGGACGGGGCACCTGGCAGATTTCGTTGAAGAAGTGAAATACGCCGGCCGGTTTCAGTTCTGATTTTTCCATTCTCTTTTCTTTTTATGGAATTAAAAATTCAATTTTAACCCCTTATTGCTAAATATGGTTAATTTGCTTGCGAATTTTGAACCCGTTTCTCTTTTTTTATGGTAAAAAAGGAGGCTTAGTCAGTACAAAAGTCTATATTTGCACCCACAAAATTAATAGAAATGCTCTATACAATACTGATAACTCTGTTAATAGTTGCTATTTGCCTTGGTTTATTAGGCATAAAAGTCTTCTTTACAAAAGGCGGAAAATTTCCCAACGGGCACGTCAGCGGCAATAAAGCGTTAAGGGAGAGAGGCATAAGTTGTGCACAGTCTCAAGATCGGGAAGCACAAAAGAAACGGCGCTTTTCTATTGATGAAATTGAGAAAACCTTAAACGATAGTATGAACTAATTAATTAAAAAACTATATTTTACAAGTATGAAGAGAATGAATTACCTCATTAACGGATTTGCTGCTCTTGCATTCCTCTTTCTTTTTTCACAATGCGCTGGTAAAGCCGACAATGCTGCTGCTCCTGCTGCTTCCGGAAATGCAAATGCCACTTCTGGTCTGAAAATCGCTTATGTAGAAGTAGATACATTGTTGTCTCAATATAATTTCTGCAAAGATCTGAATGCTGATATGATCAGTAAGGAAGAGAACAGCCGTATGGTATTAAATCAAAAAGCTAACGAACTGCGTAAATCACAGCAGGAATTCCAGAAGAAATATGAAAGCAATGCTTTTATTTCTCCGGAAAGAGCACAACAGGAATATGCACGCTTAGGTAAATTGGAGCAGGATTTGCAGGCATTGCAAAACAAACTGGCTACCGAAATGGCATCTGAAAATGCTAAAAACAGCCAGATTCTGCGTGACTCTATCAATGCTTTCCTGAAAGAATACAATAAGACTAAAGGTTATAACCTGATTATCAGCAATACCAGTTTTGATAATCTGTTGTATGCCGACAGCACACTGAACATCACAAAAGAAATTGTAGACGGACTTAACGCAAGATATGCTCCTGTGGGTAAGAAGTAAAATCCGGTTTATCATATTATGAAATAGGAGAGGCAATTCTGAAGAGGATTGCCTCTTTTTGTCTTTAAGATTATCTCTCGATTTATAGCTGTCCGTTCGATATTTTATATTATTTTGCAACAAGAGTGAAAAACAGAATACAAATGAGAAATCATTGGAGTGAAAAAATACGAAGACACCTGCAAAGTCCTTATCCGGTTGTGTATCAAAGATGGAAGGTGGTATTGATTTCTTCGTTGGTCGTATTCCTTATATTACTGGTTTTACAGCCTTTCGGAATATCGGGCATTGAGGGGCATAAGTTTTGGATACTTTTGGGCTTTATGGGTGTGACAGCAGTATTTCTGAGCATCCCCGTGTATCTTTTTGCCTGTCTGTTTCCGGAGTTTTACAAAGAAGAGGGGTGGACTGTATGGAAACAGATAGTCAATCTGTTGATGGTAATCTTATTTATTGCTGTCGGTAACTGGCTTTATTCAACATTTGTTTTTGGCTGGGGGCTGCGTTGGGATGTCTTTTGTGTTTTTGCATTGTTCACTTTGGTTATCGGACTTTTCCCTACAGTACTTTTCATTTTATTGAATCAAAACAGGTTGTTGGCTATCCATTTAGAGGAAGCGACGGAGATGAACCTCCATTTACAGCGGTCGGTATCTGCGATGGAATCTGTAGAAACAACTGAAATAGTTTCTTTGCTTTCGTTCCAGGGCGGTACCAGGGAATCTATGGAATTGGACTCTAAGGACTTGTTGTATATAGAGTCCGATGGAAACTATATCCGGGTGAACTATCAGAAAGGAGGCAGAAATATGCAGTGTCTGTTGCGGACGACCATGAAGCAGGCGGAGGAAGTAACCGGTGGGTCTCCGTTGGTGGTGAAGTGCCACCGTGCTTTTCTGGTCAATCTCCGTAAGGTGGTAAAGGTTAGTGGAAACTCACAGGGCTACCGTTTGCTTTTGGAAGGTTATCCGGAAGAGATACCTGTATCACGGGCCTATTCCAAACAGGTTAAAGAGTTGATGGAAACTATAGTCGGCAAATAACCGTTGGTCACAAAAAGATGCAGTTCGTCACATAGGACGAGCTGCTTGTCACATATCCGGGCTGTCTGTCCCGGATATTTTTTTGCTTGGAACCGATCCTTTATGTTTGCCGGTGAAAATGTTAGCAAACAGACCACAATGAAGAGATTCTATGTAACAGTGATTGGAAGCTTGATGCTTCTCCCGGTTTCACTCGTAGCCCAAAACGTAACTACGGATACCATTTTTTTCACGACTTTAGGTGATAGTATATTGTTGGACGAGGTAGTCGTCAAAGCACATAAAACTCCCAGGGCTAACAGCCGCTGGAGCGATTTGCGACCGGTCGATCTGGTAACGGTAGGAGGAGCTAACGGAGATTTATATCGGGCTTTGCAAACCCTTCCGGGGGCTCAAATTCAGGGTGAAAGCGGTCGTCTGTTGGTGCGTGGCGGGAGCAGTAACGAAACACAAACCTATATAGACGGCATGCATGTGTTGAATCCTTATACTACAACCGGAGCGGATACTCCTGCACGAGGACGCTATTCCACTTTTATGTTCAGTGGTGTCAATCTGGCTTCCGGCGGACAGTCACAGGAGTATGGAGAGGCCTTGTCTGCTGTACTTCCTCTGGAAACCAAGGACCATAGTACGGTCAATAAACTGGGAATGAATGTTTCTACCGTCGGATTGGGAGGAGGTGGTACGCGGGCTTTCGGGCACTCTTCACTTTCGCTGAATCTCGATTATCAGAATCTGTCACCTTATTATCGGGTTTATCCTTCCCGGACTGATTTCAAGCAGCCATACGGTATGTTTTCCGGTGCTGCCCAATATCGGTACACGCCGGATGAAAGGACTGTATTCAAATTATATGCAGGGTATGACCGTACTTCCTTTTCGAATTATGCAGATGCAGACCGTCATCTTTTCGCTTTGAGTGAAAATAATGTTTATCTGAACACTACCTTCCGCAAACGTGCCGCTTCCGGTTGGAATTGGTTTTTCGGGGCTGCGTATTCTTTTTATGACCGGCGAGTGGGAGGTGCAGTGACAGGCGGGGATGCATGGAGTGAGCGGCAGCAGGAACTTCATTTGAAAGTCAGGTCCTTCCGGCAATTTACTCCTTGGCTACGTCTGGATGCGGGAGTTGAAACTTTTATCCGGTCATATCGGGATTATTATCGGTTTGAGTTGCTCTATGATGAAAACCGTATGTACCCCACGATCTGTGCAGGATTTCTTTCGTCCATTTTTTATCTGTCGGAACACTTCAAAACAGAACTGTCTTTCCGTCCGGAGTATGTTTCATTGAACCGGCGGATGAACTGGTCTCCCAGAGCTGCTGTCAGTTATGCGTGGAATCGTTTGTCAATCTCGGTTGTGGCAGGACAATACACTCAATTACCGGGAAATAAATACCTGATAAAAAACACTGCTTTGCCCTCTAATATCTGTAGGCAGACTCTCTTCAGTCTCCAATACGAACAGAGCGGGCGATTTTACAAAGCGGAGTTTTATTACAAAAATTATAAAAGGCTGGAATTGTCTGTTCCCCAAGGTATGGTTCCCGATGGATACGGACATAGTAAAGGCGTTGACCTATATTTTTGTGACAATGCCCTATGGAAGAATTTTGAATACCGTTTGTCCTATTCTTATAATCTTTCAAAACGGAAATACCGGGAATATACTGAACTGACCGTTCCGCAATACGCTACCCGTCATAATGTGTCATTGGTACTGAAATACAGTGTTCCCCGTCTGCGAACCATCTTCAGCGTGACCGACCGGTTGGCAAGTGGGCGTCCTTATCATAATCCGGAACTGCCGGGGTTGATGAATGATGAAGTAAAACCCTGCCATTCTCTCGATTTGGGTATCACTGTGCTGGCGAGTAAGAAGGTTATCGTACATGCCTCTGCCACTAATCTGACGGGGCGTAAGAACGAATATGGACGGATTAACGGACAGGCCGTCCGTGCTTCCAGTGACCGTTTCTTCTATCTGGGAGTTTATATCACTTTAGGTAAGAAAGTAGCTTATGATGTTTCTAATTTTTAAATATTTACCATTATGAAGACAATGATTATTTTGCTGTTTGCAGTACTAACGAGTGTGTCCGTAGCGGGTCAGAATCTGACATTGATTGTCAAAGACGTGGAGCATGTGGACGGATCTGTTTACGTGGCTATCTATTTTTCCAAACAGACCTTTATGAAGAAGCCTGTTTTCGGTTTTCGGGTAGGAGTGAAGGACCGGACGATAGAGATACCCTGTAAGGGAATTCCTGCCGGTACTTATGCCATTTCCCTCTTTCAGGATGAAAATGAAAACGGGAAGTTGGATACCGGTGCATTCGGGCGTCCTTTGGAAAAGTTCGGGTTCAGCAATGATGCCGAAGGAGTCTTGGGAGCTCCTTCGTTTGAAAAATGCTGTTTTGAACTCGAACGGGACACTACGATGGTTATTCATTTAAAGTAGTGTATCATTCGGTTTCAATTGCTGATGCAAGTGGAAGGTAGAGAGGAAACTTTGAAAAAGGGGAGCTCTTTTTTATTTAGAGAGCTCTTTCTCCTCTTCCTGCGGAATGCGAAAAGCTGTATAAAGTTCCAATATAGCTGCTATGGTGAGGCAGGCAATCCATTCGTTGCCGCGTGTGGTGAACATGAATGCACCTGTCAGTATCAATGCCAGTGCACCGAATATCTGTTGAATGCGCAGTCGGCGGAGCGTTTTGCTTTTTGCCCGGAGCGGAGTGTTGACCTGGGCCAATGCCACAAAGCCTGCCCCGATGGTATATATATAAGGTGCATACACCCATCCGGTGATAAAGACGGCAGCTCCTACGAGAGCCATCACGGCGCCTACGGCGAAAAGTGCGGGTATCAGTTGTTTCATTCGTTCTCGTCAAATACGTAAATGTCTTCGTTGGGCTTTTTCATCAGATATTTTTCGCGCGCTATCTGTTCGATGGCTTCAGGATTGGTGCTCAACTCGTTGAGGCGCTCCGTGTTTTCTTCATACTCTGCGCGGTATTTATCAATCTCTCCCTGCAAGCGGCTGATTTCGCGTGCATAGCCGATGCGGCGGATCATACTGTTTTCGTCCAGAAAGCCGATGATGACTCCGAATGCCAAGACGGTGATCCAGTATTTATGTCTGCCTATAAACTCCCAGATTGTGATTAATTTGCCCATGATTTTCTCATTAATTCCAGATGCAAAGATAAAACTAATAACTTAAAACGTAGCATTTCCGCTCTAAAACTTATTCCGCTTCCTTTTTTCTCCTTGCACTTTTTTGCGTACATTTGCACAAACTCAAAAAACAGAGATCATCCGGAATATGGAAAACTATATCGTATCCGCCCGTAAGTATCGTCCTTCCACCTTTGAGTCGGTCGTGGGGCAACGGGCACTGACCACTACACTGAAAAATGCTATCGCCACCCAGAAACTGGCGCATGCTTATCTGTTCTGCGGACCGCGCGGAGTGGGTAAAACTACTTGTGCACGTATTTTTGCCAAGACCATCAACTGTATGAATCTTACGGCAGATGGCGAAGCCTGCAACGAATGTGAGTCGTGTGTCGCTTTCAACGAGCAACGCTCGTACAACATTCATGAACTGGATGCGGCGTCCAACAACTCGGTAGACGATATCCGCCAACTGGTGGAACAGGTGCGTATTCCGCCACAGATAGGTAAGTATAAAGTGTATATCATTGACGAGGTACACATGCTGTCGGCCTCGGCTTTCAACGCCTTTCTGAAGACATTGGAAGAACCTCCCCGCCATGCCATTTTCATTTTGGCTACAACGGAGAAGCATAAAATCCTTCCCACCATTTTGTCGCGTTGTCAGATTTACGATTTTAACCGTATCAGTGTGGATGATACCGTGAATCATCTGTCTTATGTGGCATCGAAAGAAGGAATCACAGCCGAACCTGAAGCCTTGAACGTGATTGCGCTCAAAGCGGATGGAGGTATGCGTGATGCACTTTCCATTTTCGACCAGGTAGTAAGTTTCACCGGAGGTAATATCACCTACAAGAGTGTGATTGAGAATCTTAATGTGCTGGATTATGAATACTATTTCCGCCTGACAGACTGCTTCCTTGAAAATAAGGTAAGTGATGCTTTACTATTGTTCAACGATGTACTGAACAAAGGATTCGACGGTAGCCATTTCATCACCGGACTTTCATCACACTTCCGTGATTTGTTGGTGAGCAAAGATGCTGCTACACTCCAGTTGCTTGAGGTAGGTGCCAGTATCCGCCAACGTTATCAGGAGCAGGCACAGAAGTGCACATTGCCGTTCCTGTACCGGGCCATGAAACTTTGCAACGATTGTGATATGAACTATCGCGCCAGCAAAAATAAACGTCTGTTGGTGGAACTGACCTTGATACAGGTTGCTCAGCTTACCGTTGAGGGGGATGACGGCAGTGGTGGGCGTGGCCCTAAACAAGCCATAAAACCCGTCTTCACGCAACCTGCCGCTGCACAGCAGCCTCAGGTAGCACCTGCCGCTTCGCAATCTCAGAGTACGAATGTCGCTGCACCTGCTGCTCCGCAGGTTGCGCCCCAGCAAGCCACTGCCTCTCCGGCTGTCAACATACGTCCGGGCGGAGCGGTTTCTCCACCGGGAGCTATGCCCGATGCGGTACGGATGGCGCAGTTTAAAGAAGAAAAGAAGATTCCTGTGATGAAGAAATCCAGTCTCGGACTTTCCATCAAGCATCCTCAGAAGGAGGAAGAGCAGCAGGGATCGGGAGCGGTCCATACTGTCCAGGTGCAAACACAGCAGATTGAAGAAGATTTCATCTTCAATGAACGCGATTTGAATTATTACTGGCAGGAATACGCCGGACGTATGCCGATAGAACAGAAAGCGATTGCCATGCGTATGCAGAACATGCGTCTGTCATTGCTCAATGATACGACTTTTGAGGTGGTGGTAGACAATGAAATCATTGCGAAAGATTTCACGGCACTGATTCCCAACATACAAGCATATTTGCGTGGTTCATTAAAGAACCGCAAAGTGACAATGACCGTTCGTGTCAGCGAAGCGACGGAGAATGTACGTGCCGTCAGCCGTGTGGAAAAATTCCAGATGATGGCACAAAAGAACAGCGCATTGTTGCAACTGAAGGAAGAGTTCGGTTTGGAACTGTATTAAGGAAAGCAACCATCCGTTTTTTTGCAAGAAATACAGGTTTCTGTGCAACGTTCCGGATACTTGTTACGTCTAATAGCTATAATCAAAAAATAGAATGAATATGAAAACAATTCGTAAGAGAGGGATCAGTGCATTTCTTTTTCTGTCTTTGTTGATGTCGGCAACGTTGGTAAGTGCCCAAGGAGCGATTGTGGCAAGTGGTAAATACATAACGAAGAACGTTAAAGTGTCGGGATTCGACCGGATTCAGCTGAAAGGAAGTCCGACCATTGAATACACACAGTCGTCGGGAGGAACCAAGGTTCAGGTTACAGGATCGGACAATCTGGTTGATTTGATAGAATGCCGGGTAGAAGGAAGTACGCTGATAGTGAATATGAAGCCACATACTAATATTTCTTATGGTAAAGCGGGACGGCTGAAAGTCCTGGTTTCCAGTCCGTCTTTAAGAAGTGCTTTCCTTCAGGGGTCGGGCGATATCTATTTAGGTAATCTGAAGGCAGAAGAACTTGAGGTATCATTGGCCGGTTCGGGAGACATCGTTGCGGGAGATGTAACATGCAATGGTGATTTTTCTGCTTTGTTGAAAGGTTCCGGAGATATTGATGTGAAAGGACAGATTCGTGCTAAAAGTGTGAGTCTGACTTTGCAGGGTTCGGGTGACTTGAATGTTGTCGGTGTTACCGGGAGCGAAATCAGTGCAATGCTTCAGGGATCAGGTGATCTGAAAGTAAGAAGTGCTTATACCACATCGACCGTAACGGCAAAATTGAGCGGATCGGGTGATATGGATGTATTGGGTATCCGTGCCAATAATGTAGCTGCACAATTGGCCGGTTCGGGTGATATGACTCTGTCCGGTTCTACCCGCGATGCCACACTGGTGCTGAGCAGGTCGGGAGAACTTAATGCGCGTAAGTTGGATGCAGAGAATGTAACAGCCCGTGTCAACGGTTCCGGAGATATTACCTGTGTAGCTACAAAGACACTTGTGACTAATATTCAAGGAAGCGGTGAAATTTCATACAAAGGAAATCCGAGTGTGCGGTCGACAGGTAAGAATCACCTGAACAGACTTTAAACACTTTGTATCCTACCTGTCGGGTAGAATACACGAAACGCCCCTTAACAATATATGTTATTCCGATTACATATATTGTTAAGGGGCGTTTCATATATTGTTATTTCATAGGGGTATATATTGGATCAAGATTCCTGTGAGGTAAGCCGAAATAGGAACGTCCCGCATTTGACCGGATGTTATCTATATATAAACGTGTTTGGAGGAAGATTAGGACAGTAAATAAAAATGAGTCATAACTAATACCAGAATGGTAATCCTGTAATGGAAGGATTTCATCAAAAGTGATTTTGCATTGATAAAGATTAGGTAAAACAACTAAATGTAGGTATTATGTTTGCATATAGATACAATATTATACCTAAATTTTGGTATTGTCCCCGCTGTGGGTATATTGTACTTTTGCGAGCTAATAGAAGGTGAGATGATTCGTAAAATTGCATATATACTTTTTTTATTTATAATTTGCTGTAATGTGTCTCGTGCGTGGGGGCAGACGTTTGTATTCCGGGGTACTGTATTGGATGAACAAACTCATAAAGCATTGGATTATGCCACCATTCAGTTGTTTGTGGAGAAACAGTTTGCTTATGGCGGAATAACAGATGCAAACGGACATTTTGAACTTCTTCATATCAAGCCCGGGACCTATCGGATCGTCGTATCTTATTTAGGGTATGATTCTACCGAAAAAGAGATTAAAGTGCTTGGAAATACTTCAGAAATCTTTCATTTAAAGCCCTCAAACATGGCGTTGAACGAAGTGGTAGTGACTGCTTCCGAATCAAAGCGTGCTACCAGTGCTTCCATAGTCGACCGTACTGCCATGAAACATCTTCAACCCAGCAGTTTCAGTGATTTGATGGAACTGATACCCGGAGGAAAATCGGCTGATCCTCAGATGGGACAGGCCAATCTGATTCGTATACGTGAAACGGGTAAGACGGAAGATATCTCTTCATTGGGAGTTGGATTTTACATTGATGGTATTTTTCAGAATACGGATGCCAATCTGCAGTATATGCCGAGTAGCACTTCTGCTGTAAATGCGACGAGTACGATGTCAAAGGGACTGGATATGCGTACCATTCCGACTGATAATATTGAAAAGGTGGAGATCATTCGTGGTATTCCCTCTGTAGCTTATGGTAACGTGGCAAACGGCGCTGTGATTATCCAGCGTAAAACCAGCGAAAGTCCGTTATCTGCACGCTTCAAGGCTGATAAGACCAGCAAACTGTTTTCAGTGGGCAAAGGATT
Source organism: Bacteroides sp. HF-4919 (assembly GCF_018860125.1). NCBI lineage: Bacteria > Pseudomonadati > Bacteroidota > Bacteroidia > Bacteroidales > Bacteroidaceae > Bacteroides > Bacteroides sp. HF-4919. The sequence continues at coordinate 233,778 of NZ_JAHKNF010000005.1, forward strand.
CCGGTTGGACGGGAACGGACGTTATGTTTTGAATGCCGATTTGAGCTATCTGGATTCAAAAATAGATCCGCGCAACAGCGTGAAAAACTATACCCGTCTCACAGCCTCCACCCGTCTGGATGGAAAATGGTTATGGAATGAACATAATATTCATTGGAATATCAGTACCGACTATACCGGATCGTTTGATGATGCGAAGCGGGATAAAGATGCAACCGTAAAGGAGGACTCTTATAAATCAGACTTCAGCAGTTTGAAGATGGCAGGAAAATGGAACCTGAAATTCCCTAACCATTCGTGGATTCGTGAGATTAGCGCGGCAACTTCTGTCAGTTGGCAGTGGGAGAAGATGCGTGAAACGAAATCTGTGTCTCTGAATCGTCCGGCCGCTATTGCTACTCAGACAGAGACCGGAGAATCTGATGGCATCTATCTGCCCTATAATTATGTGGCGCAGATGGAGATTGACGGTAAACCTTTATATGTTACGGCTTCTGCCCGTACGCAATTGGCTTTTCCACTGGGGATGCTGCAAAATGCAATGAATATAGGGGTGGAATGGAATTATCAGAAGAATTTGGGAGAAGGCCAGGTATTCGATGTGACACGACCCATCAGTGAAAGTTTGAGTACACGTCCGCGCTGTTTTAAGGACATACCGGGGCTGCAACCTTTCGCCTTCTATGCCGAGGAGGTGTTGAATCTTCCTGTAAATAGACATAAATTGGCTTTTACGGCCGGTATCCGCTTGCAGTCCTTATTGGGGCTGGACACTAAATATAAGATGCAGGGTAAGATATATCCCGATCTCCGTCTGGACTTGCAATGGAGTTTGCCGGTATCAAACGGATGGAATGTTGCCTTTTCGGGAGGTTTGGGCTGGATCAGCCGTATGCCGACCACCGCACAGCTATATCCGGATTTTAAGTATGTAGACTTGATCCAGCTGAATTATTACCATACTAACCCGGATTATCGCCGTATCAATATGATGACGTATAAATGGGATAATACAAACTATCAGTTGGAACCGGCACGTAACATGAAATGGGAAGTGCGGGCCGACGTCAGCTATAAGGGAAACCGTCTGTCGATGACTTATTTCCGCGAACGGATGAACAATGCTTTTGATGATATCACTTATTATAAATCATTGGCGTATAAGCTATATGATCCTGCAAGTATCGACGGCTCAGCTTTGACGGCTCCTCCCCAACTTTCTCAGTTGACTTATGCAAATGAATATAATCTGGATGTGTATTCCACACAAGGCAATGTAATGAAGGTGCGTAAAGAAGGAGTGGAGTTTCAGTTCGCTTCCAAACGAATCGAATCGCTCAAGACCCGCGTCACTATGTATGGAGCCTGGATAAAGACAGTTTATAATTCGGACTCTCCCAAATATAAGGCCTCTTCTATATTGTTGGACAACAAACAGTTGAAATATGTGGGGTTGTATAATGGGGACAACGGAACAGAAAGCCAGGCATTCAATACGAACTTTATGTTTGATACCTATATACAGCGTTTGGGGCTTACTTTCTCCACGTCGGCACAATGCACTTGGTATACCAACAGACGGAACTTGTGGAATAACGGCGTGCCGGTAAGCTATATCGATCAATCCGGTGAAACGCATCCGTTTCGTGAAGAAGATAAAAACAATATTCAGTTACAGCATCTGGTGGAGAAATATTCAGCCACTTATTTTGAGCGTACTACTGTGCCTTTTTATATGGATATCAATCTGAAGGCGAGTAAACGGATCGGTAAGTATCTGAATCTGGCTTTTTATGTAAACCGGCTTTTGGGTATTTATCCTGATTATACGTTACGGGGCGTACTGCAACGGAGAACGTCCGAATCGCCTTATTTCGGCATGGAAATGAACTTGACTTTTTAGTAAATGAATAATAAAACAAAATAGAAATGAAGATGAAAAAGAATCAATTGACAATCGCAATCCTTTTTGCGACAATGCTGGGATTTACCGCATGTAGTGATGATGATAAAGTGAGCATATCCACTGTAGGTATTACCACTACTGTAGATACAACCATCGAGGGTCTGCAACTGACCGGTGGGACCTATACTTTTGAAAATGTAAATACATCTGTCAAGACAGACATTGCCTATCCGGCTCAAAGTATTGAATTGGCGGACGGGTTGTATAATGTAACTTTCATTGGTAAGGGAACTTACTCACTGAATGGAACTCCGGTGGAAGTCGATGTACAGGGAGTGCAACAGAATGTGGCCGTATCCGGAGGGTCATACAAGTTGGAACTGAAAGTTCATGTACTCAATACAGGTGACCCCGATTTTGTGATTGCCGAGATATTTATTCCCGGAACCTATAATGAAGCAGGCAAGCAATATAATGGCGACCAGTATGTACGTATCTATAATAACTCGGATAAAGTTTTGTATGCGGATGGATTGATATTTATGGAATCACAATTCCAAACTACCCAGAAATATCAGTCGGTAGATCCGGATATTATGAATGAAGCTATTGCGGTAGGCTCTGTTGTAGCGGTGCCGGGCAGCGGAACAGATTATCCGGTACAACCGGGAGAGTCCTTTATCCTTTGTGACAATGCGATCAATCATAAAGAGGCTAATCCGAATTCTATAGATTTAAGTAAAGCCAATTTTGAGTGGTATATTGAATCGAAGCAAGATGTGGATAATCCGGCTGTTCCCAATCTGGATGTTTATTATTGTTATTCCAAAACTATCTGGGTGTTGAATAAACAGGGAAATCGCGCCTATGCTATCGGCAGATTACCCAAAGGCATGACTAAAGAAAAGTATATTTCAGACTATGCATACAACTATACGTATATCATGCAAAATGGAACAGCCAGTAAGCCGCAAAGCAAATATAAGTTCCCCAATGAATGGGTGATTGATGCTGTAAATGTAGGTGCTTCCAATGAATGGCAGTGGAATGTTACCTCTACCGGGTTGGATATGGGGCATACTTATATTGGTGTGAACAATACCGTTGCAGAAAACATCGGAAAGTGCGTAATGCGTAAAGCTGCCTATAAGGATGGTGATCGGGAAGTATTGCAGGATACAAATAACTCTACTGTTGATTTCACACCTGCGGCTACTCCGAGCCTGTTTAACAAATAATTGAATCCATCCTATTGATATATAAATCTTTATTATTCATGATGCGAATCCGAATTATCATTACGTTGCTGATTGCTTTATTTGTGGAGAGTCGGCAGGAAGCCTTCGGGCAGACTGCCGACACACTCTCCCTGTCCGATAAGGTGATCCGTACCGCTTCATTCGCGACCGGATTTCGTGGTGAGGTATGGCGGAATCCGGCACTTTATTATTACTATACTCCGTATACATGGACAAGGCTGGACGTAAATGGAGCTTATCATGATAAAGGAAAAGCATCTTTGAAACAGGAAGGTGATAAGGATACCCGTATCGGGGTAGATGTCAACTCCTTCGTCATTCTTTCGGAACGTGATCGTGTATTCGGTTCAGCAGGATACAGAAGTGAGAAGCAGGAGAATGTGTTATGGAATGAGAATATAGACTGGAAACTGATCGCTCCTTACGTGACCGGTGATTCCATTGGCGGTTTCCTGAAAGGAGAAACTTATTATTTCAATGGAGGTTACGCCAGTGAGTCGGGTTCCTGGACGTGGGGAATCACCGGTGGTTACAGGGCGTCTCATAATTATCGGGATAAAGATCCGCGTCCGCGTAATACAGCTTCCGATCTCTCTTTGGCTTTGGGAGCAGGATATCGTCTGGGGACATATCGTTTGGGAGTTTCCGCAGATTTCCGGCTTTATCAACAGAAAAGTGAGATTTCATTCCTTGCAGATAAAGGTTCCACTTCGGTATACCATATGTTGGGATTGGGCATGGATTATGTGCGTTTTGCCGGAAACCAGACCGGAACGAAGCATCAAGGCACCCGGTGGGGAGGAAGCATAGGCATTCTGCCGGCTGATACGGAGAAGGGGATATCGGCCACAGTCTCAATTGACCGTATGTCGATGGACAAGAAATTGAGCAATGCCAATAATCTCACTTTGCTGGAATTGAATACGACTGATTTGAAAGGGAACGTGACTTGGATGCGGGAACTTCAGCAGGCAGAACACCTTGCAGTGAAACTGGATGCAGGCTATACAGTCCGTAAAGGAACGGAGAATATTTACGGAGAGGCGGGCGGAAGCTCCTATGGAGCATTAATCAGCACATCTCCGGGAATGAAGGTCACGAATAGTCGGATTGCCGTAAGTGGTTTGTGGGAGAAGCTTTTGACCGATAAAGGTGTATGGGGAGGAGCAATTGTTCCAAACATAATCTACCATCGGTTGGAGACGGATTACAACGCCGTATCCCGGTTTGTTCACCTGTCTGCTCTGGAGAGTTCTTTGCGTGCCCGTTTGCAGTATCAGAAGAGGCAACTGCGATTGACCGCAGAAGCTAACGGTGGATATTATGCCAATTTATCGGCTGAATATTCTTTACCGGGATTGGATGCCGCGAAGTCTTCCGCCCAGACTTTGTTGGCGAATATTGACTATTTATCTGATAGCTACAGTATGGTAGGGATTCGTCTGCAAGGGGATTATCCTATCATGAAACAGTATAACCTGTCTTTGTCTGTTCAATGGCAGACTGCATATTATAAAAAATGCGGAACGGCCCAGTATGCCGCTTGTTCACTGGGCATCTTTTTCTGAAAAAATAAAAACAGTTAGCATATGAAAATTAAGTTTATGGTCGCTGCAACCTTAATGGCAGCTTTAGTAACTACTACTTCTTGTGGAAACAGTAACAAACAGAGTCAGTCCGAAAAAACGGAGCAGGCGGCTCCGGCGGCATTGAGCGTCGATAACCTGCTGGCGCATGCCGATTCACTGGCTAACCGGGAGGTGACTATAGAAGGAATCTGCACACATACCTGCAAGCACGGAGCTACAAAAATATTCCTGATGGGCAGTGATGATACTAAAACGATTCGTGTGGAAGCCGGACCTTTGGGTTCGTTTGACACCAAATGTATCAATGCCATTGTCACAGTGACCGGAACGTTAAAGGAACAGCGGGTAGATGAAGCTTACTTGCAAAACTGGGAAGCTAAACTGAAAGCCCAGACCGAAAAATCTCATGGAGAAACTGCTGCCGGATGTGATTCGGAAAAAAAAGCACGCGGCGAAACAGCCAACACTCCTGAAGCCCGTATTGCAGACTTTCGCGCAAAGATAGCAGAAAGAAAAGCTGCTACCGGAAAAGATTATCTGTCATTCTACTATATGGAAGCCAGTTCTTATGAGATCGCAGAATAAAGGTGCTGCATTCCGCAAATGGAGCCGGATTATCCACCGTGATCTGTCTTTCTTCTTTGCAGGAATGATTTTGATTTATGCTATTTCGGGTATCGTAATGAACCATAGGGATAGCATAAATCCCCATTATACAGTGACACGAACGGAATATAAAATAACAGAGGACCTGTCGGACAAGAATAAAGTCAATGAGAAGATGATTTTGGCTTTGTTGGAACCACTGGACGAAGCCGGAAATTTTACTAAATATTATTATCCGAAACCGGATCGGATTAAGGTTTTTCTGAAAGGAGGTTCAAGTCTGGTGATTAATACCCGGACAAAAGATGCTGTCTACGAGGGGGTGAAGCGCCGTCCGCTGATCTCTTCCATGGTACAACTCCATTTCAATCCGGGCAAGTGGTGGACTTGGTTTGCCGATGCCTTTGCTGTCTGTCTGATTATTATCACTGTCAGCGGTATGGTGATGATAAAAGGTCCTAAAGGATTGTGGGGCAGAGGGGGAGTCGAGTTGGTGGCCGGTATTCTGATTCCTATTCTTTTCCTGACGTGTTTCTAATAACAAACGAAAAATGATTTATAAAGCATGAGTGCAATTATAGAATGTAAGAACCTGACTCATTATTACGGTCAACGTAAAATTTATGAGAACTTGAGTTTTGAAGTACCTCAAGGGCGTATCTTGGGATTGTTGGGTAAAAATGGCACAGGGAAAACGACAACCATTAATATATTGAGCGGTTATCTTCAGCCACGTTCGGGCGAATGTCGCATCTTTGGTGAGAACATTCAGACCATGGACCCTGCTTTACGCAGGAATATCGGCTTATTGCTGGAAGGTCATGTTCAATATCAGTTTATGAATATCACACAGATAGAAAAGTTTTATGCTTCTTTTTATCCGGGACAATGGAAAAAGGAGGCTTATTATGACTTGATGAATAAACTGAAGGTAGCTCCGGGGCAACGTATCTCAAGAATGTCGAACGGACAGCGTTCGCAAGTGGCATTGGGACTGATCCTGGCACAAAATCCGGAGTTGTTGATTCTGGATGATTTCTCTTTAGGACTTGATCCGGGTTATCGCCGCCTTTTTGTGGATTATTTGCGTGACTATGCCCGTTCCGAGAACAAGACTGTTTTCCTGACTTCCCATATTATTCAGGATATGGAGCGGTTGATTGATGATTGTATTATTATGGATTATGGCTCTATCCTTATTCAACAACCTATTGAAACGTTGATGAAAGAGCTGAGAAGATATACTTGTGCTGTGCCCGAGGGTTATCAGCCTCAGTTGCCGGAAACTTGCTATCATCCGGCTGTCATCCGTCAGACCTTGGAGACGTATTCTTTTTTGCCTCCCATGGATGTGGAGAAACTATTGAAGGAAAGTCAAGTTCCCTTTACTGGTTTGCAGCACGAAAATGTAAGTCTGGAAGATGCCTTTATCGGTCTTACCGGAAAGTATTAATATGTAAATAAATAGAAGAAATATGATACAAGCCATATTTTATAAAGAGTGGATAAAAACGCGTTGGTATTTGTTGCTGGCAACTCTTTTTATGATAGGAATCACAGGATATTCCATGCTTCGTATTGGCCGCACCATTGCCATACAGGGAATCGATCATTTATGGGTGGTAATGGTTCAGAAGGATGCTATATTTATTGATTTGTTGCAATTTGTCCCTTTACTTATCGGTATCTTGCTTGCTGCCGTACAGTTTTTTCCCGAGATGCAACGTAAGTGTTTGAAACTTACTTTGCATTTGCCTTATTCACAGAAGAAGATGGTCATGTCGATGTTAGCTTATGGTGTACTTGCACTGGTTACCTGTTTTGCTATGAGTTTTATTATTATGGGAGTTTATCTGCCACAACATTTTACAAGTGAGTTGGTGCAGCGTATCTTATTATCTGCAGCTCCATGGTTCCTTGCCGGATTTGCCGGTTATCTGCTTGTTTCATGGATTTGCCTGGAGCCCACATGGAAACGCAGGGTTTTGAATCTGATTATTGCGGCATTGATTTTCCGTGTCTACTTTCTGGCTCCGGGAGCGGAGGCTTATAACAGTTTCTTGCCCTGGCTGACACTTTATACGCTGCTTATCGCTTCTCTTTCGTGGATTTCTGTGGTACGGTTCAAGGCCGGTAAGCAAGACTAACTGAATGTTTATTACTAAAAAATCAAACAAACATGATTCGATTCAGCAAAATATTTTTTTATGTTACTGTGGCTGTCCTGCTTGTATGGCAGTTGCCTTGGTGCTATGCTTTTCTCACATTGAAGCCTGTCAAAGCTCCTTTTACTATGTATAGTTCCGTACTTGGTGATTTTGTTATTACACAACTGGATGAGAATAAGCAACTTTACCGCTATGATACAAAAGGCAATACATATACACAGCAGCAGGTGGACAGTTTATTGCCTTCTCTCTATGTACGCCAGCTTACGGCGGACGAACGTTTCCCTGATACCATTTGTGGCAAGGCGGTTAGTCCGAAAGATATTCAATTGACAAACTTTACTTTCAAGAGTGTGCCGTCAGCCATCAATGCTCCCCAGACAGGACTTTATTTCCTGATGGAGTCCATGTCCAAACGGGTGGATTTAAAAATGCCCGAAGATGCATTCCGTTTTACCGATAAAGGTATGGAATTTATTCGTATGGAGACGAATCGTATAGATGAGGCGAAGAGCAAATTGTTTACGGATATGCTGGTTCAGAAAGGGTTTGCTTTTCCCGCAAGCTATGCTTCGGGCAATCCGACTACCCGTAAAGACTATGATGAGGGATATCTGGTTTTAGATGCCAACCATAAACTGTTCCATCTGAAGTGCACCAAGGGACGTCCGTATGTGAAAGCTATTCAGTTGCCTGAAGGAGTCTTGCCGGAATATGTGTTTATTACTGAGTTCCGTAGTCGCCGGACTTTGGGGTATATGGTTGATAGCAAGCATCATTTTTATGTTATCAATAGTGATGGAAGTTTGGTGAAATCAGCTCTCCCCGGTTTCGATCCGGCAAAAGATGAGTTGACCATCTTTGGAAATATGTTTGATTGGACTGTAAAGTTATCGACAGATAAAGATGATTATTACTATGCCCTGGATGCTACAGATTATTCACTGATTAAAGAACATGCCTATAAAGATATGCGTCGTTCTGTTCCGGGATTGTCCTTTACATCTCCTGATGATAAGTTTGTCATGCCGCGTTTTTAAATGCGGCATGATAAAATATATTTCATTTTAATGACTATATGAGGGTGTGTCATAACTCACCACAGAGGACACAGAGTAACACAGAGGTGTTTTTAAGTTACTGATTATTAGTAAAAAAAACTCTGTGATACTCTGTGGTGAAAAGAGTTTCGACACAGCCTCATAATTTTCTGGAAAGCCTGATATATAACAAAGAAGAGGAAATTCATTATTGAATTTCCTCTTCTTTGTTGGGTGGAAGACCGGACTCGAACCGGCGACATTCAGAACCACAATCTGACGCTCTAACCAACTGAACTACATCCACCATGTTAGCATCTCTCTCAAATGCGATGCAAAGGTAGCGATTCTTTTTAAATCTGCAAACATTTCGCGAACTTTTTTCTTCAAAAAATGTATTCATTAATTCCGCGGTTATGCTTGCGGAAGAGTTCACGCGTGTCATTAATAAAGATTTTCAGGCGGTTACGTTCTTCTGCCGATAAAGAGTCTGTCGGAATACTTGCGGGATATAAAACGTAATTTTTCTTTTTGGAGAGTATGGGGCGTGCCGTCCATACCAGACCATATCCGCAATTACTGACAGATATGCCCGTGCTGTCTTTCATTAATTCGAGTTTAAAGAGCAGTCCGCCGTCTGTTTTACGGGCAGACATGTTCGAAATAAAATTGCCTAAAGAGTAGAGGACTACATTCTGCCGACCGGTGAGAGTATCGGTCCGCAGCTCCATGGGTTGCACTACATGGGGGTGGGAGCCGATCACATGGGTGACTCCTTGACTAAGTAGCCAGTCGGCCAGGGAGGTCTGCTCCTTATTGGGCAGTGACTGATATTCGATCCCCCAGTGCATGCAGGCAATCAATACATCCGGATGCAGAGCCTTAGCAGCTTCAATGTCCCGTGTCATGACAGCCTTGTCGATGTAGTTGACTATGTTTGGGTGAGAAACTTTAATGCCGTTGGTGCCGTATGTATAGTTGAGCAGGGCAATCCGAAAGCCGTTCTGTTCCAACAATAGTGGATAGCGTGAAGCGCGGGCCGTACTGTCAGTGTAAGTTCCGGCATAAGGAATTTGTAGCGAATCCAGCATCAGGATGGTTCGTTCCAGCCCTTTTTTGCCTCGGTCGAGACAATGATTATTGGCGGTTATCAATACATCGAAGCCGGCGTCTTTTATGGCGGACAGATATTCGTCGGGAGCACTGAAAGCGGGATAACCCCGGTAAGGTTTTCCTCCGAGGGTTACCTCCAGATTGCCGATGGCAATGTCTGCTTTACTGATTTCTTCTTTTACCAGTTTAAAGTAGTCCGTGTAGTCGTATCCCTTGGTGGTCCGGGCTGCATCTATCTGTGCCTGATGCTGCATTAAGTCGCCTGCAAAGAGGAGTGTAATCTTCTGCGCAGATATCGTATCGGGCGCCGGGACAGGGACGGGCTGTTCTTGTGCATTGCTGCTGCAAGATACAGAGCAGAAAAACAGGGAAAGAAGAATCAGATGTTTCATAAGCAACAGGTATTAAAGTTCTTTCTGAAGAATGTGTTCCACCTCCTCGGCTGTAGGGTTCACGGCAAGAATGATTCCTTGGGCGTTCACCAGGAAAGTTCCTCCGGCAGCATTCGGTATCCGGTATTTTGACCAGATCTGTTGAACATCATTCAGTTCGATAAGGTTCAGCCAGGGGTAACCGTCTTTCCGTATGGCTTCTCTCATACGGATATCGCTGTTCTGCTCGCGCGCTACGCCGATGACGGTGAATCCACGGTCTTTGTATTTTTCGTAGATGGGAATCAATTGCTTGGAGGCCGTACGGCACGGACCACACCAGGAGGCCCATAGGTCGATCAGAGCCACTTTGCCCCGGATCTGTTCGGACAACTGAACCATGTTGCCGTTCAGGTCGGGAGCGGAGAAGTCGATGAAACGGTTTCCCGCTTTGGGCTGGTTATTGTCGACAAACATTTGCATTTCCCGGGTATAAGGATGTTCGGGATAGCGGGAGGCGTACACTTTTTGAAATGCTTCCAGATAGGGGGTGACGTCTTCGCCTTTCCGTGCGTTCTCCACCTTTATTTTCAAGATGAATAGTCCTAACAGCGAAGGGTGTTGCGAGGCTTGTTCCGTTTCCCAAAGAGTCTTTTTCCGGAAGAGTTGTTCCCTTTCCTTCATCAGTGCTTTTGCTTCTTCTGTGAATGCTTCGCCACTTTCTTCCAGGCGGTCCCTTTCTCTGAAGAACTTGTTCTTTTCTTCGGGATTGTCTTTCACCTGATCGAACTTTTTCCAGAGTGCTTGCATGGCTTCGCTTTCAAAACGTCCGTATTTCTCGAGCGTATCTCTTCGTGCGTTGAGTTCATCGAAACTGAACTTATCCTTCCCTTCCGCTTCAAATTGCCGGAGGGCCGTGGTCAGTGGGTTGAGGGTCTCTATGCGATAGGGTGGGTGTGCGTCTATGGGAGATATGGTGAAAGATACCGTTCCATTCTCTGCGAAGAAAGTGACCGGATACCAACAGCCGTTCAGCAGGTCGTCCCAGCAGATAAGTTCGTAAGCCTTTTCGTGGTCGGTATAGAAGTCGTACTCAAAGATGCCGTTGCGTACCGGTATCGAAATCCACGGGGTACCGTTCGTATTCTTGTTGCTTTCTATGAGTATCAGGCGGCTGGTTTGTGGGCGGTCTGCCATTTTTCCGGTCAGGTGGCAGTGTACTTTCTTTTGGGGGGCAGATGCGTCAAGGCAAATCCCCTCGATCCGGAAGTCCTCTTCATTGTTGCTTTCTGCAAAGTCTATCGTCCGGTCCTGCGGGTCGATAGGGGCAAATTGCAGGATAAACGTCACATTGCCCGAAGCCGGCATGTATACTTGCTTGTCCAGCTCGAAACCTTGCGATCGGACGACAGGGTAATTCTTTCCGCTTTGCACTCCGTGTAGAGAGAGCCCCGAAGCCAGCCGTATCCAATAGTTAGGGCGCGAGTAAGCATCCATATACAGAATGGTAGCTGTGTCATTACGGACGATCCGGCTGATTTCAAGTGCGTCGGTATTTCTTTTTTGATATGAAGGATAGTCGATAGAGAAATTTTGTGCGGTAGCCCATGGGGTACATGCGAAGAGAAGGACGCACAAGCCTGTGGTTTTAAATATCGTATTCATGATACTAAGGTATTGAAAAGCAAATTCTCCGTTTCCCCTTCTATGAAGAGGGAAACGGAGGAGTGGGTTATTGATAGATCGCCTTCTTACCTGCCAGCAATGTATTTTTCATCAGTGACACGATGGTCATCGGGCCGACTCCTCCCGGAACGGGAGTGATGAACGAACACTTCGGGGATACTTCGTCAAACTTCACATCTCCTGTGAGCTTGAACCCGGACTTCTTGCTGGCATCGGGCACCCGGGTGGTACCTACGTCAATGACCACGGCACCTTCTTTCACCATTTCCGCCTTTACGAAATTGGGTTGTCCCAATGCAGCGATAATGATATCGGCTTCCCGGCACTCTTTCACCAGATCTTTTGAGCGGCTGTGACATACGGTCACCGTAGCGTCTCCCGGATAAGCCTTCTGCATCATCAGTGCAGCCATCGGTTTGCCAACAATATTGCTGCGTCCCAATACGACGCACTTTTTCCCGGATGTCTCTATCCGGTAGCGTTTCAGCAGTTCGAGGATTCCATTCGGAGTGGCCGATACATAGCAAGGCAGTCCGATAGACATGCGTCCTACATTGATCGGGTGAAATCCGTCCACATCTTTGCGGTAATCGATGGTCTCAATCACTTTTTGTTCGGAGATGTGTTTGGGCAACGGAAGTTGTACGATAAATCCGTCTACATCATCATCTTCATTCAGTTCGCGTACTTTGGCAAGCAGCTCGTCCTCTGTCACATCACTTTCGTAACGGATCAGTGACGACTTGAATCCGCACACTTCGCAAGCTTTTACTTTGGCGGCTACATATGTCTCGCTGCCTCCGTCGTGTCCTACGAGGATGGCTGCCAGGTGAGGGCGTTTGCCTCCATGAGCCACTATTTCTGCCACTTCGGCTGCAATCTCCTGCTTTACTTGTTCGGAGATGGCTTTTCCATCAATCAGTGTCATTTCTTATTCGTTTATTGAGTTATTTATTGTTTAGTACTTCGGCTACTTTATTTTTCATTCCTTCTCCTCTGAGGTCACGTGCGATGATGGTTCCGTCAGGTCCGAAGAGGAGGATGAAAGGGATACCTTTTACACCGTACAGATCCATGGGCGTCATACCGGTGTCGATAATTTGCGGCCAGTCGATATTGAGTTCCTTGATCGCTTTTTTGGTATTTTCCGGTTTGTCCCAGACTGCTACTCCCAGAACAGTCAGTCCTTTGTCTTTGTATGTGTTGTAGAGTTCGGCTATATGAGGCGATTCGGAACGGCAGGGGCCACACCAGCTTGCCCAGAAATCTACCAAAGTGTATTGACCTTTGCCCACAAAATCGGATAAAGAGCTTGCGGCGCCGTCTATGGTCTTACCGCTGAAGTCGGTAAACTTTTGTCCTACTGCCGTCGCTTTCATGCCTTGAAACTGCTTTTCGATGCGGTGATATACGCTCAGTGACTTCAACCAGGGGCCGGAAGCCGCAAATATGGTGTCCATCTCTTCGGGCAAAGCGCACATGGCAAGCTCTCTGATGGCAAACTCTCCGAGTGCATTGTCCGGGTTCTTCATAAACATGTCTTTGTATAGTCGGGTATAAGTCGGATGCCAGTAAGTATCGGCGTATTCTTTTTTAAGCCGGAGTTGTTCCGATTTGTCTTCTGTTTGCTGTTCGATGGCCGCATGTCTTTTTCTCAACTCTGTGACCAGCTCGGATGTCTTATCAGATATGTGGGTATACTCCTCATTCATTGGCGTTCCCTTCGGGTCATTGTGAGTCAGTACATTGACCTGGATGTTGCCCCCTTCGAGGATGAAGTTGGCATACTCTCTCCCCGCATCGATGCGGCAAAAACAGGGGATGTCCGCTTTTCCCGTGAATTTAAATTGCCCGTTGGTCACTTGCGTGCTATCCACTTTCATTCCGTCGTCATAACGGCTGATATAGAGTGTCTGTCCGTTCAGGGTAGAATCGTTTATCAAACCTTCTACCGTATAGGAGTGCCCATTGTGTTGTGCGTTGGCTATCCCGGCTACGGAAGCAAGCGCCAGAGTGAAGAGAATGTGTTTCATTGATTCAATGTTTTTATGGTATCGGACAAAAGTAATATCATTTACCATCTCCTGTTTTTTGTCAAGAGTAGCTTTATAGATTATTAACAGGAGGAGGGGAGGGGTCGAAAGCAGGGAGGTGCTTTTCGGGATAGAGCCTCGGTCCGATACAAGTAGAGCCGGGGTTTTGCTGAAATGCAGTAAGCATTTGGAGGAAATGCAACTGGCATTCGGGAGTATGGCAACCGTCTTCGGAGGCTTAAGCTGCGGGCTGTAGGTTCTCCTTTCGGTTAGGTGCATAAAAAAAGGAGGAACCACGGTTTCCTCCTTTTATTGCATTCTGATTGGATCTATTGAATGATTACATTGACAAAGATACATCATCCCAAAGCCAAAGTCAAGCTTTCGGGACGAAAAGTGCAGTTTTATTTCATCTTCGGCATCATCTTGCCCATTTTGCTGCTGGTTACCATCTTCATCATTTTGCGGGTCTGGTCGAATTGCTTCAGCAAGCGGTTCACTTCCTGGATAGTCGTACCGCTACCTTTGGCGATACGTGTACGGCGCGAGCCATTCAGGATAGCCGGATTGCTGCGCTCTTCCGGAGTCATGGAGTAGATGATGGCTTCAATGCTCTTGAAAGCATTGTCATCAATGTCGATGTCTTTGATAGCCTTGCCTACACCCGGAATCATCGATGCAAGCTCTTTCAGGTTACCCATCTTTTTGATCTGGCCAATCTGGCTGAGGAAGTCGTTGAAGTCGAACTGGTTCTTGGCAATCTTTTTCTGAAGGCGTTTGGCTTCTTCTTCATCATATTGTTCCTGCGCACGTTCCACCAGAGAAACAATATCACCCATACCTAAGATGCGGTCGGCCATACGGGCGGGGTGGAATTGGTCGATGGCATCGAGTTTCTCGCCTGTACCTACAAATTTGATAGGCTTGTTCACAACCGAACGGATAGAGAGGGCGGCACCACCACGGGTGTCACCGTCGAGCTTCGTCAGCACTACACCGTCGAAGTCGAGACGCTCATTAAACTCCTTGGCAGTGTTTACGGCATCCTGACCGGTCATGGAGTCTACCACGAACAAAATTTCGTTCGGTTGGATGGCTTCCTTGATAGCTGCGATTTCATTCATCATCTGCTCGTCGACTGCCAGACGTCCGGCCGTATCGACAATTACCAGATCGTAACCTTTGGCACGTGCCTCCTTGATGGCGTTTTGAGCTATGGCAACGGGATCTTTGCTGTCGATTTCCGAGTACATCGGTACATCGATTTGTTCGGCTAATACACGAAGCTGTTCGATAGCGGCAGGACGGTAAACGTCACAGGCAACGAGCAACGGGCGCTTGTTCTTCTTGGTTTTCAGCATACGTGCCAGCTTGCCTGAGAAAGTAGTCTTACCCGAACCTTGCAGACCGGACATCAGGATGACTGCCGGTTGGCCTTTGGTATCTATCTCGACAGTCTCTCCACCCATCAGTTGAGTCAGCTCGTCGTGAACGATCTTCACCATCAATTGGCTTGGTTTTACGGCTGTGAGCACGTTTTGTCCCAATGCTTTTTCCTTCACCGTATCCGTGAAGCCTTTGGCTACTTTATAGTTAACGTCGGCATCGAGCAGTGCCTTGCGCACGTCTTTCAGGGTTTCTGCTACGTTGATTTCGGTGATTTTGCCTTCACCTTTCAGAATCTTAAACGACCTTTCGAGTCTTTCGCTTAAATTGTCGAACATATCTTTGAATTATGAATTACTAATGATGTGTAAAATCCACCACGGATTACACGGATTAACACGGATTTTGTATTTGAAATAGAGAGTATCTGTGCTAATCTGTGTAATCTGTGGTGAAATCAGCCGCAAATGTACAAAAATCTCTTGTACTTTATATCTTTTTGTTCTGCCATTTTGCTTTTTTGAAGTAAATATAGCTTGTGGCGAGCAACAGTGTATAGTACAGTATCTCAATTGTAAAGCACCATTCGATGGGAGCTTTTACCCACATTCCGATGAAAATGATATACGATCCGTAGATTGCGATGGTGATGGCTTCGAGCATCAGTGCCGCCTGAGTGTTGCCTGTGCCCGATATGCCGTTGAATACCACATTGGCTACCGAAGCAATCAGCATGGCCGCGCAGATAACGTATACCGATGGTACGGATTCGCTGATCAGCGCTGCCTCGTTGGTGTATACCGAAAGCAATGCCTGTGGGAAAAGGGCGGTTACGATGACCAGTCCCAGCATGATCAGGAAAGAGAAACGCCCGATTTTGTTTATCAGGGGCATCACGTGTTCGATGCCTCCCGCGCCGATGGCGTTGCTCACCAGGCTGTTGGTGGTGGTTGCCAGTGCATTTACCGGAATCAACATGACGATGTAGATACTTCGTACGATGTTGGCAATGGCGAGTTCACGCTGTCCCAACCTTTCCACAGCCACGAAGAAAATGAACCAGGTGGCCATTGACAGAAAATACTGCAACATGGTGAAGCACGATATGCTGAGGATGCGCATCAGCAAAGCCGGGTCGAACGAGCGTAAACGGTTGAGACCGTATCTTTTCAGGTCGACGGTGATATACGTATAAATCAGAAAGAACAGCAGCGAAGCCGCTTCGGCTATTACCGAGGCGATGGCGGCTCCTTTGATGCCCATCTCCGGCAATCCGAAGTGTCCGAATATCAGGGCATAGTCCAGTACCACATTGGTCAGAGCCATTACTACCGCATTGATGGTAAGTACCTTGGTGCGGGTGATTCCGATATAGAGTGCCCGGAACATGACGTTGACAAACGAGAAGAAAAAGCCGAAAATGCGCCAGTCGAGAAATTCCATCGTGGCGTCATAAATGCTTTCGGAAGATACCAGCAGGCGCATAATGTTGCCACCGAATGCTTTGGTAAAGCCGAAAAGCAGAAGAGCCATGGCAAGCAGGAACAAGACTCCCTGGATCATGACAGGCCCCACGTCGGTATAACGCGCTTCACCGTTGCGGCGGGCAATGACGATCTGTGAACCGGTGCTGAATCCGAAGGCAATGGTGAAAATACAAATATAGAAAAGCCCGCCCATGGCAGAGGCACCAAGAGCTATCTCACTGACGCGTCCCAGAAAGGCGGTGTCGGTGACATTTATGACATTTTGCGCAAGCAAGCTCAGGAGAATCGGGTAACTGACACTCCAGATCTGTTTGTTGGTATACATAAATAAGGATTTTAGTTTGCAGGCCGCAAAGATACAACTTTCTGCAGAAGTTGACGAGCCACCGGGAAAAGAAGTCAATTTTTTCCCAACGGATAGGTGAAGAGGATGGTCGGTTTTTCGCCTGCGTTTGCCTGTACTTTATAGCTTCCTCCGAAATACTCCAGCAACAACCGGTTAATTTCGTGGCGGATGTATACCTCCTGTGAGGTAAATCTTTCGTCGGCCAACGGGGAGTTAATGATGCGGAAACGGATCATGTTCTTTTCTGTGTCATGGGTCACTTTGAAGTCGATCTCCCGTTTTTCTTTACACTTCTGCGGATAAGTCAAAGTACTCAGCAGCGCTTGGCCGAAACGGGCCGTATCGATACGGATGTCCAGGCCGGGGGCTGTTTCGTTTCCGAGCCGGATACAGATGTTCTCTTCGTTGCGCATACGCGCCATGTAGAGAGCTTCGTTACAGAGTTCGGTTAGTCCGTATTCCTGAATATTGAACTTCATCATGCCTGCTTCAAGCCGCGATAAATCGAGTACATCATTGACCAGGCGCATCAACTCTTCCGAATTTTTCTGGATGATGGAGGAGTATTCTTTCCGGACTTCGTCGGTCATGTTGGATTCGGAAGCTATCAGTTGCGAGAAGCCCACTACGCCGTTCAGCGGGATACGGATGTGGTAACTCATGTTCGACAAAAAGCGGTTCTTCATCTCGTTGGCTTCTTCCGCCATACGGGTTGCCTTCCGTGTCTCTTTTTCCGATAGCTCCAATGCTTTACGAACGTGCGAGATACGAAGCATGAAGACAATCAGGATTGCCAGGACAATGCCGACAATGACCAAAGCCGTCAGTTGGATATCGCTTTTCAACTGTTCTTCTTCCAAAGCTACTTTGTCGATATTGTATTTGGCCTTTATCTGCTGCATCTGTTTATCGAAAATAGTCGTTTCGATGGAGTCTTTCAGGTGGAGTGTCCTGATATACAACGGAAGAGCTTCCGCACTCCGCCCGGCTTCTACCAGAAGATCGGCTTTAGACAGCTGCTGGTGGATATAATTGCTGTTCCGGTCTTCCTGTAATAAAATGATGGTAGAGTCCATCTTCGCAAGTGCTTTGTCATACTCTTTTTGAGTTCGGTAATAAGCTGCATAGGCATCGTAATAGAGCACCCGGTACATGAAGAAAGTATTGGGAGTAAGATATTTCCCGGCTTTTTCCAGGCTTTCGTGTGCCTGTTCCGATTGGCCGGTATTCAGATAATAATAGGTATAGTACACCTCACCGAACAGATAAACATCATAAAATGCCTCTTTGAGCATCGGGTTTGTGGCAGTGTGCTGTTGCAAAGTCTCTTTTAACTTTCCGAGGTATTCGGACAGCTGTTTGTTGTTCTGTTTATCCTTGGCTACCGCAATCAGTTGGCAAAGGATCGAGATCCGTACCACGGCATTGTCCGTTCGCGAAGATAGTTGATAGGCTTCTTCCAATGCTTTCATTCCCTCGTCCCATCGCTCCGTGCCGATATAAGCATTGCCCAGACATTGTTTGGCTCCGATCAGTCCGCGGACACAGTCCACTTTCTTTGCCCTTTCGAACATCTGGTTTGCCTCGTTGATGGCAAGTTCATACTGCTCTTCATAAGTGTAGAGGTCTGTCTGGAAGCGGAGAGCGTCGAAATACAGATCCCAGGTTTTCGACTTCCGGGCATAAGGCTCCATAATGTCCAGCCATTTCTTTACACTGTCCCGGTTGCTTTGGTTATAGTAGTACACTGTGTGCAGATAGGCAGCTATGGTGTTGTATTTATCGTTATTCTGTAGAGTTGCTTCTTCTCTCAGCAGGTTTGAATATGTGATACATTTCGGTGTCAACTGTTCTATTTGTGCCAGTTTCTTGAGCATTTCCAGACGTGTGGAATCATGCGGAAGTGTCTGTGCCACCCGATACAGGCTGTCGGCTTCTGTTTGTCCGTCCGCGTACGCTCCTGAGGCCAGACAGCATGCAATAAGGATCAGTATGAATCGTTTCATCCTTCTGCCTCCTCTTCTTTTGTGGGTCCGATGGGGTGTGTAAACCGGAAGCGTGCACCTCCGGTGTACTCCGGATCAATCCATATCTTTCCTCCGATTTGTTCGATGATAAGCTGGCAAATGGAGAGTCCCAGTCCTGTTCCGTGTGCCCCTTCATTCAGCTTTTCGAAACGGTTGAATATCTGATTCTGTTTTTCGGGGGGGATGCCGCATCCGGTATCCGTTACTGTGAACAGGGCCATGGTCTCTGACTCTTTCTCCAGTGTCAGGGTGATGTTGCCTTCGGTGGTGAATTTGGTGGCATTGATCAGCAGATTGATCAATACCTGTTGCAGACGTGATTCGTCGGTACGCAAAGTCAGTTTGTCCAGTGAAGTGACGAAACTGACTCCGGCCTGAGTTTGCTTCACCTTTTCTACAGTATCGATTACGTTGCGGCATATATTGACTGCGCCACATTCCTTAAAGTTGAAAGTCAACTTACCCGGGTCGAGACTCGACAGATCTATCACGTCATTGATCAGCTTTAACAGCAGCTCGGAATTCTGCTGGATGATGTCGTTGCATTGACGTCGTGTATCATTGTCGATAGACTCTTCGGTCAGGATGGACGAAAATCCGGAAAGGGCATTCAGCGGTGTCCGTATTTCGTGGCTCATATTGGATAGGAACAGGCTTTTGGTATGTATGGCGTTTTCGGCATACTTGCGTGCAATCTCCAACTCTTCTTTGGAATGGAGAAGGCGGTTGGCTTCCTGCCGGATGCGGACGATCAGCAGCAAAATAAGCACTAATATGAAAATGGAAGCTATGATAACCCACAGGGTGATCTGGTTGCGTTGTATCTGGTTCCGGATTTCCATCTGGTCTATCTGGTACATGCCTCTCAGGTCATTGATTTGCCGGGCATAACTCAAAGCGTTCAGCGAGTCTTTTTGTTCGTTGGCCTTTTGGTAAATCAGGCAGGCTTCTTCTGTCCTTCCCATCTTAGTCAGTAGCTGCGCACACTCCAATTGCAATCCGATGTGTTTGTTGGGAGCGGGTGCTTTAGGGGTATTTATCAGGCGTTCATATTGTTGCAAGGCGAGTCCATACTCACCGATAGCCTGGTAGTATTGCCCCAATATGTAGTTAAAGATACTGCGGAGATAGAGGAATTTCAATTGGTCACTGATTTTCCTTGCTTCGTCCAAACTGGCTTTTCCTTTCTCCGGATTGCCTGCTTCAATGTCATAGTAAGCTTTACATGCACATAAAAAAAAGTGGAATGTAGGAGTTGGAACGGCGGTATGCAGGTTCTCGAATCTTTTTAGATAGGTACGTGCTTCGTCCATGTGTGATGTCTGGATCAGGGTCAGAATGAATTTCGGAAGTATTTCCTGTTCGAGGATTTCGCTGCCCGGTATCTTGTCCAGCAATTCCAGGGCTTCCTTATAGGATTCGATGGCAGGTTCCTGCATGTTGGCGTTGAGGTAAGCATCCCCGATGGCGCGGCTGGAAAGGGCAATGCCGATGGGGTAATTCAGTTCTTTGGCTTCCTTGTACATCTGGCGGGCATGGTCGATGGCCATGTTCATGTCTCCGCGTGTGGCATAGGCAGTCGCAATAAGCTGTTTCAACTGGAAGAGGGTTTTGTACTCTTTCTGTTTTTTCAGGATAGGAGCCAGTTCATGACCCCATTGGATGATACTGTCGTTGGGAGCTTCTTTACTATAATTGAGGCTGTTGTCAATCAGGTTTTGGAGTGCTGACACGTGCATTGTTGCTTTATTGGCAGCATGTGTAGTGACAGAGTATAGGGTTACTACTGCTATAAACGTTATATTAATAAACTTTCCCACAGTAATTGTTGTACTTCCGGTGTTTGTTTTATGCTTGTTTATGATGCATGTAGTGCAAAGCTAAATAAAAAGAGTGAGAATCAAACAGAATCTCACTCTTTTTTTTATGTTTTGTTCACAAAAGGACTTTTTTAACTGTTCATGCTCATCAGGAACTCGTCGTTGTCTTTGGTTTTTTCCAGTCGGTCTTTTACAAAGTCCATTGCTTCGATCGGGTTCATATCCGACAGGTACTTGCGCAGGATCCACATGCGGTCCAGTGTCTGTTTGTCGAGCAGCAGATCGTCGCGGCGTGTGCTCGATGCCACAATGTTGACAGCCGGGAAGATACGCTTGTTGCTCAGGTTGCGGTCGAGCTGCAACTCCATGTTACCTGTACCCTTGAACTCTTCGAAGATCACTTCGTCCATCTTAGAACCGGTGTCGATCAGGGCGGTAGCGATGATTGTGAGCGAACCTCCGTTTTCGATGTTACGGGCTGCTCCGAAGAAACGTTTCGGTTTGTGAAGTGCGTTTGCATCCACACCACCCGAAAGTACCTTGCCCGATGCCGGAGATACAGTGTTGTATGCACGTGCCAGACGTGTAATAGAGTCGAGGAAGATAACTACGTCGTGTCCGCACTCTACCAGTCTTTTGGCCTTCTCAAGAACGATGCCGGCTATTTTTACGTGGCGTTCGGCGGGTTCGTCGAATGTAGAAGCAATCACTTCGGCATTGACGCTGCGGGCCATGTCGGTAACTTCTTCCGGGCGCTCGTCAATCAGCAGCATAATCATATATACTTCCGGATGATTGGCAGCAATGGCATTGGCAATTTCTTTCATCAGGATGGTCTTACCCGTCTTAGGCTGGGCTACGATCAGTGCACGCTGTCCTTTACCAATGGGCGAGAAGAGGTCTACCACACGTGCCGACATGGAGTCGGAATAGCCACCTTTGCAAAGCTTGAACTTTTCGTCCGGGAAAAGCGGAGTAAGGTGGTCGAACGGCACACGGTCACGCACGAAAGCAGCGTCACGTCCGTTGATTTTAGAAACCTTCACCAATGGGAAGTATTTCTCACCCTCTTTGGGCGGACGGATTACACCTTCTACTACATCACCGGTTTTCAGTCCAAATAGTTTGATTTGTGATTGAGATACATAGATATCGTCCGGTGAAGAGAGGTAGTTGTAATCTGATGAACGGAGGAATCCGTAGCCATCCTGCATGATTTCCAATACACCGGTTCCGGTGAGGATATCATCGAATTCGTATGGTTTTTCGCGTTCAATCACACGGCGTTCCTGAACAGGAGCGGGCTCAGTTGCATTTTGTTGCGGCATGGGACGTTGTTGTACAGGAGGACGCTGGTTATTGTTGCGCTGATTGTTATTATTATTGTTGTTATTATTATTGCTGTAGTTGTTGTTGTCGCGTGGGCGAATGACACGGGGACGTTGAGGTTGTGCAGCCGGTTCGGGAGTGGTGGTTACCGGTTCTGTTTTTGTTGATTCGAATTTGCCGAATAATTCAGTAGGCAGTTCTACTTTTTCTGAAGGCAGATCTTCGATGGGGATAAAATCATCATCTGCATCCATATCCGAGAGGATTGAGCTTTCTTCGTCTACAACGGTTGGTTTCGGTTTGAGGATCGGTTTGCTGATAGGGCGTTTTTCCGTTTCCGGTTGAGCAGCCGGCTTTTCTTCCTGTACCGCTGGGGCTGTTACAGGTTTGTCTGCTATAACCTCTGCAGGTTTGGTTTCTGCTTCCACTGCGTTTTTGCGGGGACGTCCCGGTTTCTTTTTCGGAGTGGCATAAGGGGTCACCTTTATCGATTCTGCCGGAGTGGCGCTCGTTTCAGTACTCATCTCTTTAGTTGCTTCCTTAGTCGGTTCTGTTGTCTTAGCTTGTGCTTTGGTTGCAGGTGCGTTGGCATCTGTCTTGGTCAGTTCGCCATTTTTGGTAGAAGAGAAAACCTTGTCGGCGTTTTCCTTCTTTACTGTCACTCGAGAGCGTTTTTTCTTGTCTTCTTTACGTTCCTCTTTAAGTTTGTCAGCTGCTACTTTTTTAGTAGCTCCGGCTATAGCTTGTTCATCAAGGATTTTGTAGACAAGTTCTTCTTTCTTAAGTGAGTCTGTTTTTTTGATACCCAGTTCCTGGGCAATAGTTTGTAGTT
Source organism: Bacteroides sp. HF-4919 (assembly GCF_018860125.1). Lineage (NCBI taxonomy): Bacteria > Pseudomonadati > Bacteroidota > Bacteroidia > Bacteroidales > Bacteroidaceae > Bacteroides > Bacteroides sp. HF-4919. The sequence goes on from NZ_JAHKNF010000005.1 coordinate 256,776, forward strand.
CCGACAAATTTTTGTCGTTCAATTGGATAATGTTATACATACAGTATATGTGAGTTATTTAATATTTTAATTTTATTTGTTGAAATACGTACGGCCGAAGCTACGACGCAATGGCCGGAAGCTTAACAAACGCAACAGTTTTTATATGATGAATTTGGGATGTTTTGTTGAATCGGAAATCCGAGTTTCGTCTCCCGTTGGAGGATTATCGGAATGTTTCAACGCCGCAAAGATAATAAATAAATTTGGTTTTTATGATCGTTTACTCTTTTTTTCTTCATAAAAGTGTACCTTTGTTGCACAAAACATAACTATTATGACAGCAAACGAAGTCCATCTGATTTATTTCTCGCCTACCCACACCTCAAAACAAGTTGGAGAGGCAATTGTTCGTGGAACTGGAATAACAAATGTGATAAACACGAATTTAACACAACAGGCAGCTCAGGATTTAGTAATTACCGAATCTGCGTTAGCCATTATTGTCGTACCTGTATATGGAGGGCGTGTGGCTCCTCTGGCCATGGATCGTCTGGCAAGTGTACGCGGGAATAATACTCCGGCAGTTATCGTGGTGGTATATGGTAATCGCGCTTATGAAAAATCGTTGATGGAACTTGATTATTGGGCTATTCAACAGGGATTTAAGGTGATTGCCGGTGCAACCTTCATCGGAGAACATTCATATAGTACAGAGAAATATCCCGTAGCTGCCGGACGTCCTGATGAACGTGATCTTACTTTGGCAGCTGATTTTGGAAAGCAGATCTCGGATAAAATAGCATCTGCTGCCGAGCCGGAGAAGCTGTATGCAGTGGATGTCCGTAAAATCCGGCGTCCGCGCCAGCCTTTCTTTCCGCTGTTCCGTTTTTTGCGAAAGGTGATTGCTTTGCGTAAGAGTGGTGTCCCACTTCCCCGTACTCCTTGGGTAGAAGACGAATCCTTGTGTACTCATTGTGGTGCATGTGCGAAGATGTGTCCCGTGAGTGCCATTATAAAAGGTGACGAGTTGAATACGGATGCCGAACGCTGCATTAAATGCTGTGCCTGTGTAAAGGGGTGTCCTCAGAAAGCAAGAGTATACGATACTCTGTTTGCCGTGCTGCTGTCACAATGCTTTGTTAAGCAGAAAGATCCTTGTACATTGCTTTAAAAAGGTCGGAGCACTGACTTTTAATCTTAATTTCCTCATTTTCCGGTTGGGTGTATCAGTGCTCTTCATTAACATTGTTAACGCCCTCTTCCGGCCATTTTATTCTTAGATGCAAATAACAAGTCTTTTGCACGTAAAACACTTGTTATTTGCATCCAAAGAACAAACTTTAACTCTGTGTTAAAGCAAAGCTTTTACCGACAGGAATCTTGTACATTAAAAGCGCTGTGTTTTAGTTTTTTAAGTACGCTCTTTGCTTCTTTGTTTCACTGAATCCCTTTCAGACCAAAAGTCTGGATACTTGCTTTTTTGTCAACTACAAATCGGAGACTAACACTTCCTGCTATCTTCTTTTCGCCTTGTTTAGCGCCGCTATCAGATACCTTCCTTTTGCCCCTATGTCACTCCAGCAAGTGTTGGCAATCAGCCGCCACACCGTCGTTCCCTTCCTTCCATAGTCCGACAGCCTGAGTATGGAGTTTACTTCCCCGGTGTCGGTAACGCTCAATCTCTTTAGCGTGTCCATCAGTCCCGAGTAATTGTGCGTCATTGTATTGAAGGCGTATCCCGGTATCTGTAGATAAGAAGAATCCTCCTTCCTTTCTTCCTCCTTCCCCTCGGGGGGAGCTGAGGGGGGTAATTCTTTATTTTCCTTTGCTTTACTTTCCTTTACTTTACTTTGTCCGGAATTGCATGCATTTTTTGCGTCAACGGCTACATGATGTACTACATTTTTCGGGTTAACAGGTGTTTTTTCCCCTTTGAACAGCTCCGGTTGCTGAATTTCCTGTGTTATAGAAGGAGTATCGGGTTTTCCGTTTTCCTTTTCCGTTTTTACTATCAGGTAGGGGAGTTCCGACAGTTCTCTCTTCCTTCGCTTCGTTGCCTCCAGCCATACCTTTTGTATGTTTTCTGAAGTCAGTATTCCGTTTTCCAGATAACTGTTTCTGTCCAGTATCCCTTTGATAAAGAGAATTTCGATAATTCCCTGCACCTCCTCGGCCTGCACTTCCCTTCCTGCCTTGTTGGCAAAGATCAGGCACTGCTCCTCATCCCACCGTATGAAGTATCCCTCCTTGTATATTTTGCAAAGGAGCTTCAGTACGATTGCGGGGCCTTTGATTCCGTATTTTGCCTCTATCACTTCCATTGCGTTCTCTTCCATGAAGTTTACGCCCATCGGGAAATAGTTGATCCCGTCGTATGCTATTGCCATTGTATTTTCAAATTAATCGTTTGTACTTTCAATAAAACATTCATCACAAATTACCCCGGATTCCCAAAGACGTTTTCACTTGATTCCTCAAAATAGAAATAATTCATCTGTGAAAATCCGTGTAATTCTGTGGTGCCCACCCTATGCCATCGGCCTCCATTCCATGAAGTTCTCCACCTGGAACGTTGTCCACCGCTGTTCGTCCACATTCCAGTAGACTACTGCGCCTTCTATTTTTGTGGGATCATACTTCTTGTGGAATTCCGCTTCGTAATAGATCAGTGTCGCCTTCACCAGCCTGAAGTCTCCGTTCTGCTTCTGATAAGCAATAACTGCGTGCCCGTATTGCAGGTGGTCTGTTAATGCTTCCAGACGCTCTGCCATCCATTCGGCACATTGTTCGGTATATCCTTTCTCAAAGACAATCCGTTTCTTCCATCTCAGTTTCATGGCTTCACTCTGTGATGCCGGTCTTTTTTTTCGTTTCATACGTATATTTTTTAAGTTGATAAAATGTTATCACCACGAAGATAGGGGACGTTTCATGTAAGGCGGATTATGATAATTCATTGTGCGTATTTTTGTGGATGGCGGGTTTGTGCTGTCTATCCTTTTCCACTTCTTCCCAAATGCTGCTGATATAGACTAATATTGAACTGATGGATAATGGTTTAAATACTCCGTTTTTAATATTTCCGATTAGTCTTTTTTCATTGATGTAGCGTGCGAGTGAAGCCTGACATGTATTGATATTTTGTATATTCGCATCCTCTATGTAGGATTCTATCAACGCTTTGATAAGTTCTTCTTTATGCGAAATTATTCCACGTATCGGTATTCCTTTCTTTCTGCCTCTTGTTTCTTTAACTATTTCTGTAATAGTTGATTGCGTTTTGCTAATAGCGTTTTTTTACACTTTTGTCTACGGCTTGAAATACTACTTTTTGTTTCTTCATTGTGATTTTTATTTTATTAAAAACTAATTTGTGTTAATGTGTTGCAAAGGTAGAAAGGAATCTCTCAGCGGACAAGTAAATGTGAAATTAAAGAAAAAATGAACGTTCTTTCGTGGGTTAAATATTTGATATATAGTTTGATATGGGATGGAAATGTGAGTGTTTGAATAGACGTTCGTTTAATTGAACGCAAAGATAGAGGGTATTTTTAGAACTACAAAATGTTTAATAAAAAAAATAATATTCCTCTTTCACTTATTACATTAATGCACTAATATATAGTTGTTTATGAATTAATAAAAAACTATTTATTATCTGTCTGATTTTGTTTGTCTGATACTTTTGATTTATTTACAAAAAAGGTGTTTCAAAAGACGAACGTCTATTGAAACATTTCTGCTTCATAATACGCTTGTTTACAAAATCTAAGATCAAAAATTCCCTGCTTCTTTGTGAAGATGGTCTTTTTTGCTCTGAATCCCTTTTCAAACCGTCTCTCCTGCGATAGGGGAGTACCTGATGAAATGATATACGCTGCAAGGCAAATAATAGAATTAGCAAACTTGACCGGAAGGTATTTCACTACCCCGGTGTCCCCCAATCATATCCTTTCGTGAACAACAGCATTGATAAATCCTGGTACGCCCTTCGTATCACCTATAGCCGTGAGCTTGCCTTTAAGGAATACCTGGACTCCCGTGGAGTGAAGAATTTTCTTCCCATGCGCTACGAATACGTATTCCGTGGTGAGCGTAAGATCCGCAAACTGGTTCCTGTTGTTCACAACCTGGTTTTTGTTTATGCCACCCGCAGTGAAGTTGACGAAATGAAATCCACTGTCGGCGCTTCTCTTCCCATTCGTTATATCATGGACCGTGAGACCCGTCAGCCCATTACCATTCCTGAAGTCCAGATGCGTAGTTTTATTGCTGTTGCCGGTAATTACGATGAACAGGTTGTTTATCTGGACCCTTCCGCCGTTTCCATGAAGAAGGGAGACCGCGTCCGTGTCACGGGCGGCATCTTCGAGGGAGTCGAGGGTGAGTTTGTCCGTATTAAAGGTGACCGCCGTGTGGTGGTTTCCATCCAGGGGGTTATGGCAGTTGCTACTGCTTTCATTCATCCCTCTTTAATCGAGCTAATAAAGAATTAAAAACTCAGTGAACTCTGTGCCCTCTGTGGTGCATATTCCAATACATAAATAAATCACCATGTTGTCTTTGCAATCAGAAATCGATTCTTTGTGCGCTGTTTCGCACGAACTTCTCCATTTAGGTCTGGATGGCGAACCCATCTACTCCGACCGTTTCCGCCAATTGAATACGGATGTGTATCATCGTTGTGAGCATCTTTTCGGTTCACACGGACGTACTCTTGAAGAGGAAGCTTCTCTTTGTATCGCTTTGTTGACCGGCTATAATGCTACCATTTATAATCACGGTGATAAGGAAGATAAAATCCAGTCGGTTCTCAATCGTAGTTGGGATATCTTGGATACACTTCCCGTCTCGCTTTTGAAATGCCGTTTGTTGGTAGCCTGTTACGCCGAGGTCTTTGACGAAGAGTTGGCGGCGGAGGCACACGTAATAATAGACGGTTGGAAGGATCGGGAATTGACGAGGGAAGAGTTTGAGATTGTAGAGCATTTAAAGAGTTTGGAGGAAAATCCATATCCGAATACGGATATAGAATAATAATCTATTACTAAATTATATGTTTATATTTTAGGTGTAATAGTGCTATATATGATTTATTGGTTCGTTTTTAGTTACTTTTTGTAAATGTATAAATTTTGAAGAAAATAGGTATAATAACATTGCCACTAGATGCAAATTATGGTGGAATATTACAAGCATATGCATTAATGAGCTTTTTGAAAGAAAATGGGTATGATGTTACATTGTATAATAAGATTTATGTACGTGAAATTTCACCATTTGTTTGGCCATTAATTTATATGAAGAGATTCTTTATGAAATACATTTGGAGACAGAAGAATTTATCTGTCTTTGCGGAAAAAGATATTAAAAAGATAAATTCTCTTATTCAATCTCATACAAAATTATTTGTCGATAAATATATCTATCCTATTGTGAATATTGAGAATTTTAGATCAATAAAAAAGGAATCTGTGGATATATGGGTTGTAGGTAGTGATCAAATATGGCGTCCGGATTATTTTTTTCATGTGGAGGACGCATTTTTGGAGTTTGCTAAAGATTGGAATGTGAGAAGGATTGCGTATGCTGCTTCATTTGGTGTTGATAGGTGGATGTTTTCTAAAAAACAAACTCTTAATTGTCAACGTTTATTGAAGTTATTTTCGTTTGTTGGTGTTCGTGAAGATTCTGGGGTTATGTTATGCCGGAAATATTTTGATGTAAATTCTACCCATGTATTAGACCCGACGATGTTATTAGATGTTAATAAATATGTTGCATTAATGGGAGATATTGCAAAAAATGATCTATCTGAAAAGGGGTTGATGGTCTATATTTTGGATAAGACTATTGACAAACAAGATGCTGTGATAAAACTCCAAACAGTTCTTGGATATGATATATTTTATAATAATAATCCTAACACAAATGATATAAGTTTATCAGCGATAGAGCGAATAGCTTCTCCCGTTGAAGAGTGGTTGAAAGGTTTTTCTGATGCAAAATATGTAATTACAGATTCCTTTCACGCATGTGTCTTTTCTATTATGTTCAATAAGCCTTTTGTCGCTTATGCTAATAAAGGAAGAGGGCTTACTCGGTTTCATTCTTTATTGAGGATGTTCGATTTAGAAGATCGTTTAATTAGTTCGGTAACTGAATTAGATGAACAAAAAATAAATAAAAAAATTAATTGGGAAAAAGTTAATCAGATTCTTGATGTTAATAGAAAAAAATCTAAGGGGGATTTGTTACAAAGCTTATCAAAATGATATCTTTTTTGTTGGAAAGAGTTAAATTTAGGATTAAGTCAATCATTCTTAAATTTTCGGTAATAGAAAAGGTAAAAACATCAGATACAGATATTTATTTAACTTTTGATGATGGACCTGATCCTCTAATCACGGAATTTATTTTGGATATACTGGATAAGTATGATGCAAAAGCTACATTTTTCTGTATTGGAGAAAAGGTGCATGAATATCCTTTGTTGTATAGGAAAATAAAGGAAAGAGGACATGCAATTGGTAATCATACTTATTCTCATTTAAAGGGTGTTGATGTCAGGAGTCAAGATTATGTGAAGGATGTGTCTAAGTGTAATGATATATTGCATGCGAAGTTGTTTAGGCCGCCTTTCGGATCTTTGAAAATTATGGAGCTATTTCTCTTGAAAAAACATTATGATATAATAAAATGGTCTGTTGACATGCAAGATTATGTAAAGTTAGAGGATGTACAAACACATATTGATAAGATCACGAAACAGATAAGTGGTGGAGACATTGTGTTGTTTCATTTTTCTGAAGAACATAGTTTAAATACACTACAGCTATTACCATTGTTTTTATCACGACTTGAAAATAAAGGATTTAAATACAAGTCAATGAATGCTAGTGTTTTATGAATAAGGTTTCTGTAATAGTTCCTGTTTATAATGTTGAAGAGTATCTAGAAGAGTGCATTGATAGTATATTGAATCAGACTTATCCTAATATAGAACTGATACTGGTTGATGATGGGAGTATTGATAAGTCTGGATATATATGTGATCAATATGCTTTGGCAGATGACAGGATACATGTTATCCATAAGAAGAATAGTGGTGTAAGTGAGTCCAGGAATACAGGGATCAGCGTAGCGAGCGGAGAATTTATTTGTTTTGTCGATTCGGATGATTGGATAGATAGCAATATGATTGAATGCTTCTTGAATTTATTATTATCTAATCAAGCTGATATTTGTATCTCTTCTCATTATTTTGAAGATGTTCAAAGACAGTTGAAGATAGATAAATATAGTAAGAAGCAAGCTATCGATTTACTTCTTGCATTTTCGTTTCCGGCTTCTATGTGTTTAGGATTATATAGGACATCTTTATTTATTGGAAAATGTTTTTCTAAAGAAGTACATCATTGGGAGGATTTTTTATTTCAATATCAAGTGGTCGCAGACTCTGAAGTAGTGCTGAGGACAAACCAATGTTTTTATCATTATAGGCAGAGGCAAGGAAGTGCTAATCACTCTGGAATTAGTCAGAAAGTTATGTCTTGTATGAAAATACCTTGGATTTTAAAGAATGCTTCTCCGTCTATTCAAGAAACAGATATAGCAAATGTTTATTCATTTATGATATTTCAATGCTTCATGGCTTATGTGAGAACTGATATTCCAGATAATACCTATAGACGCGAAATAATTTTCTATATTAAAAGTAGACTATCATATGTATTGTTTTCTACTTCTATATCCTTAAAATATAAATTATCTTTAGTTCTGTTTATTATTTATCCTTATGGTACTTATTCGCTCCTCCATAAAAAATACGGTATGTGAATGATTAATAATACTTTAATGAAATTGTCTTTTTCTTCTTTTATAGCTTCAACAGGAATTTTATTCTCTAGGATAATAAAGAGAGATTCTGTTATGTTGTTTTCTAGTTTTCCGGATTATACTGATAATGCTTATGCTCTATTTCAATATATTTCTGGATCAAAGCAATATGATCATTATTTGAAAGTATGGGTACTTTCTGATAAGACAGGTTATAAAGCATGTAAAAAGGATATTTTGTCGAAAAATTCGAATACAAAAGTTGTATTTAGATTTTCATTATTAGCTTTTTGGTATTTTTTTAGGGCTAAGTTTGTTTTTTGTACTCATGGATTATATAGTTTCTGGGATATCAGTCAAAGAGATAAGTTGATAAATTTGTGGCATGGCATGCCATTAAAGCGGATAGGTTCAATGGATCCTGCCAAACATGGAGTTAATAAGACTAAAGCTCATTATTTAATTGCTACATCAGAAATTTTTAGGGAATTGATGTCTAAAAGTTTTAATAATCTGGATCTGAGTAGAGTGTTACTTGTTGGACAACCGCGCAATGATTTACTTTTTCAAAAGACAGACTTCTTTTCTAAAAGAAATATCCAAAGGACCGACTATTGTTCTGTTGGCATTTGGTTACCAACTTTCCGTACTTCGATTATTGGAGAAACAAGAACTGATGGTATTTCAACGAACGATACTATTTCTTTTTTGAATATAGCAGACTTGCAAGATCTGAATATTTTTTTATCGGAAATTAAAATTTTGTTGATTGTAAAGTTGCATCCAATGGATATATTGCAAACGGTTGATTTCCCATTGTTTACTAATATTATGATAGTGAAACAAAATGATTTTTCTTTTCAGCTTTATCCATTACTGGGGGCAACAGATTTCTTACTAACGGATTATTCTTCGGTTTGGATTGATTATGATATTTTAGATAGGCCAATGGGATTTGTAATGAATGACATAGATGAATATCAAAAGTCAAGAGGCTTGACTTTTGATAACATTAGTGAGGTTCTTCCTGGGCCTATTTTATCTGATTTAGAGTCCCTCAAGTCTTTTTTAAAAACTCCCGAAACTTATAAAAAGGAAACTCAAAACAAATTTAATTTATATAAAGATGATCAAGCTTGCTATCGGTTGATGCATGTAATAGATAAACTTAATAAAAACGGTTTGATTTTTTAGATATATGATAACTGTATATGTAATAGGGGTATTTGACTTGTTTCATCGTGGACATGTTGAGCTCTTAAAAAAAGCGAAAGGTCTTGGAGATAGGTTGGTTGTTGCTATTAATAGTGATGAAATGGTTGCTAATTATAAAAGAAAGCCTGTTATTAACGAGAATGATCGATTGGCAGTAGTTAAAGCTTGCTCCTATGTAGATGAAGCTTTTATTATTCCAGATTTGGATAATAAACTTTATGTAATTAAGTATAATGTAGATATTATAGTGCATGGTGATGATTGGACAGGTGAAGGGTACTTAAATCAGATATGTATGACTCCAGAGTTTTTGCAAAAGCATCAGATTGAATTAGTTTATCTTCCGTATACTAAAGGTATAAGTACATCTAAAATAATTAAATCTATTCAAGAGTTGAATAATGTTTTATAAGCATTTAGAAATACCTGTTTTTGTGGAGATTGATAATAGAGTACTTGGTAGAGTTGATAAAATGCTCACATCCAGTCATCTGTTTTTCTCTCATAAAACTTTAGTGACTTCTCCTGAATTATATACTCTTTACAGTCACTTTATAGATAGTAATAAATTTGATAGTTTAATTCTTGTCCAAGGAGGAAAGGTAGAAGAATACTCTTTATTGAAAAAACAATGTGATAATTTAGATACACTTTTTATTGCGTTTGGTGGAGGTAGTATTTTAGATATTGTCAAGTATGCGGCAACAGATATGAATATCCCTTACATAGCCATGCCATCAACACTTTCTAACGATGCTATTTATTCTCCAGTTGCACGCTTAACGTGTAATGAGAAGAAAAAAAGTTTTGGAGTTAAACCTCCTATCGGAATTGTAGTGGATTTATCGATTGTGAAGAAGTCTCCCAAGCAGTTGATTTTGGCAGGTGTAGGTGATCTTTTATCAAATTTGAGTGCTGTAAAGGACTGGGAGTTATCTAGACTTTCCACAGGAGAAAAGATTGATGAATTATCTTTTATGTTGGCAAAAGAAGCTGCTGTTTCTATTTTAAGATATTCTGAGAAAGATTTATATACAGATGTATTTTTAGCTGATCTTGCAAGGGGGTTAATAACTTCCGGATTATCCATGATACATTCTGGCAATACACGTGGGACGAGTGGTTCTGAGCATTTAATGAGTCACGCCATTGATGAATATTTTTCTGACAAGTCTACTATACATGGTATTCAAGTGGCGTGGGCGCATTTGTTGATAGAGAAACTGCTGAGAACTGAAAGTGAGTATAATATGATAAACAGTTATTTCTCTCGAATCGGTTTAAATAGCATGATAAAACAGTATATCCAATTTTCCGAGATTGATTTTATGAAAATGATACCTTTAGCTAAAATGATAAGAAATAGGTATACTGTTTTGAACTTAGTGGGAAGATAGGGGAAATTTAAATTGTTTTATGTATGCTAATAGCTGTGGATAAATGTTGATGAAATTTAATGCCTCTAAATACTCTAATTATATAACCTTATTTTATTGTATTTCTTTTTTCTTAGTTATAAATGGTGGTTTATTTTCTTTTTTGACTAAAGGTACTCCATTTACGATCTGGAGGCAAATTTTGACATTTATAGGTTTTTCCCTTTTGATGTGCTCTTTTGGAAGGTATAAAAATCGTTCGTTGATAAAGATAGAAAAAGATTTATTGTTACTAACATTTTTATGTATACCGTATTGTATATACGCCTTTTTTTTTCAAGGATATGGCTTAATTAGAGTTGGATTTGCTTTATGGATGTATACCGCAGGATTTCATGTGGTTTTGTTTTCATCGTATTTATTAAATTCTTCAAAATATAATCCACGTTCTATATTTAAGTTTTTTTCGTTGCTTGGACTGTTTTTATCAATAGGGCTTATTATTGATAGCCAAACATTGCTTTTTAAATTTTTGGTATTAAGCGCTCATGAAGATATATCTTATTTGGCAGAGGAAGATTTAGCTATGAATCGTTGTAGCTTCTTAGCTGAGTCTGTTAGCACATTTGGGGTTTATTTCTCTTTCTGCGTACTCTCATCATTTTATTTACTATATCATTCCTCAAAAACGAAGAGCCAATTTTTTTATTTGTTATGTTCTTTTCTTCCTTTAATAGGATCTTGGTTTACGGGATCCCGACAAATATTTGTGATTGTATTATTAATGTTTTTTGCTGGTTTTGTCTATTATGTGATTTGTGCAAAAGGGAATCGGGTTATTTTATTGGTAATTTTTTCTATAATACTTATTGCATCAGGTTCAGTAATTACTTCATTATTATCTTCTAATGAATATCTTTTGGAAAGGTATCTTGGGGATGACAAATCTACTAGTAAAGCTGATGATACTAGGATACGGCAATGGAAGAATGGTATTGATTACATGCAGGAAAATAAATTAGTCCTATTGATAGGTCATGGGGTTGGTAGTGTTCCTATAAAGGGGGGTAGAGAGGGCGAATTTATTGGGAGTAATTATGAAAATACCTTTCTAGCTAAAATGGTTGACGTAGGTTTATTTGGCATTGTGCTGGTGTTGTTTCCGGTTATAAAAATCTTCTCATTATTACGTAAGTATAAAAAGAAAAGCATTTTTGATTATTTGATATTAGTGCTGCTATTTAATTATCTTTTTGTAGCATTTGTTTCTCCAAATGGTGCAACTCTATCAACACAATATATAATGTTTTTAGTTCTCAGTATTTATATTCATAGGGAAAAATTTGAATTAGAAAATAAATATGCTTCTTGTTAATCGTTCATTATATTGCAATTATATACCACAAGAATTGGTCTCTTTATATGGCTCTCAATGTGTGACAAATTTTTGTAGTAATCTTATTGAGGGTAACTGTTTTAGTAAAGTGTATTCAGAAGTTCCTCTGAATGTGAGAAAAAATATATTGGCGGAATTACCTTCAATTCAGAAAGTAAAATTTATTCAGGTTCGTGTATTTGGAAGTTTTCCAATGCTAAGGCATTTAAATTATTTGGTGGAAAATTTGTTAATAGTCAGTCTGTTACGCAATGATGATTCTATTTGGTTTTATAATCTTGAAAGGCATAACTTACTTGCTTTTATGCTTTTGAAAGTAATCTATCGTAAGAAAATTTATGTTTTACTAGCAGACCATACTCCATCTAATAGGCTTTTTTCTATAACTAAAGTTGCGGAAATATGTTTGTCTAGATTTGTTGATGGAATTTTGGCTTTGTCGGAACGTTTAACAATACAAAACAAAAATATAGTTTATATGCCTGGAATTGTTCCAATGAATGCCATCAACTCTATAAAAGAAACTAATGGGGAAATTGTAAAAAATGCATTTTTCTTTTCTGGTGCATTAAAAAAGGTGACAGGTATAAAGATGGCATTAGATGTTTTTTCCGAATTGCCAAAGTGTGAACTTTACGTATCTGGTAGAGGGGAGGATGAATCGTTGGTGATGAAATATGCTTCTAAATATGCGAATATACATTATTTGGGATATCTAAATTACACAGATTATCTTTCTTATTTGAAAAGATTTACAGTATGTCTAAGTTTTAGAGATCCTAATCTGGCTGAAAATAAAAATAATTTCCCATCAAAAATTATAGAATACTTGGCGTGTAATAAGCTAGTTGTTTCTACAATAAGCTATCCTGAGTTGAAAGATATTAATTATGTTTACTCTAATTTTGATAAGGAACAACTTAAAATGTGCATTCTTCAGTTATCTCAGATGAATGATGCTTGGTTTGAGAAATATTCAAACCATAGAGACGCTTTACTGCACTATTTTTCTCCGATGGCATGGAGTAATGCTTTTAATAGAGTTGAATCTATAAACAAAGGATTATGAAACAAATTGATGTTATATTTGTAACGCCATTGCCGGCCTTTTATAAAGTGAATCTCTTGAATAGACTGTGCGAAAAAAAGCGTGTTTTTGTGATTTTTCTTTATGAAATGAATAGTCGGAGAAATAAAGATTTTGTTTCTCAAGGGATTAAATTTGACTATGTTATTTTATCGAAGTTACAAGGCTCTCGTTTGATTTATCTATGGCGGTTGTTAAAGCGTGATTATTCATATCGCAGTTTAATTCTATCGGGGTGGGATTCTTTTTATCTCTGGTTTTTAGCTTTTCTCTCTCCAAAGAGTAAAAATGCAGTGGTGGTAGAATCAACTTATTATGAGTCGTCTATTAGAGGTTTGCGAGGACTGTTAAAAAGATTTTTTTTAAAACGAATATACTTGGCTTACGCTTCGGGAGAACCACATATTGAATTATTGAAACTTTTGTCTTTTTCGGGAAAAATAATCAAAACAAAAGGAGTTGGAGTTTTTAATTATGTGAATCAACCTTCCTTTGTTTATAAGACACAAATTCGGAACTTTTTATATGTTGGTCGTTTGTCGGAAGAAAAAAATCTTAAACTTCTGATTGATGTGTTCAATTCTTTACCAGATTTAAAATTGAATATTATAGGTTTTGGTCCTCAAGAGGAGGTATTGAAAAAAATGGCGTCATTTAATATCTCTTTTTTAGGGGCTATCTCTAATGATAAGATATTTCATTATTACCAGAGTAATGATGTTTTTGTTTTGCCTTCTAAATCAGAGCCATGGGGATTGGTTATTGAGGAGGCTATGAATAATGGGTTACCAGTAATTGTAAGCAATAAAGTAGGGTGTTCTATGGACCTTGTGGCAGAAGATGTAAATGGGATTAGATTTGATTTGGATGATAGAAATTCTTTAAAAAATGCCGTGCTGAAAATTTGCAATCCTATCTATTATAATGTATTAGCTAAAAATATTTCATGTTATAATTTTGAGGAAAGATCTCAAAAGTACGTCGCTTCATTTTTTTATATGGAGTAAATATGGGGGCTCGTATTTCAAAACGGATAGAGTGGATTGATGTTGCAAAAGGTATTTGTATTGTTTTAATGGTAGTTGGGCATACTCGGTTACCATCGATTATTTCGAATTGGATTTGGTCATTCCATATGCCTTTCTTCTTTTTTATATCTGGAATGACTTTTAAAGTAGGAAACTATAAATCTTTGAACTTTTTTTTATATCGCAAGTTGCGTACTTTATTAGTTCCTTTTTTTGTGTTTTCTATTCTAGTCATAGGAATATCTGAATCTTATGAAGTAAATACATTTAAGGATAGGTTTTTAGAAGTGCTTGTTCATGGATGGGGGGGCATTGCGTTGTGGTTTGTACCTATATTATTTCTGGCTGAGCTTTTATATTATATTTTTTATCATTTACTGAGTCGTAATAAAAAGTTCTTTGTAGTGATTTTGATTGTATTTGCTTATCTTAGCTATTGGTTATCAGAGGTGCACCTTTTATTGCCATGGGCTATTTCTTCAGTTTTCTTAGCCGTAAGTTTTCTGGGTTTAGGTAATAAATTGGCTGATTTTATTTTAAATGTATGGAGAGATAAGTCTGTCAAGAAGACTTTTAGTTTTTTACTTATATCATTTTGTATCGGTGGACTAATTGCTCAATTTTATCATTTAGATATGTGCTACAACATTATAACTTCTTTAATACCAGTATATATAGGCGCAATATTAGGTATTTTGTTTATTATTCAATTATCAATGTTATTGACTAAATATATGGAATATACTGTATTAAAGCCTTGGTTTTATATCTTTTCATATTGGGGCAAGAATACATTTTTTGTGTTAGCATTTTCTCAATGCATACAACTATGCTTAATTCAAGGAATGAATTCTATGGATATTTCTCCGGTTCTGTCTTCGGTAATACGCCATGTTTCCATGTGGGTAATATTATTTCTTATAACAGAGCTTTTTAATAGAAAATTATCTTGGATATTAGGGAAATGATCTGTTTGGTAATTTGTGTAGCTTTGATGTCATTGTATATGTTATTGTGTAAGCGTTCCCAAATGATGTCTTGAAATGTTCTCATTGGGCTTTTATCTTTGCCGCAATTTAAATATAAATATTTATATACAGTAGTGATTGTTCGGAATGAGAGACGAGTGCCTATTGGCATTCATTTGAAAGACGCATATAATGTTTTGGACGTTTACAAAAACGAATAGGTTTATAAGGTGATAAATTTCATTTATGATAAATATTATAGATAAGACCAAATGTTGCGGCTGCAATGCTTGTGGAGATGCATGTGCTCATGGCGCAATAACATTCAAGACTGATATTGAAGGTTTTTGGTATCCGACAGTGAATAAGGATAAATGTGTAAATTGTGAATTATGCGAGAAAGTGTGTCCCATAATCAATATAAAGGAATTGAAGAAGAATGACCTTTCGCAACCGGTGTACTATGCGGCCGAACATAAAAATATGGAGGTTGTATTTGATTCCACTTCTGGAGGCTTATTCTCGGCTTTGGCTGATATTATGTACAAAGACAAGGGGTATGTGGGTGGCGCAGTATTTAATGAAGATTTTTCTGTTCGCCAATACATTTCCAATGACAAGACTGATCTTCCCCGTATCAGGAGTTCCAAGTATTTGCAGAGTTCTTTTGAGGGGTTCTTTGTACAGGTTAGAAAATTATTGTGTGCAGGGGAAAAGATTCTCATTTGTGGAAGTCCCTGCCAGATGACTGCTTTGCGTGCTTTCCTTCGCAAAGATTATGATAATCTAATTATTGTTGATTACATCTGTCGTGGTATTAATTCTCCTAAAGTATGGCGTAAGTACCTTGATTCGTTTGAGGAGCGCTATGGTTCTAAGGTTATTTATTGTAAGGCTAAGTCGAAAGAATACGGTTGGCGCAACCTTACGCAGAAAGTGATTTTAGCCAACGGCAAGCATGTTTATGAGACTAAGGACCAGTCAAACTATACCAAGGGATATCTGCAAACCAATGTTTACTGTCGCCCTTCATGCTATGAGTGTAAGTTCAAAGGATATCCACGTATAGCCGACATTACTCTTGCCGATTTTTGGGGGATAGAGAAAATCAATACTTCTATGGATAAAAACCTTGGTACGTCACTCGTGATGGTTAACTCGAAGAAAGGCAAAGCCTATTTTGAGAGGACCAAGCAGCGCATCAATTATCTTGAAGTACCATTTTCTCTGGCAGAAAAAAGTAACCCTGCCCTCAATCAGCCTTTGGGTACTCCCTTGGTAAACCGCAATCAATTTTTTAAAGACTTGGACCGGATGACTTTCACAGAACTTGCCAATAAATATATCTTGCCATGTAAACAGGGTAAAAAACAGTTTGTTAAGGATAGGCTCGGCTATGTTTGCACCATTATGAAAACCACGCAAATGCGTCCACGTCCACTCTGGCAGTTACTGAAATACAATACTATCGGTGAAATCTTTCGCGGCAATATATTGTTGCCTGCTCCTTATTGCATCATTCATATAAACAAAACTGCCACTATCCGCAAGCAAGGCATCACATTTCTTGGACAAAAGGTAAAATTCCGTAAATCAAAGCTTGAAACACGCTTGTCGGTAGATGCAGGAGCTACGCTTAATCTCGGCCCTGGAACCATCATCGGTTACGGTTCAGACATAGAGATATTCAGTGGTGCCACACTTACTTTTAAAGGGCATGGTGGTTCCAATATCGGATTGACAGTTGTTTGTGGTGAGCATATTGAATTTGGTGATAGGGTGATGATAGGACGCAATGTTACTGTCAGGGACAATAATGGATCACATTATATCAATCGTCAGGGATATAAGAATACAAAACCTGTAATTATTGGTGATAAGGCATGGTTATGTGAATCTTGCACTATTATGAATGGAGTCAGGATTGGAGATGGGGCGATTATTGGTGCAAAATCTTTTGTTATAAGTAATGTTCCGGCACATGCCATGGTTTCAGGGCATCCGGCTCAAATAGTCGATGAGGATATTTTATGGAAATATTAATTAGAAAAAATAAGTATATGAATTTAAAAGAATTTGTTGCGAACTTCGCAGAACAGTTTGATGACACAGATGCGTCAGAAATCCAGGCTTACACCGAATTTCATGAACTCGACGAGTGGGGAAGTCTTGCAGGTATGGGCGTGATCGCCATGGTAAAGACCATTTATGGTAAAACTATTACTGGTAAGGAAATCCGTGAGTGTATTACTGTAGAGGATTTGTTTAATCTTGTAGCTGAAAAGTAAAAATGGATATATTCAATCCTTTCACACTCAAGGGAAAGACAATTCTCGTGACTGGAGCATCATCTGGGATAGGCCGCGGCATAGCCATAGCCTGTTCCAAGATGGGAGCGTCTGTGATAATCAATGGCAGAAATGAGCAAAGACTTGCAGAAACATTGCGGGAAATGCGAGGGGAAGAAAATCTCTCATTGATTGCCGATCTCAGCCAAACAGATGCTGTTGCAATCATGGTCAGACAACTGCCTAAATTGGATGGTGTCGTACATTGTGCCGGAATTGGACAGCGGATTTTGTGTAAGCAGCTTCAAGAAAGCGACCTTGATAATATGATGGATGTAAATTTTAAAGCCCCTGTTATGTTTCAAACTGAGTTGTTAAGGCAAAAGAAAATTAACAAAGGGGCTTCTATAGTGTTCATAGCATCTATTGCCTACGATTCTCCTACTATTGGCAATGCAATGTATTGTGCATCCAAAGGTGCTGTCATTTCGTACGCCAACTGTCTGGCTTTAGAGCTTGCTCCAAGATTGATAAGAGTGAACTGTATTCTTCCTGCTATGATTTGGACAGATCTCATTTACAAGGGAGGCATCACGGAGGAAGAGTTGAAAGAGGACGAAAAGAAATATCCTCTCAAGCGCTATGGAAAACCGGAAGATGTTGCCAACCTGTCCGTTTATCTATTGTCGGACGCTTCCGCATGGATGACAGGATCCAGTATAAAACTGACCGGAGGGATAAGTAAATTATAATTTATAAAAAGAAAACTATGGCGTGTATAAAGGCTATTTCAATATTCTCCCCCCCCCCCTCTCTCTATGTGTGAAAATATATTGACAAATAGTGGGGCTTCAATTTTTTTTGGAAATATAGACATTACTAAGATAGCGAAGAGTGTAGGAGTAAATCAAAGATATGTGGCTACAGAGAATCAGACAGCTGCGGACATGGCTTGTGAAGCCGCTAACAAGTTGTTTGAAGAGTGGAATGTTGACCGTAAGTCTATCGATTTCATTATCTTCTCCACACAAAGCTCCGACTATTTTCTTCCTGCATCATCGTGTGTTTTGCAGCATAGACTTGGTATATCAACCACTGCTGGAGCATTTGATTTTAATTTAGGGTGCTCCGGTTATACATACGGATTAGCAATGGCTAAAAGTTTCATAGATTCAGGTTTGGCACGCAATGTATTGTTGCTCACAGGTGATACCATTTCGAAATATCTCCATCCTGAGGACAAGAACCGGATACTTTTCGGTGACAGTGCCACGGCAACGTTGATATTCAATGAGGGCCTTGCAGAAATAGGGGAAACCGTATACGGTACTGATGGAAGCGGTGCGGAGGCTATTATTGTAAAAAACTGCGGTTCAAGGCATCTTGCGCGGACAGGACATGAGGAAAAAGACGGGGCGGACAATGTTAGGCGTGACGATTATTTCTATATGAATGGTGAGCAAGTTTTCAATTTTACGATTGATCGTGTTCCACAACTAATTGATGATACGCTTAGTAAAAATAATGTAAAGAAAGAGCATATGGATTATTATGTATTTCATCAAGCAAATAAATTCATGCTCAACACCATACGTAAAGTATGTAGCATACAAAAGATAAATTCTATATTAATATAGAGAACACAGGCAACACCACGTCTTCAACAATCCCGATTGCGTTAAAACATTGTCTTGATGAGAATAAGATACAAAAGGGACAGCAAGTAATGATTGCTGGATTTGGTGTCGGATTATCGTGGGCTGCCACTGTTTTGAAATTTTAAATAAAATAATGGTTTATATTAAAGGCATATCATATTATTTGCCCGAAAGGGTGATGACTAATGAGGAATTGGTGAAAGAGTTCCCTGAATGGAGTGTTGACAAGATAGCAAGGAAGGTGGGAGTCAATTCCCGTCGCCTTGCCGCTGAAAACGAAACGGCAGGTGACATGGCCGGGAAAGCAGCCCGCAAATTGTTTGAGGAATATAGCGTCAGGCCGGAGAATATCGACTTCGTGATGCTCTGTACACAGAGTCCTGACCATTTCCTGCCATCAACAGCTTGTATTCTTCAGCATAGGCTCGGTATCCCCACGTCAGCAGGAGCATTTGATTTTAATTTAGGGTGCTCCGGTTGTATTTATGGAATGGCTTTAGCCAAAGGCATTATTACTGCGGGTGTCGCAAAGAACGTTTTATTATTGACGGCAGAGACATATACCAAGTATCTTCATCCATCTGATAAAAGCAATCGTGCCATCTTTGGCGATGGTGCAGCTGCTTGCCTTATATCTACTGAGGGATTTGCCAAAATCGGTGAGTTCTCTCTCGGCACGGATGGCAGTGGTGCGGAAAAACTTATTGTGAGGACCGGAGCTGCAAGATGCAAAGACAGTGCAGAGAAAAACGAAGTGGATGACGAGGGACATACCCGTTATGACGATTATCTCTATATGGACGGAAGCGGCATTTTCAATTTTACTCTTGAAGCGGTCCCGTCCATGATGAAAGATGTTCTGGAAAAAAATGACACAATTGCTGATAAAGTGGATTACTACATCTTTCATCAGGCCAATAAATTTATGCTCAACACCATCCGAAAGGTATGTGTGCTACCAAAAGATAAGTTCTATGTGAATCTTGAAGAGATTGGCAATACAGTTTCGTCTACTGTGTTGATTGGTTTGAAGGATTGTTTGGATAGTGGAACAATCAAGGAAGGAATGCAAGTTATGGTTACTGGATTTGGAGTCGGTCTTAGCTGGGGAGGGACGATATTACAATTTTAATATATGATTTTTGGGAAATTATGGTAACAACATTCAAACTACAGAATGGAGATGAAATCCAATCGATAGGTTTTGGTCCTGGAGGAATGGGGTACAATCCAAAAATGAAAAAACAAAGAACAGGTCTATCGCTTCTCTTTATTAGGGTAATAAACAAATTGTATCTTAGAAAAGAGAGTAGCAGAAGATATGTCAATAACGTAGCCAATGCTTTTAAAATAGGCTATAAATTGCTTGACTTTTCTGCCTCCTATGGCAATATGGATCTTATTGGAGAAGCCATACGCAGAAGTGGCGTTGATAGAAAAAGCTTGTTTATCACTACAAGAGTTAGTAATGGAGCACAACTAAATCATACTGTAAGAGAGGAGTTCCTCAGAAATATAAAAGAGATGGGGATTGACTATGTTGACCTTTTACAGTTTCATTGGCCAGTCACCGAACTATATCTTGATACATGGCGAGAGATGGAAAGGTTGAAGGATGAAGGCTATGTACGCCACCTTGGTGTGGCAAACTGTCATCAGCATCACCTTGAGGAAATATTCAAGATATGCAAGTACAAGCCGGAAATAGGACAGTTTGAGATTCATCCTTTGTTTACTCAAAAAACGCTTATAGAATACTATAAGAAAAACAATATATTAGTTGAAGCATATACGCCTATAGCACGTTATGATGACAGACTTGTTCGTTTGCCTCTACTGAAAAAATTGGAAAAGAAGTATAACAAGAACTTCATCCAAATCATTTTGCGTTGGCATATACAAAACGGCTGTATACCTTTGGTTCGTTCACTCACGCCATCTCATCAGTTGAGCAATTTCCAAATCTTCGATTTTGAGTTGTCTGACGAGGATATGAAGTTGATAGACGGTATTAACATCAATAGTCGGCTGAGGTATGACCCTGATAATTGTGATTTTTCCATTCTATAAGGGTAAGTGTCCAAAAAAGAGCACTCATTGTATGACATTTGTTCGATTTGCCTCTCTTTATTGCCTTTGTGTCGCACCTAAAAATGACAGAAAATGAATATAAGTGAATTTTTATTCCGTTATCAAACAGATGCTGCTCCTCGGAAGATTTTGATTAACACTTATTGTATCTTCTTCTGAAATTGTCACTTCAATAGCCGTTCTTATATTGGAAATAAATGCTTCTCAGTTTTATTAGGTAATCGGAAAATAAATTAATAAAATTAATGCCTGGACCATCTTCAAACAAAACCATCGCAAAGAATACTGCATTCCTGTATTTTCGTATGATGTTTACAATGATAGTATCATTATATACTTCACGTGTAATACTGCAAACTTTAGGGATTGGAAATTATGGTATTTATCAGTCCGTAGGTGGCATTGTTGGCTTTTTATCTTTTATTAATAGTGCGTTAAGTACCGGTTCATCCCGTTTCTTAACTTATGAACTTGGAACGGGTGATCTTGAAAAATTAAAGAGAACATTTTCCACAACAATGACGATTCATGCAGTGATTGCTTTTTTGGTCGTTATAATTGGAGAAACGTTGGGTATATGGTTTCTTTATAATAAGTTAGTAATACCAGCGGACCGAATGGAGGCGGCAGTCTATGTTTTCCATATATCCATACTAACAGCTGTGTTTACATTAACACAGGTACCTTATAATGCAAGTATTATTGCGCATGAAAAGATGTCAGTTTTTGCCTATATGAGTGTTCTGGAAGTTTCTGCCAAATTGGGGATAGTTTATCTGTTATCTATTGGTGATTATGATAAATTGAAATTGTATGCCTCTTTGTTATTTATTGTCCAGGTAGGGATTATTTGTATCTATCGTTTTTATTGTAGTCGGCATTTTAAAGAAACGATATATCATTTTGTATTTGATAAAGCTATATTCAAGGAAATTGCTGGCTTTTCAGGGTGGAGTTTGTTTGCCAGTGGTTCGATCGCCCTCAATAGTCAAGGGATTTTAATTTTGCTGAATATGTTTTTTGAACCCGCTGTTGTCGCCGCACGGGCTATTTCCATCCAAGTGAACATGGCAGCCGGTCAACTTGTAGATAATTTTCGTACAGCTGCTAATCCGCAGATAGTTAAGAGATTGGCCACAGGTGATTTAATGGGATCTAAGCAATTGCTACTGGTATCTACTAAGTATTCCTATTATTTGATGTTTATTATCTGTTTTCCAGTTTGTCTCTTAGCCTATCCTTTATTAAAAATATGGTTGGGGGTTGTGCCGGATTATACTGTTATATTTCTTCAACTTATAGTCATTCAGAGCTTATTTCAGGTTTTTGACACTTCTTTTTATACAGCATTATATGCTAAAGGACAGTTAAAAGAAAATGCTTTAATATCCCCTACTTTGGGTTTAATAAGTTTTCCCATAGTCTATTTTTTATTTAAAGCGGGGTATTCTCCGGTAGCTCTTTCATGGGCTAGCTTGCTGACCTATGCTACATTGGGTTTAGTAATAAAGCCTATATTGGTAGTAAAAATAGCAGGGTATTATTGGAAGGATATTTTGGGCGTTTTCAAACCGTGCTTATTAGTCACAGCTGTCGCTTTACCTATACCTATTTTTTTATATAATGTAATGGATGTTACTAATATTATGCATTTCTTTTTCATAGGAATTGTAACTGTTATAATAATTCTATTATCAATATATTGGATTGGAGTTGATGTGTTGACTAAGCAAAAAGTATGGTCATATATAAAACGGAAGTTAACATCCCAGAAAGCCGTATAAAAGTATTGCAGTCGGATGGATACAACGTGTATATGTATTGAGGTGATCAATGTAGTAGATAACCATCATATCTACCTGCTATATGCTGGGTATCCTTGTGATTTAATATCTGAAAGAATCCTTCAAATAGATACTACTTGGATATGTTTGTAATTGAAATTTATTATTAATATCCCTTTGACTAAATATTTGTAAATATTGAAACTTTCTGAACGCTAACTAATATAGGATTGATATTATGTTAATAATTGATGAATCAATTAGAATTTAGTATTGCTCTAAATTGAGTACTAACTTTTAGATATGACAAAGTTGATTTCTCTTAAAGTTGTAAATACGATTTGTTTTTGGGGTTCTAATAATAAATGGTGCAAGAAATAATTTTGAATATAGAGCTTTAATAATGTCAACCCTTTTTCAAATTAATGTTGTTGCCAATTCCGGCTCTACTGGACGTATTGCTGAAGGTATTGCGGAAGCTGTAATAAATGATAAATGGACTTGCTATACAGCATATGGACGTTGGGGAAATCCAAGTAAAACATACTTGTATAAGATTGGAAATAGGTGTGCAATTTATTCTCATTATTTAATATCTAAGTTGTTTGACATGCATGGATTAGGATCTATATGCGCAACTAAACGATTGATATTAAAAATAAAGGAGATAAAGCCAGATCTAATACATTTACATAATATTCATGGTTATTATTTAAATTATCCACTATTGTTTGATTTTTTATCAAAATCTGATATTCCTGTTGTTTGGACATTACACGACTGTTGGGCATATACTGGACATTGCGCTTATTATTCTAATATTGACTGTAACAAATGGGAACAAGGGTGTTATGCTTGCCCTAATCTTCAAGACTATCCCGCTTCATTATTTTATGACCACTCTAGAAAAAACTATCAGCTCAAAAAACAAAGTTTTACTTCTCTCGAAAATTTAACTATTGTCACTGTTTCACGGTGGCTGGCAAATGAAGTAGAGCATTCTTTCCTTGCTAAATATCCTGTAAGAGTTATTTATAATGGAGTTGATACGGATGTATTTCGTCCTGTAGGTGTTGGAGCAAAATTAAAATATAATATAGAAAATAAATTCCTGATATTGGGAGTAGCAACAGTTTGGAATGCTCGTAAAGGTTTATCTGATTTTATTAAGCTTGCAAAATATCTTTCATCTGATGATAGAATAATACTGGTAGGCTTGGATCAGAAACAAATTTCTAAATTACCTTCTAATATAATCGGACTTAAGAAAACAGAAAATATAAGCGAGTTGGTAGAACTGTACTCATCTGCTGATTTATTTGTGAATTTTTCAATGGAAGAGACCTTTGGGTTGACTACGGCTGAAAGTATGGCTTGCGGAACACCTGCATTGGTTTATGATTCGACAGCCTGTCCTGAAATAGTGACAGAAAAAACGGGATTTGTAATTGCCCCTCATAATATTGATAGAGCTTTAAAAGCTATACAGCAGTTAAAATTGGTGGGAAAACAGTATTATGGAAATAATTGCCGTTCATATATCTTGGAAAATTTTAGAAAAGAAGATAAATATAAAGAATATGCTGCTCTTTATCAGGAGCTTTTGTAGTTAATGAAAATTTCTCTTATAACTGTTACTTTCAATAGTGACAGGACTCTTTGTGATACTATTCAGTCTGTTATTTCACAACATTTTACTAACATTGAGTATATAATAGTAGATGGTTCATCTCAGGATAATACTATTGAAATTATAAAAAAGTATGAGCCTCTATTTCAAGGTCGGCTAAAATGGATCAGTGAAAAGGATAATGGACTTTATGATGCCATGAATAAAGGTATCCACATGGCTACTGGGGATATTGTCGGTATAATTAATTCAGATGATTTTTATCACAGGAATGATGTCATAACTAAAGTGGTAGAGGCTTTTGATAATACAGATACACAAGTCGTTTATGGGGATGTGCGTTTTGTGAACCCTAAAAATTTGGATAAAACAGTGCGTTATTATTCTTCTAAGAACTTTGCCCCACATTTGTTCCGGTATGGTTTTATGCCTGCGCATCCGACTTTCTTTACTTATCGAAAGTATTTTGAGGAGTTTGGCTATTATAAAACAGATTATAAGATAGCTGCTGATTATGAGCTTCTTATCCGCTTCTTGTATGTACGTCAATTGAAAAGTAAATATTTACCATTTGATTTTATGAAAATGCGTACGGGAGGCACCAGTACAGCATCTGTAAAAAGTAATATTTTACTGAATAAGGAGATTGTCAGGGCATGTAGGGAGAATGGAATTTGGACTTGTTTGCCACTTTTATGTTTAAAATATGCTGTGAAGGTTTTTGAACTGTTATTGATAAAAGAATGAATATACTGATTACAGGAATCCATGGATTTATAGGTTCTAATTTTATCAGGGCCTTGAGAGATAAACATACATTATATGGACTTGATATTATCTTTCCTTGTAGAGATGGAGTGAGCCAAACATTTTCTTGGCGAGATATCGAACCCACATCTTTTCCTTTTCAAACTCTTCCCCAGTTTGATGCAATCATTCATCTTGCCGGAAAGGCTCATGATACGAAAAACCAATCAGTTGCTCAGTCTTATTTTGATATTAATACCGGCCTGACTCAAAAGATATTTGATTTCTTTTTGGAGTCTTCTGCGAAGAAATTCATATTTTTTAGTTCAGTAAAAGCTGCGGCTGATAGTGTAGTGGGAGATATGCTTACTGAGGATGTGATTCCGGCTCCTGTTGGGCCTTATGGAGAGAGTAAGATCAAGGCTGAAGAATATATAAAGGAGCATTTAGAATACTCAACAACAGAGAAACAGGTGTATATTCTTCGTCCCTGCATGATTCACGGACCGGGAAATAAAGGGAATCTGAATTTATTATATAATGTAGTGAAAAAAGGAATCCCTTGGCCTCTTGGCGATTTTGATAATCGTCGTTCGTTTACTTCAATCGATAACCTTTGTTATGTGATTGAGGGGCTTTTGAATCAGGATGTACCTACGGGTATTTATCACATGGGGGATGATGAAGCTTTGTCAACAAATGAATTGATTGCCATCATGTGCGAGGCAATGGAAAAACAACCTCGTATCTGGAAGATGAATAAGCGTTTTATGGAAGCTTGTGCCGGATTGGGCACTTTACTCCACTTGCCTTTGAATACCGAAAGGCTTCGTAAACTGACGGAGAATTATGTGGTAAGTAATGCTAAGATCAAAGCAGCTTTAGGTATTGATAAATTACCTGTCACTGCTAAAGAAGGATTAATGAAGACCATTCGTTCATTTGAAGAAACTAAATAACTTATGTATTATCTGCTAATCTTAGTTCTGCTATTTTTGGCAGAACTTTTTTATTTCCGTATTGCTGATAAATGTAATATTATTGACAGGCCAAACGAGCGGAGTTCACATACCCGTATTACTCTGAGAGGTGGAGGAATCATTTTCTATTTGGGTGCATTGACTTTTTTCCTGACGAATCAGTTTGAATACCCTTGGTTTATACTGGCTTTGACCTTGATCACTTTTATCAGTTTTGTAGATGATATCCGTTCTACTTCACAGGGTTTGCGTTTAGTCTTCCATTTTACGGCAATGGCCCTGATGTTCTATCAATGGGGATTGTTCAGTTTACCTTGGTGGACGTTGCTTGTCGCTCTGATCGTCTGTACGGGGATTATCAATGCCTATAACTTTATGGATGGCATTAACGGCATTACCGGCGGGTATTCATTGGTTATCCTGGTTTCTTTGGCATATGTAAATGCGGAAGTGATCTCCTTCACAGAACAGAATTTTATTTATACGATGATTTGTTCTGTGTTGGTGTTTGATTTCTTTAATTTCCGTAAGAGAGCGAAATGCTTCGCCGGTGATGTGGGTTCGGTTAGTATAGCTTTTGTAGTCCTGTTCCTGATTGGGAGTTTGATTCTTCAAACGAAAGATTTCAGCTGGCTTGTATTGCTTGTTGTGTACGGGGTGGATAGTGTGTTGACGATCGTACACCGGTTGTTACTACATGAAAATATTGGTTTGCCTCACCGGAAACATTTGTATCAGATTATGGCTAATGAATTGAAGATTTCTCATGTAACTGTATCATTGACTTATATGTTCGTGCAAGCCATGGTTGTGGTAGGATATCTGGTATTACGAGAGCATGGATATTATTATTTATTAGGGATTATCTTACTGTTGGGTATGTTATATCTTCTATTTATGAAGAGATTTTTCTATTTACATAAATCTAATTAATCAGTTATGAAAAATATAACAGAAAATGATTTTTAATATGCAGTAGATTGGTTGGAATTGGAGAGGCTATCAGTGGTGTTTTTGTTAATTGAGATTCTGTTTTGGGGAACTATTCTTTTCTATCTTTGTTTTTAAAGAAAAACGTATAGAACACAATTTCCTCAATATCTATGTTGACATTTACCGATAACTTTGAGAATGATAAAGAGTTGATACTCCGTGATCATTTGGCACTTGAAAGAACAAAGTTGGCCAATGAAAGAACCTTGTTTGCATATATCCGCATGGCACTTTATCTCCTGACTGTAGGAGTAGGGATCTTTCAAGTTGAAAGTATCTCACGTCTGCATGGGCTGGCGTGGGTGTGTATTATGGCCGGGATCATTTTATTCTTTTTAGGCTTTGTCCGCTTCGGGCAGATGAGAAAGCATCTGAAACAGTATACGAAAACATGTCGTGAGGCTGAGAGTAAGTCATTGCAGGAGAAGTAATCCCTGTTCTCAATCATCCAATCCGATTGGTTTGTTTTCGTGTATTTCTATGGTTTTGGTGGCTACCGCATATTCATCGGGAAAAATCTTACCACCCATTTCGTTTGCCCATGCTTTGGTGAACTCTGCGCCTGTATATATGATGATGGAAGAATAATAAATCCACGTAACGAAAACGACCATGAATGCTGCTGCTCCGTAAACGGTTCCTACGTTTGCAATCCCTATATAAAATGAGATTCCCCATTGACCTACCAGTAGCAGTAATGTGGTCACAATCGCTCCAATAAAAACATCTCTGCTTTTTATTTTGGCATCGGGCAATATTTTGAAAATCAATGTGAAAATGATGGCCGTTACACCTATATTTATAATGATTCCTACTACCTGAACCAATGACCCGGCTATTTCGGGATAATTAACCATAAACTTTTTACTCAATTCTCCGATGATGCTGGTGATGGTAAATGTAACCAGAAGGATGAAAGCAAATACAAGTATTATGGAAAAAGAGAGTATTCTGTTTTTGATAAACTTGAGCCAGCTTTTTTTAGGAACAGCTTTTATTCCCCAAATTGTGTTCAATGAACTTTGTATCTCTGCAAAGATGGTGGTAGCACCGAAAATAGAAATGCCTAAGCTGACAATGGCAGCAGATCTGGAAGAATCTGTATGTTCTGCATTTTCTATAATGGAGCGAAGTGCTCCGGTAATTTCCGGTCCTACAATGGGCTGTAACTGGACATAAAGCTGGTTGGCCAAATCCATATGGAAAAAGACTCCGACAGTGACCAGGAGAGAAAGAAAAGGGATAATTGAAAACAATGTCGCATAAGCCAATGAAGCGCTCAGCCTCATAACGCTGTCGTCTATAAATCCCCAAACTGTATCTTTTATTATTTTGAACAGTAGGGGTAAACTAAGCTTTTTCTTTCTCTCCGAATGAATTTCCATTTTAATTTTTCTTTATCCAAACGGCAATATTACGGGCATTAACAGAGAATTTTCCGTTTCCTTTCTCATCTAAAGTGACCTCTTCGGGAATGCTTCCGGTGATTTCATGCCATACTTCACCTTTATGTTCCTCACCCGGCTTCATCATTTTGCTACCGGCTTCATCATTTGACATTAAGAAGACCAGACCGGAGCCAGTATGTTCTTTATCTCCCATACGGATGAAACCAATGGTAGAAGGATGGTCGAAATATTCGATCTGATCACCGTAGGCATATTTTCGCCTTGCATTCAGTAAAATATCAATGATCGGGGCATGGGGAGACTTTTCGCCTTTTACACCATAATAGTCTCCATAGAACAGGCAGGGATAACCGTTTTTCATCAATAATATCAAACCATAGGCCAGTGGCTTGAACCAGTCCTCTATTTGTGATTCTAACGAACTGCCCAATTGTGAATCGTGATTGTCGACAAAGGTGACTGCTAAATCGCAATGATGTTCGACCAATGTGCCCTTCAAGATATTCTGCAAATCATAATTTTTGCCTTCTTGTGAAGCCTGAAACATATTGTAATGTAACGGAACATCAAATAAGTTGACTTTATGGCCCACAGATTCTATGTATGCATCGAGTGTTTTCAGATCTCCGTTCCAGTATTCACCTACAGCGTAAAAGTTGTTTCCTCTTTCACTCCTTACCGCATCCAGAAATTGTGCGATGAACTTATCCTTCATGTGCTTGATGGCATCCAAACGCATTCCGTCAAGGTTCAGTTCTTTGGAAACCCATTTTCCCCAGCGATTCAGTTCGGCAATTACTTCCGGATGATCCAGGTCGATGTCGTTACATAACAGGAAATCATAGTTTCCATTTTCGCTATCTACACCCTCGCTCCATGCTTTGCCTTCTCCTTGTATCTGGAAGATGCCGCTCCGCTTTTTGGCATCGTCAAAACCGGTTCCGGAGAAATGATACCAATGCCATTTGAAATCAGAATATTTATCCTTACGTCCATGGAAACTATATCCGGTCCAGCTTTGTATCTCGAATGGCTTTCCCAATCCTTGGGTTCTGTCATGGGGATCGACTTCTACAACCATAAATTTTTCAGTGAAATCACCTCCGGCTTTATGGTTGAGTACTACATCCAGGTATACTGAAATATGGTTTTTATGTAACTCGTCGATCGCTTCTTTCAATTCATCTTTTGTGCCATACTTCGTTCTTACGGTTCCTTTTTGTTCGAACTCGCCAAGATCATACAAGTCATAGGTTGCATAACCTTCATCTTGTTGCTCGTCGGCTTTATAAGCAGGCGGAATCCAAACTGCTGTCACACCGATTTTATGTAGATGTGATGCGTCTTCTTTTAATTGTTTCCACAACTTTCCATCGTTAGGCAGATTCCATTCAAAATACTGCATCATTACGCCATTTTCCATCATCTTAATGCATTTAATTATCAGCAAATAACAAAAAAAAGCGGCATAAGGTTCCTTTGTATTTGCCAAAAAGCACTTTTGGCTATTTTGCTTTAAAAAGCTATCTGATGTTGATGGTGGCGTGATTATGACTTTCTGTGGCTAAGCTTGTGTACTGGTGGCGTTATTTATTTCCGTCATATCCCCATTTCACGTAGACGGCTCCCCAGGCAAATCCGGCTCCGAAAGCGGTAAAGATCAAATTATCACCTTTTTTGAGCTTATCTTCGAAATCCCATATACATAATGGAAGTGTGCCGGCACTGGTGTTGCCATAGCGTTCGATATTGATCATGACTTTTTCTAATGGCATATCCAGGCGTTGGGCGACAGCATTGATAATGCGCTGATTGGCTTGGTGGGGAATAACCCAGTCGATTTGGTCTTTCGTTAGCTGATTTCTTTCGATAATCGATTCACAAGCATCTGACATATTGGCTACAGCATATTTGAATACTGTACGGCCTTCCTGATAGAGATAGTGCATGTGA
Organism: Bacteroides sp. HF-4919; assembly: GCF_018860125.1. NCBI lineage: Bacteria > Pseudomonadati > Bacteroidota > Bacteroidia > Bacteroidales > Bacteroidaceae > Bacteroides > Bacteroides sp. HF-4919. The sequence goes on from NZ_JAHKNF010000005.1 coordinate 287,200, forward strand.
TTGTCTATCGTAAAATAAGAAGGAGAACATACGGAGCCGCCGGCTTTCATATGTAAAAAAGGGAGTCCTTTGCCGTCTGTTCTTAAAACAGAATCTATAATGCCTAAATGATCCGTAGTAGGTTCCAGTAAAAAAGCTGCTGCACCATCACCAAAAATAGGACAGGTGGCGCGATCGGTGTAATCTATCACCGATGACATCTTATCGGCACCAACTATGATGACCTTTTTGTATCTTCCCGAACGGATAAAGTTGGCTCCGGTCTCCAGAGCATATAAGAAACCACTGCATACTGCCTGCATATCAAAGGCGAATGCATTTTTTAATCCCACTCTTTCACACAGAATGGAAGCTGTTGAAGGAAGCCGATAATCGGGAGTGGTTGTAGCGACAATTACCAGATCGATGTCATCCGGATGGCTTTTTGTACGTTGCATCAATTGCTTCACAGCCTTACGTGCCATGTATGAAGTGCCAAGACCTTCTTCATTCAGAATACGTCTTTCCTTGATGCCGATACGCCCCATGATCCATTCATCGGTGGTATCTACAATTCTGGATATCTCATCATTAGTCAGGATGTAATCGGGTACATATCCTCCAACTCCTGTAATTACTGCATTGATTTGTTTCATTAACTTTGTCTAAATAAGTAAGTTCTTAAGTGGGGGAAGTATAAAATGACTCCGAAAACTTACGACTTTTCGGAATTGCATCTAAAATACCGGGCGCAAATATACAGAAAAGAAAGACTTATTCTATATTTTGTAATCTAAATGCATTGATTTTCGTAGTGAGATTAGGATAAGTTATAATACTGAAAATAGAATTAGGGAAATGATAGAGAAAAGGAGAGGTGTTTTTTGTTTAAAAAGGAAGAAATAATCTATTCTGATTTATACAATAAAAAACTCCTGCAATCATATGACTGCAGGAGTTTGTCAATATAGAATGGCTTAAATTACTTTGCCAAAGCCTGAGCTACGTCAACTGCACAAGCTACTGTACATCCTACCATCGGGTTGTTACCAATTCCCAGGAATCCCATCATTTCTACGTGAGCAGGAACTGAGGATGAACCGGCGAACTGAGCGTCTGAGTGCATACGACCCATAGTATCTGTCATACCGTATGAAGCAGGACCAGCAGCCATGTTGTCCGGGTGAAGAGTACGACCTGTACCACCACCTGAAGCTACTGAGAAGTATGGCTTACCGGCCAATACACGTTCTTTCTTGTAAGTACCTGCAACCGGGTGCTGGAAACGAGTCGGGTTAGTAGAGTTACCTGTGATAGATACGTCCACGCCTTCTTTCCACATGATGGCTACACCTTCACGTACATCATCTGCACCATAGCATTTTACTTTTGCACGAGGACCGTCAGAGTAAGCAATTTCACGTACTACTTTCAGTTCGCCTGTGAAATAGTCAAACTGTGTCTGAACATAAGTAAAGCCGTTGATACGAGAGATGATCTGAGCAGCGTCTTTTCCAAGACCGTTCAAGATACAACGCAGAGGTTCTTTACGTACTTTGTCTGCTTTTGCAGCGATTTTGATAGCACCTTCGGCAGCAGCGAAAGATTCGTGACCTGCCAGGAAAGCGAAACATTTAGTTTCTTCACGCAACAACATAGCAGCCAGGTTACCATGACCGATACCAACCTTACGGTCGTCGGCTACAGAACCCGGGATACAGAATGCCTGCAGACCGATGCCGATAGCTTCGGCAGCGTCAGCTGCATTTTTGCAACCTTTCTTGATAGCGATAGCAGCACCTACTACGTAAGCCCACTTAGCATTTTCAAAACAGATCGGTTGAGTTTCTTCACACGTTTTATAAGGATCAACTCCAGCAGCTTCGCAGATAGCGTTAGCTTCTTCGATGTCTTTGATACCGTTAGCGTTCAAGGCTTCGATGATGCCTTTGATACGGCGGTCCTGACTTTCAAATTTTACTTCTCTAATCATAATTTCTTTTCCTCCTTATATTATTCGTGACGTGGATCAATGTGTTTAACAGCTCCCTGTTCTGCAGTGAAGCGTCCGTAAGTACCGGTAACCTTCTTCAATGCTTCATTCGCATCAGTACCCTTCTTGATTTCGTCCATGAATTTACCCATGTGGACGAATTCGTATCCGCAGATTTCATCGTTTTTGTCAAGAGCAATTGTCTTGATGTAACCTTCTGCCATTTCAAGGTAACGAGGACCTTTAGCCAAAGTACCGTACAATGTACCTACCTGGCTACGCAGACCTTTACCCAAGTCTTCCAGACCTGCACCGATGATCAGACCACCTTCTGAGAAAGCTGACTGAGTACGTCCGTAAACGATCTGCAGGAAGAGTTCGCGCATAGCAGTGTTGATGGCATCACAAACTAAGTCTGTGTTCAATGCTTCGAGGATAGTTTTTCCCGGGAGGATTTCAGCAGCCATAGCAGCTGAGTGAGTCATACCTGAACAGCCGATAGTTTCAACCAGAGCTTCCTGGATGATACCTTCTTTTACGTTCAGAGTCAGCTTACATGCACCCTGCTGAGGAGCACACCAACCCACACCGTGTGTCAGACCTGAAATATCAACAATTTCTTTTGATTTTACCCATTTTCCTTCTTCGGGTATGGGAGCCGGTCCATGGTTAGGACCCTTCTTTACAACACACATGTGTTCCACTTCGTGTGAATAAGTCATAATTAGCTCTTTTTTTTAGTGATATAATTAAAAATACGTAGTCACGATTCTCAAATCGCTCACAAAGGTAGTCGTTTTATTTGTTTTTGCAAATCGGGTTTTATTACTTTTTTATGAAAAGGAAAAATAGAAATTTCAGTTTCGTTAGATTGTAATGTGGAGATGACATTTTAGATAATCTTTATTTTGTTGAACTATTACTCTGATTCTTTGTTTCTTTTGAGAAAAATTGATTGGTTATGAATTTGAATGAAGTAGATATACATTATTTAATAGCAGCCATTTGTGTGATAACCTCTGCATTGGTGTTTTACACAATAGGAGTGTGGGGAGAGCGGTTGCAGAAGAAACTGAAATTTTGGCATCTGGTCTTTTTCTTATTGGGGCTGTTGGCTGATTCTGTGGGAACAGCTTTAATGGAGAATATTGCCCGACTCACACATTTGCATGATGAAATACATACTGTGACCGGCATTATCGCTATCTTGTTGATGTTTGTTCACGCTATGTGGGCTATCTGGACGTATGTAAAAGGGAGTGAAAAGGCTAAAGAACATTTCAATCGTTTCAGTATTGTGGTGTGGTGCATTTGGTTGATACCCTACTGTATAGGCGTATATCTTGGTATGTCGTTGCATCATTGAAAATAACCTTATTTGAGAAAGTAATAAAGCTTCATCTCAGCCGCTAAGATGAAGAATTATCCCGTAAGAGAACCATTGAAGAACTCAGGGGATTATCCCAAAGCAATTGGGGAATTTTTAATTATGGGCTTTAAAAATAGGACAGTTTCTAAAAAACTCTTCAAAAAGCCTTTCTGAACCATATATTTCCGTATTTTTGTTTCCTGATATTTATAAATATAGAATTTACCTTATTATATATAGTGGAAATGATAGAAGTTACGGATGCCTCCTTGCAACAAGCTGCGGGTGAGGGAATGGATGAATTTATCCAGGTGTTTACAGATAAGTATAAAGAAGTGATTGGCGGGGAGCTTACTGCCGAAACAATGCCACTGTTGACAGGAGAGCAGCACTCTTTGTTGGCCTATCAGATTTTTCGGGATGAAGTCATGTTTGGTGGCTTTTGTCAATTGATTCAGAATGGGTATGGAGGTTATATCTTTGATAATCCTTTTGCGAAAGTGATGCGTTTGTGGGGAGCCGAGGATTTTTCGAAGTTGGTTTATAAAGCTAAGAAGATTTATGATGCGCACCGTGTCGATCTGGAAAAAGAGCGTACCGAGGATGAGTTTATGGCGATGTACGAGCAATATGAGGCCTTTGATGATCTTGAAGAAGAATATCTGGATATTGAGGAGGAGGTTACAGCACTGGTAGCAAGCTATGTAGACGATCATTTGGAGTTGTTTGCAAAAATAGTTAAGTGATGGATGCAGTATTTTTTAAGTCTCTGCATTTACTTATTGTGAATTAGAATTTATATCTTTGCAAACTCTAAAAAATAGATTTATGAAACAATTGAAATTAATGGTGTTGGCCTTAACCCTGTTGATGGGTACTATGTTTACTTCATGTATGGATTCCGGAGAAAACGGTCCTCAGCAGTGGGCTGGTGTGGTGAAAGTTAATGATAGAATGGGTTATGTTACGTTTACAGATGCCGCCGGTACGGAACTTATCCCCACTAACACAGTTCCTGTTACTTTGAGTGCAAGAATGGCCTATATTTATTGTCAGGTTGATGAAGGTCAGGACCTCTCGACAAATCCTAAACAGATTAAGGTTACGCTTTTAGCAGATGCGACTGGAATTGATGCTCCTGCAGTTACTACTACGGCTGTCGGTGGTTCGGGAGATGTGACTACTAATGCACCAATTGGTTCATTGAGTTTTGCATCAGGATATTCAACGGTAGCCCCATTCCAGTTTAGTGAAAATACAATTGTATTGCCGGTACTTTACCGTGTGAAAAATGTAAGTACTCCGGAAGATATTAAGAATGAACTCGCTAAACATTCTTTTACTCTGGTTTGTTATACAGATGATATTACTTCAGGTGCTACAGAACTGAAACTCCATTTGCGTTATGCTGTTAATGATGAAACTACTGCTATAGTAGAACGTGCGACACGTACTTCCAGCTTTAAAGCTTATGATATCACTGAATTTTTGAGAGAATATAAGCAGAAGAGTGGACAAGATAAACCAGCCAAAATTATTGTGGTGGCACAGCAGAATGAATACAACAATAAGTTGGACGATACTTCCACTACAGAGAAGGCGTATGAAATAGAATATAAAACCGCTAAATAATTTGAATTACAAAGCATTATTTCAAATAGCAATGTCATTGATTTCCTCTCCGGCCAAGGCCTGGGAGGAAATTCGTTTAGAGGATAGACGGGCAGTTCTTACTGTTTTTGTCTATCCTATGATTGGTTTATGCGGTTTATCCGTATTCATTGGTGCTTTGTGGACCAATGGATGGGGAGGACCGCAAAGTTTCCAATTGGCCATGACGCAGTGTTGTGCAGTGGCGGTAGCTTTGTTCGGAGGCTATTTTCTGGCAGCTTATGCCATCAATCAGATGGGGATAAAAATGTTTGGCATGTCCAATGATATCCCTTTGGCACAGCAGTTTGCAGGCTATGCATTAGTTGTCACCTTTTTGTTGCATATAGTGACCGGATTGCTTCCGGATTTCAGTATTATCGGTTGGTTGCTCCAGTTTTATATCGTTTATGTGGTATGGGAAGGAGCAAGAGTCGTGATGCTGGTGGAAGAAAAGAATCGGTTGCGTTACACCATTTTCTCGTCGATTTTGTTAATACTATGTCCGGCGGTAATACAAGTTGTGTTCAACAAGCTAACAGCTATATTAAATTAAGAAAATAAAATGAAACTGGCTCCTATAAATATAAAGAATAAACGTGCTACTTTCGACTATGAGTTGATTGATACTTATACAGCAGGTATTGTGCTGACAGGAACGGAGATTAAGTCCATCCGTTTGGGAAAAGCAAGTCTTGTAGATACGTTTTGTTATTTTGCGAAAGGTGAATTGTGGGTGAAGAACATGCACATTGCCGAATATTTTTATGGTTCGTATAATAACCATGCGGCCCGACGTGACCGTAAATTGTTATTGAGCAAAAAGGAGCTGAATAAGTTGGAACGAGGGACGAAAGACGCCGGATTTACCATTGTCCCGGTTCGTTTGTTTATTAATGAAAGAGGCCTGGCCAAAGTAGTTGTGGCTTTGGCAAAAGGTAAAAAGCAATATGACAAGCGGGAGGCTTTGAAAGAAAAAGACGACCGCCGCGATATGGACAGAATGTTTAAACGATGATAGGTTTGTACCTTTAGCAATGAAAAGAACTATTCAACAGCTGGTACCTGAACGTATCCTTATATTGGATGGCGCTATGGGTACTATGATTCAGCAATATAATCTTAGAGAAGAGGATTTCCGCAGTGAGCGCTTTGCGCATATTCCCGGTCAACTGAAAGGGAATAATGATTTACTTTGTCTCACGCGCCCTGACGTGGTTCAGGATATACACCGTAAATATCTGGAAGCCGGTGCCGATATCATTGAGACGAATACATTTAGTTCCACCACAATTTCTATGGCCGATTATCATGTACAGGAGTATGTGCGTGAAATCAATCAGACGGCCGTGAAGCTGGCACGAGAAGTTGCCGATGAATATACGGCACTCAATCCCGATAAACCTCGTTTTGTGGCCGGTTCGGTTGGTCCTACCAATAAAACATGTTCCATGTCTCCGGATGTGAATAATCCGGCCTATCGTGCCGTGACTTATGATGAAATGGCCGATGCTTATCAACAGCAAATGGAAGCGATGCTTGAAAGTGGGGTAGATGCTTTGTTGATAGAAACTATTTTTGATACGCTGAATGCAAAAGCCGCTATTCTGGCAGCGGAGCGTGCTATGCAGGCAACCGGGCTTAAAGTACCGGTTATGTTGTCGGTGACGGTTTCTGATACAGGGGGGCGTACCCTTTCCGGTCAGACACTGGAAGCTTTTCTGGCTTCGGTACAACATGCCGATATTTTTTCTGTCGGTCTGAACTGTTCATTTGGTGCAAAGCAACTGAAGCCGTTTTTGGAGCAACTGGCCGCGCGTGCTCCTTACTATATCAGTGCATATCCGAATGCAGGTTTGCCTAACAGTCTGGGAAAATATGACCAGACCCCGGCGGATATGGCACATGAAGTAGAAGAATATATCCATGAAGGTTTGATTAATATCATCGGCGGATGCTGTGGTACTACCGATGCTTATATTGCCGAATATCCCGCGTTGATTGCCGGTGCCAAACCGCATGTTCCGGCTCGTAAGCCGGATTGTATGTGGCTTTCGGGATTGGAGCTGCTGGAAGTAAAGCCTGAAATTAACTTTGTCAACGTTGGTGAACGTTGCAATGTAGCGGGTTCCCGTAAGTTCCTCCGTCTTATAAATGAAAAGAAATACGATGAAGCATTGTCTATAGCCCGGCAGCAGGTGGAAGACGGGGCGCTGATTATCGATGTCAATATGGATGACGGACTGCTGGATGCGAAAGAAGAGATGACAACTTTCCTGAATCTGGTGGCTTCGGAACCTGAAATAGCTCGTGTCCCTGTGATGATCGATTCTTCAAAATGGGAGGTTATCGAGGCCGGCTTGAAGTGTCTCCAGGGAAAATCAATTGTGAATTCCATTTCGTTGAAAGAAGGAGAGGAAAAATTCCTTGAACATGCTCAAACAGTTCGTCAGTATGGTGCGGCTGTAGTAGTGATGGCTTTTGACGAAAAAGGACAGGCTGATACGGCTGCCCGTAAAATAGAAGTTTGTGAACGTGCTTATCGTTTACTTGTAGATAAGATTGGGTTTAACCCGCACGATATCATTTTCGATCCGAACGTGCTGGCTGTAGCAACAGGTATTGAGGAACATAATAATTATGCGGTAGACTTTATAGAAGCAACTGCCTGGATTAAAAAGAATCTTCCCGGAGCACATATCAGCGGAGGAGTAAGTAACTTATCATTCTCATTCCGTGGAAATAATTATATTCGTGAAGCCATGCATGCCGTATTCCTTTATCATGCCATTCAGAAAGGTATGGATATGGGGATTGTAAATCCTGGTACTTCTGTGCTGTATACGGATATTCCGGCGGATGTGCTTGAGAGAATAGAGGATGTGGTATTGAACCGGCGTCCTGATGCTGCCGAACGATTGATTGAACTGGCTGATAAATTGAAGGAGGCTTCGGCAGGTAATGCTGCGGCAGGACAACCGGTGAAGCATGATGCCTGGCGGGACGGTACGGTAGAAGAACGGTTGCAATATGCTTTGGTAAAGGGGATCGGAGATTTTCTGGAAGAAGATCTTGCAGAAGCCTTGCCTCAATATGATAAGGCGGTAGATGTGATTGAGGGACCGTTGATGGATGGAATGAATCATGTAGGCGAGTTGTTCGGTGAAGGTAAAATGTTCCTTCCGCAAGTGGTGAAAACAGCCCGTACGATGAAGAAAGCCGTTGCAATCTTACAACCGGTCATAGAGTCGGAAAAGGTGGAAGGAACCTCTTCTGCCGGAAAGGTTCTGTTGGCTACAGTGAAGGGAGATGTGCATGATATCGGTAAAAATATTGTTTCGGTTGTGATGGCTTGTAACGGTTATGATATCATTGACCTGGGAGTGATGGTGCCGGCTGAATCGATTGTTCAAAAAGCCATAGAGGAAAAGGTAGATATGATAGGCCTTAGTGGATTGATTACTCCTTCGTTGGAGGAGATGGTGCATGTGGCTATGGAGTTGGAGAAAGCCGGACTGGATATTCCATTATTAATAGGTGGAGCAACCACATCCAAACTACATACTGCACTGAAAATTGCTCCGGTATATCATGCACCGGTGGTTCATCTGAAAGATGCTTCACAGAATGCCGGTGTCGCTGCCCGGTTGATGAGTCCGAAATTGAAAGAAGAACTGGCGCAGGAGCTGTCTGGTGAATATCAGGTACTCCGTGATAAGAGCGGTCTGATGAAGCGGGAAACTGTTTCATTGAAAGAAGCTCAAGAAAACAGGTTGAAACTATTTTGATAAAAAAGAATCTATGGGAACAAAGAAAGTGATTTATGCATGGGCGATTGGATTGCTTTGGATGATTTCATTCACTGCTTGTTCATCTTCTTCCCCAAAAGAAGCCCCGTCAACATCCAATGCTGCTTTGGATAATATTTTTGCGCGTAAGAGTGTACGTGCTTATCTGGATAAGGAAGTAGAGAAAGAGAAAATAGACTTGATGTTACGTGCCGGTATGGCTGCTCCGTCAGGAAAAGACCTTCGTCCCTGGGAGTTTGTGCTGGTCACTGATCGGGTTGCTCTCGATTCTATGGCTTCTGCATTGCCTTATGCAAAGATGTTGACTCAGGCTCGTTATGCCATTGTTGTATGTGGTGATGTAGCCCGTTCTTCTTATTGGTATCTGGATTGTTCGGCTGCTGCGCAGAATATTCTGTTAGCTGCTGAGGCTCAGGGATTGGGTGCAGTATGGACAGCTGCTTATCCTTATGAAGACCGCATCCGGGGTGTCCGCAAGTATACGGAGCTTCCGGGAAACATAGTGCCCTTATGTGTGATTCCTTTCGGGTATCCGGCTGCTCTGCAGGAACCTAAGCAGAAATACGATGAGAAGAAAGTTCATTACGAGAAATATTAAACCGTAAATTGATTTTTCTGAAAGCTGCCCTGATAAAAAGAGGCGGCTTTTTTATTTTTGTTCCTTTTCTTTTTTTATAAATTCTGCCTTTTGTTTTTCCATTTCAATAAATTCCTTACATTTGCACCAATATTAATCGAAATCTAATACAAGAATGTTTGGAATAAGCGACTATCTTATCATTTTGCCATATCTGCTTTCGGTAGTATGTGTGCTTTTTGCTGCCTGGTTTGGTCTTAAATATTGGAATAAAGACGACGAAAAAGATAAAACACGATGAATACATTTACACTTGGACTGATTGTGATAGCTTATCTGCTATCATTGGCTTATCTTGGTTTTTTAGGTTATAAAAAGACAACTTCCGCCAGTGATTATCTGGTAGGGGGGCGACAGATGAATCCATTTGTCATGGCACTTTCTTATGGTGCTACTTTCATATCTGCTTCTGCCATTGTCGGTTTTGGTGGGGTGGCTGCTGCCTTCGGTATGGGTATTCAGTGGCTTTGTTTTCTGAATATGTTTATCGGGGTGGTGATTGCGTTTATCTTTTTCGGCCTCCGGACACGCAGGATGGGAGCCAGACTGAATGTCAGTACATTTCCACAATTGTTGGGCAGGCATTATCGTTCACGGGGGATACAGGTGTTTGTGGCCGCAGTTATTTTTCTTGGAATGCCTTTGTATGCGGCAGTGGTAATGAAGGGAGGAGCAGTTTTTATCGAACAGATTTTTCAGATTGATTTTAATGTCTCGCTTTTGATATTCACCCTGGTGATAGCAGCCTATGTGATAGCTGGAGGTATGAAGGGGGTGATGTATACGGATGCTTTGCAGGCGGTTATTATGTTTGGCTGTATGCTGTTCTTGCTTTTTTCATTGTATCGGGTACTGGATATGGGCTTTACGGAAGCTAATCAGGCGCTGACAGATATTGCTCCTTTGGTTCCGGAGAAATTCAAAGCGTTAGGACATCAAGGATGGACTGCCATGCCTGTTACCGGTTCACCTCAATGGTATACATTGGTCACTTCTTTGATTCTGGGAGTTGGGATCGGTTGTCTTGCTCAACCTCAACTGGTGGTTCGTTTTATGACTGTAGAGAGTAGTAAACAACTGAACCGGGGAGTCTTTATCGGATGTTTTTTCCTGATTATCACCGTAGGTGCTATTTATCATGCAGGGGCACTAAGTAATCTTTTCTTTCTTAAAACCGAAGGTGTAGTGGCTACAGAAGCAGTCAAAGATATGGATAAAATTATTCCATACTTTATAAATAAAGCAATGCCGGACTGGTTTGCCGCACTTTTCATGCTTTGCATTCTTTCTGCCAGTATGTCTACACTGAGTTCACAGTTCCATACGATGGGTGCCTCGGTCGGTTCTGATATTTATGGTACTTACAAGCCTCGTTCACGTGGCAAACTGACTAATGTAATTCGTCTGGGAGTGCTGTTCTCAATATTAGTTAGTTATATCATCTGTTACATGTTGCCCAATGATATTATTGCCCGTGGAACTTCTATTTTTATGGGTATCTGTGCAGCAGCTTTCCTTCCCGCATATTTTTGTGCCTTATATTGGAAACGCGCTACCCGGCAGGGAGTGATGGCAAGCCTTTGGATAGGAACTATAGGAAGCTTATTTGCTTTAGCCTTTCTTCATCAGAAAGAAGCGGCAGCTATGGGGGTATGCAGATGGCTTTTCGGTAAGGATGTGTTGATTGAAACCTATCCTTTTCCGATGATAGATCCTATATTGTTTGCATTACCATTGTCAGTGGCAGCTGTTATCATTATAAGTTTGCTGACAGGAAAAGGAAAAAAATAAAAATGCGTTGTCAAGAGTCTGCAATTTTTTTGATTGCAGACTTTAGAAGCATTTCAGCTTTTTATTTTTTTCTTGTACGATTCGTACCTCGAATTGATATCTCTCACAAAATTATATGTTTCTATTCCACGAAAATATCCGTTTTTACACACCGGATCGGTGAAGTACTCTTCATTGCTTTTCAGTAGGATGTAATTTTCTACATTATCGGTCCATACCGTTTTATTTTTGCCATATTTATCTGCCAGTGCAATAGCGTCAAAAATATGTCCCAATCCGGCATTATATGAAGCGAGGATAAATTTAATCCGCTCCTGTTTATCTGGAACCATACTCAGACTACGGTCTGTGGCTGCAATATATTTTACGGCAGCTTTGATACTTTCTTCCGGATTTTGCTCTTTTCCCGGTGGGACTCCCATTGCACGTGCGGTAGCGGGCATTAATTGCATCAATCCCTTTGCTCCTGCCCATGATACGGCAGTTGTATCGAAGTTGGATTCTGTATAAGCTAAAGATGCCAGCAGGCGCCAGTCCCAGCCTATCTCTTTGGCGTATTTTTTGAATAAGTTATCGTAGTGAGAGATTTTGCCTTCTTTTAAAGACAAGATGGGAGAGTGGGGCATTGCTTTGCTGATTTCGAAATATCTTTTCATACTGGCTGTATACGCAGGTGAGGTCATATTTTCTTTATGCCATTTGTTTGCTGCTTCTGCCAGTTGCGGGCAATCTTTACGCACTGCCCATGCAGCCCGTTGGTCAAAACTGATAGAAAGGCCGGTATTCAGATTGGGATAATAAGTAGCATTCAGTTTGGCTACATCATTATCCGCAACTGTATAGGGGATTTTACCTTGTGCAACCTGAGTTATCAGGTCTTCAGCGGTAATGCTGTCATTAGTTACTTTATGAATATGAATACCTCCGCCAAGCTCTTTATCCAGATTGACCAACCGCTCGTAATATTTGCCAGGTTTCACGTATATATCTTTGCCGATCAATTCGGTTACATCCTTCAGTGGTTTTATTTTTCCGGTGTTTCGTTGAACAATCACCTGGTGGGTGATCACTTCTTCACCGCAATAAATCAGACTGTCTTTTAATTCTTTGGTAATTGGAATATTATATGCGATAAGATCTCCTTCACCATTCAGCAATTTCCGGATTAATTCCGGTACATTCTTGGCAACCTCTATGCGTAATTTTACGCCTAAATTTTTAGCGAATTGTTCACTGAGCTCATACTGGAAACCCATGTCTTGCCCACGGTAAATGAAATAAGATGTTGAACTGTAAAGAGTGAGAACGACGAGTTCGCCACTATCTTTGATTTGCTCCAGATCGTGTGCCGAGGTATCTTCTGTAACGATTACCTGCTTATTACGGCAGGACAGTATACAGAAGAGCAGGAAAAAGAGAGAGTAAACTACGAGGTGCCGTTTCATGACTAACCGATGTGTTTTTTGATGTACATGGTCAATATATCGATAGCTACTTGATTGCTTCCCCCTTCAGGGACAATCAGGTCGGCATAACGCTTACAAGGTTCGATGAACTGCAAATGCATGGGTTTCAGGACGCGTGTGTATCGTTCCATTACAGCTTCTGCCGTACGGCCCCGTTCCACTACATCACGTTGGATGACGCGTATCAGCCGTTCATCAGGATCGGCATCGACGAATATTTTCAGGTCCATCATATTACGCAGTTTTTTGTCGCATAGGGCCAGTATACCTTCGATAATGACAACTTCACGTGGCTCAATATGTATCGTTTCGGGCTGACGGGTACAGGTCAGATAGGAATAGGTGGGCTGCTCAATGCACTTGCCTTCTCTCAGCATGGAAACATGTTTAGACAAAAGGCTCCACTCAAAAGCGTCCGGATGATCAAAATTGATGTTCTGCCGTTCCTCCACCGGCACATGACTGCTGTCTTTATAGTATGAATCCTGTGGCAGTAATACTACTTCGCCAGCCGGCAGACTCTCAATGATTTTCCGTACGACGGTGGTCTTTCCTGAGCCTGTTCCGCCTGCTATTCCTATTATTAACATCCTTTTATAGTGTATATTTGAAACAAATAGAGTAATTTTGCAATTGTAAAAAACAACTTCGGCTGACAAATATAAAAACAAATAATTAAAATAACAACGTAATGGTAAAACACATTGTATTATTTAAGTTAAGAGACGATGTTTCTGTAGAAAAGAAACTCGTTGTGATGAATAGTTTTAAAGAAGCTATCGAAGCATTGCCTGCTAAAATCTCTGTGATCCGTAAGATTGAGGTCGGGCTGAATATGAATCCGGGGGAAACCTGGAATATTGCGTTGTATAGTGAATTTGATAATCTGGATGATGTAAAGTTCTACGCTACCCATCCCGAACATGTGGCTGCCGGTAAAATTCTGGCGGAAACGAAAGAGAGCCGGGCGTGTGTAGATTATGAATTTTAGTTATAAAAAATGATAGCTATTTAAGATTTGCCGAAAACTCAAACCTGGAAATTTCGATAGCTGTTATATTTTTAGAAACATCATAAAAAATTAAAGAATGAAGAAATTATCCTCTTTTCTGCTTTTACTGCTGGTTGTGTTTACGACACAGGCGCAGATACAAGAGCCTGTAAAGTTTAAAACAGAGCTGAAAACCCTATCGGGTGCTGAAGCCGAAATCGTTTTTACTGGTACGATTGAAGCCGGTTGGCATGTATATTCTACCGATCTGGGTGATGGTGGTCCTATTTCTGCTACTTTTAATGTGGATAAGATATCAGGTGCCGAAGTGGTTGGTAAATTGACCCCGAGGGGAAAAGAAGTTTCGAGCTTTGATAAGCTATTCGAAATGAAGGTGCGTTATTTTGAAAAGACAGCCCAGTTCGTACAAAAGATAAAGTTTACCGGCAATGATTATTCAATTGAAGGTTATATGGAGTATGGAGCTTGTAACGATGAAAACTGTTTACCTCCTACACAAGTCCCTTTCAAGCTTTCGGGTAAGGCGGCTGTAACTGCTGCAACTTCGGTAAAAGAGACTCCTGCAGCATCGGTTGAAGAGCCTGTCGCATCAGTTTCTGATAGTATTATAGAACCGGCAGCTACTGCTGTTACTCCTGCTGTAGGCAGCATTGATTTATGGAAGCCGGTTATTAATGATTTGAAGAAGTTCGGAGAAGCAAATTCTCAGGAAGATATGTCTTGGATCTATATCTTTATTACAGGATTCCTGGGAGGTTTGCTGGCCTTGTTTACTCCTTGTGTATGGCCTATCATACCGATGACGGTAAGCTTCTTTTTAAAAAGGAGCAAAGATAAAAAGAAAGGTATCCGTGATGCATGGACTTATGGTGCATCTATCGTTGTGATCTATGTGGCATTGGGACTTGCCATTACTTTGATATTTGGTGCCAGTGCGCTAAATGCTCTTTCCACCAATGCGGTCTTCAATATTCTGTTCTGTCTGATGTTGATCGTATTTGCCGCCTCTTTCTTTGGAGCTTTCGAACTGACACTTCCTGCAAAATGGAGTACGGCTGTAGATAGTAAAGCAGAAGCTACCAGCGGATTACTGAGTATTTTCTTGATGGCATTTACATTATCGCTTGTATCTTTCTCTTGTACAGGCCCTATTATCGGATTCCTGTTAGTACAGGTTTCTACTACCGGCAGCGTAGTTGCTCCTGCGATTGGTATGCTCGGTTTTGCCATTGCGCTGGCTCTGCCGTTCACTTTATTCGCCTTATTCCCGTCTTGGCTGAAATCAATGCCTAAGTCAGGAGGCTGGATGAATGTGATTAAAGTAACATTGGGCTTTTTGGAATTGGCTTTTGCTCTAAAATTCCTGTCTGTTGCCGATTTGGCATATGGATGGAGAATTCTGGATCGTGAAACTTTCCTTGCTTTGTGGATTGTGATTTTTGCTTTGCTTGGTTTTTATCTGTTAGGCAAGATCAAGTTTCCACACGATGACGATGATACGAAAGTGAGCGTTCCTCGTTTTTTCATGGCACTGATCTCTTTGGCTTTTGCCATTTATATGATTCCGGGCCTGTGGGGAGCACCTTTGAAGGCTGTCAGTGCGTTTGCACCACCTATGAAGACTCAGGACTTTAATCTTTATACCAATGAGGTACATGCTAAGTTCGACGATTATGACTTGGGTATGGAATATGCCCGCCAGCATAACAAACCGGTGATGCTCGATTTTACAGGATATGGTTGTGTGAACTGTCGTAAGATGGAGCTTGCCGTATGGACTGATCCGAAGGTAAGTAGCATTATCAATAATGATTATGTATTGATTACCCTTTATGTTGATAACAAGACTCCACTTACTGAACCGGTGAAGATTACAGAGAATGGAACAGAACGTACTCTGCGTACGGTAGGTGATAAATGGAGTTATCTGCAGCGTGTGAAATTTGGTGCCAATGCCCAGCCTTTTTATGTTTTGATTGATAATGAAGGTAAGCCGCTGAACAAGTCATATGCTTATGATGAAGATATATCCAAGTATATAGACTTCTTGCAGACCGGACTTGAGAACTACCGGAAAGAAAAATAAATAGTGTGTTCAATAAATGAAAAGAAAGGCTGCCTTCGCATAAAGCGGGGCAGCCTTTCTTATGTTTTATTATTGCTTTATCGCATTGGTACTTCCATTAACAATAAAGTTGCTTCCTGGATTACCTCCACTTTAAAGTTCTTCGTATCCCAGAGTCCGATACCGTCACGCTTTGATAACAGATTATCTGCAACCTTCACATCCCCTTCGATGATGAAGATATAAACTCCGTTGCCTTCTTGGTGCAATTTGTATTCAAAGCTTTTTCCGGCATCAAATGTTCCCATGGAAAACCAGGCATCTTGTTTGATGGAAGCAGGTACCTTACCGTCAGGCGAGATAATCAAGATCGGTTCGTTTCTTTTCAGTAAGGGGCGGATATCGTAGTTGTTATATTCCGGTTCTGTATTCTCGATTCTCGGAAATATCCATATTTGTAGGAATTCTAACTGTTCTTTATCGCTGCCATTATATTCGCTGTGAAAGATACCTTTACCCGTACTCATTACTTGGATATCGCCGGGAGTGATGGTTTGGGTGTTTTTTACACTGTCACCATGTCTCAGATAACCTTTCAAGGGAATAGAAATCACTTCCATATTCTGGTGAGGATGTGTATCAAATCCCATTGATGGAGCTACACTGTCATCATTCAGCACTCTCAATGCGCCAAAATGCATTCTCGATGGGTTGTAATAGTTTGCAAAGCTAAATGTATGGTAGGTTTTAAGCCAGCCATGATTGAAATAACCTCTGGAGGAGGCTTTGTCTACTACTGTTTTCATATTTTTCCTTTCTTCAATAGAATATTCGTATAACAAATGAATGATAGATAAAGTTCTGGTAGCGAGAATTGTGCATTTTACAAAAAGATTTATATCTTTGAGCGATTTAAAATAGGAAAGTATGAAAAAGATTATTAATCCTTGGAAGGGAATGGAAGGATATAATTGCTTTGGTTGTGCTCCCAACAATGAAGCCGGTGTGAAAATGGAATTTTATGAAGAGGATGATGAAGTGATAAGTATCTGGCGTCCGCGTCCCGAATACCAAGGATGGATTGATACGTTGCATGGAGGCATTCAGGCGGTACTTCTCGATGAAATCTGTGCCTGGGTGGTTCTCCGGAAGTTACAGACGACAGGAGTGACATCGAAAATGGAAACTCGCTATCGTAAGTCGATCAATACTAATGATTCGCATGTAGTACTCAAGGCACATATTAAAGAGGTGAAACGCAATATTGTACTGATAGAGGCACGTCTTTATAACAAAAATGGAGAATTGTGTACGGAAGCGATCTGCACTTATTTCACTTTTCCGAAGGAAAAAGCTAAAGAAGAGATGCACTTTTTATCATGTGGAGTAGAAGATGAAGAGATACTCCCTTTGATTTGAAAGAAAAACGGAAGTTTTTCTGATAATTGTTTGGTGATTCGGAACTAATAGTTTATTTTTGTCGCATAAAGAATGAAGATATGAACATTACTATTACACATCGCCATCATCATTACTCGATCGAATAACTCGGTGGGCAGGATGATATTGTGTATATATATGATAGAATACGAGGCTTACCGATAAGGTGGGCCTTTTTTATTTTCCGGATATTGAATTTAAATTGTAAATTAAGATATTGTAATTATGTTAAGAATCGCAGTACAAGCCAAGGGGCGCCTTTTTGAAGAAACGATGGCCCTTCTTGAAGAATCAGACATCAAACTGAGCACAACTAAACGTACTTTACTCGTACAGTCGTCTAATTTTCCAATTGAGGTGCTTTTCCTCCGTGATGACGATATTCCACAATCTGTGGCTACGGGAGTTGCTGATCTTGGTATAGTGGGAGAAAATGAATTCGTAGAAAAACAAGAAGACGCAGAAATTATTAAGCGTCTTGGATTCAGCAAATGTCGTTTATCTCTGGCTATGCCCAAAGATATTGAATATCCCGGTCTAAGTTGGTTTAATGGAAAGAAAATTGCTACTTCATATCCGGGAATTCTGGATAATTTCATGAAAAGTAATGGAGTTAAAGCCGAGGTTCATGTCATTACCGGATCTGTAGAGGTTGCTCCAGGCATCGGACTGGCGGATGCCATTTTTGATATTGTCAGTTCCGGTTCTACGTTGGTCAGCAATCGTCTGAAAGAAGTGGAGGTCGTGATGAAGTCGGAAGCTCTGCTGATAGGCAATAAGAATATGAGTAAAGAGAAGAAAGAGGTATTGGACGAATTGCTTTTCCGTATGGATGCCGTGAAAACAGCCGAAGATAAAAAATATGTATTGATGAATGCACCTAAAGATAAGTTGGATGATATTATTGCCGTATTGCCGGGGATGAAGAGTCCTACCGTAATGCCATTGGCACAGGAAGGCTGGTGCTCTGTGCATACAGTACTTGATGAAAAACGATTTTGGGAGATTATAGGCAAACTGAAAGCACTGGGAGCGGAGGGAATTTTAGTATTGCCTATTGAAAAGATGATTATTTAAGCGAGTCTGTTTGTTGAACTTTTAATTAAAAAAATAATGAAACTGATTAAATACCCCGATAGATCGCAGTGGGATGAAATTCTGAAGCGGCCCGTACTCAACACAGAAAGCCTTTTTGATACTGTACGTGATATTATTAATCGTGTAAGAGTTGGTGGGGACCGGACGGTGATGGAGTATGAAGCTATGTTTGATAAAGCCGAACTCACTTCACTGGCCGTTACACTCGAAGAGATTGAAGAAGCTGAAAAAGAGGTTCCTATAGAATTGAAAGCTGCCATTTATCTGGCTAAACGCAATATTGAGGCTTTCCATGCTGCACAGCGTTTTGAGGGGAAAAAGGTAGATACTATGGAAGGGGTTACTTGTTGGCAGACGGCAGTAGCCATTGAAAAGGTCGGCTTATATATCCCCGGAGGAACGGCCCCTTTATTCTCTACCGTGCTTATGCTTGCAATTCCTGCCAAGATTGCCGGCTGCAAAGAGATTGTACTTTGCACACCACCTGACAAAAATGGGAAAGTGCATCCGGCAATCCTTTTTGCTGCCCATTTGGCCGGAGTCAGCAAAATATTTAAGGTGGGTGGAGTACAGGCCATTGCTTCTATGGCATACGGAACAGAGAGTATTCCTAAGGTTTATAAGATATTTGGTCCGGGAAACCAGTATGTTACAGCAGCCAAACAACTTGTTAGCTTGAGGGATGTAGCCATTGATATGCCGGCCGGACCTTCAGAAGTAGAAGTGCTGGCTGACGAATCTGCTAATCCAGTGTTTGTTGCCGCTGATCTTCTGTCTCAGGCGGAACATGGAGTGGATAGTCAGGCTGTGTTGATTACGACGTCTGAAAAATTGCAAACGGAAGTCGTATATGAAGTTGAGCGACAGTTGGGCTATCTGAACCGCCGCGACATTGCCGAGAAATCTTTGGCCAATAGTAAGTTGATATTAGTGAAGGATATGGATGAGGCGCTGGAATTGACTAATGCTTATGCGCCAGAACATCTGATTATTGAGACTAAGAATTACATGGAAGTATCCGGACGGATCATTAATGCCGGTTCTGTATTCTTGGGAGCCTTCTCTCCCGAAAGTGCAGGTGATTATGCTTCGGGAACTAATCATACCCTGCCAACGAATGGTTATGCCAAAGCTTATAGTGGGGTAAGTCTCGACAGTTTCATCCGTAAAATTACCTTTCAGGAGATACTTCCTGATGGAATGGCTGCTATTGGTCCGGCTATCGAAGTAATGGCTGCAAATGAACATTTGGATGCACACAAAAATGCAGTAACCGTTAGATTAAAGGAGATAAGAAAATGAGAACATTGCAAGAATTAACCCGGTCGAATATCTGGAGGCTAAAACCTTATTCTTCGGCTCGTGACGAATATAACGGAGCGGCTGCATCCGTCTTTTTGGATGCTAACGAGAATCCCTATAACTTACCGCACAATCGTTATCCCGATCCGATGCAGCGGGATCTGAAATCGGAGTTATCTAAAATCAAAAAAGTACCTCCCGCCCATATATTTCTCGGGAATGGCAGTGATGAAGCTATCGACCTGGTATTCCGTGCTTTCTGTGAACCGGGTGAAGATAACGTAGTAGCCATTGATCCTACATACGGCATGTATCAGGTTTGTGCCGATGTCAATGATGTGGAATATCGCAAAGTGTTACTCCACGATGATTTCCAGTTTTCGGCTGAAGAGTTGTTGGCGTCGGCGGATGAACGGACAAAGATGATTTTTATTTGTTCTCCTAATAATCCCACGGGAAACGATCTGCTTCGTTCTGAGATAGTAAAGGTCATTGGCGGATTCGAAGGATTGGTTATTTTGGATGAAGCTTACAATGACTTCTCTGACCAACCGTCATTCTTATCCGAGTTGGATAAATATCCGAATCTGGTTGTTTTACAGACCTTTTCCAAGGCATTTGGGTGCGCAGCCATTCGTTTGGGAATGGCCTTTGCTTCCGAAGGGATTATCGCAATCCTGAACAAAATTAAATATCCGTATAATGTGAATCAGTTGACCCAGCAGCAAGCTATAGAGATGCTTCACAAATATTACGAGATAGAACGTTGGGTAAAAACGTTGAAAGAGGAGAGGGGATATCTGGAAGAAGCTTTTATTGAGCTGCCTTGCGTGTTACAGGTGTTTCCGTCGAATGCGAATTTTTTCCTGGCGCGTGTAACCGATGCGGTGAAGATTTATAACTACCTGGTGGGAGAGGGAATTATTGTACGTAACAGAAATTCCATTTCATTGTGTGGTAATTGTCTTCGTGTAACTGTAGGTACACGGGCTGAGAATGCCAGACTGATTGGAGCACTGAAAAAATATCAATAGGAAAAATGAAAAAAAAAGTACTGTTTATAGACCGTGATGGCACTCTTGTCATCGAACCTCCCATCGACTATCAACTCGATTCTTTGGAGAAGCTTGAGTTTTATCCTAAAGTCTTTCGTAATCTGGGATTTATCCATAGTAAACTCGACTTTGAATTTGTTATGGTGACCAACCAGGATGGACTGGGTACTTCTTCTTTTCCGGAGGAGACATTCTGGCCGGCCCACAATCTGATGCTGAAAACTTTAGAGGGAGAAGGTATTACGTTCGATGATATATTGATAGACCGTAGTATGCCGGCAGATCATGCACCTACGAGGAAGCCGCGTACCGGTATGCTGACTAAATACATTTCTAATCCGGAATATGATCTGGAAGGCAGTTTTGTCATAGGTGACCGTCCGACAGATGTCGAACTTGCCAAAAATTTAGGTTGCCGTGCTATCTATCTTCAGGAGAACACTGACTTATTGAAAGAAAAGGGATTAGAATCCTACTGTGTCCTTGCTACTACAGACTGGGACCGGATAACTGAATTTCTTTTTGCAGGAGAACGAAAAGCAGAAGTGCATCGTACGACAAAGGAAACGGATATTTGGGTAGCTCTCAACTTGGATGGTAATGGTGCCTGTGAAATTTCTACCGGATTGGGCTTTTTCGACCACATGCTTGAGCAGATCGGTAAGCACTCCGGCATGGATCTGAGCATTCGGGTGAAGGGTGATCTGGAGGTAGACGAGCATCATACCATAGAGGATACGGCCATAGCTTTGGGCGATTGTATTTATCAGGCGCTGGGCAGTAAACGTGGAATTGAACGTTATGGCTATGCTTTACCCATGGATGATTGCCTTTGCCAGGTATGCCTTGATTTCGGAGGTCGTCCTTGGTTAGTATGGGATGCCGAATTCAAACGTGAAAAAATAGGAGAGATGCCCACTGAGATGTTTCTACACTTTTTTAAGTCGTTGAGCGATGCTGCCAAGATGAATTTGAATGTCAAAGCCGAGGGACAGAATGAACATCATAAGATAGAAGGTATTTTCAAAGCTTTGGCCCGTGCACTGAAAATGGCATTGAAACGGGATATTTATCATTTTGAATTGCCATCCAGTAAAGGGGTACTGTAAAGAATCAAGGATTATCTTTGCTTTTTTAATTATAAATCCCCCTTTTGTAATAAATGCACGTTTATTATAAAAGGGGGATTTATGAATAACTCTGTAACTTTCCTTATAGAACGTTTTGTGTAAGCTGAAAAAGAAGGATCTCTATTTCTTTTTCACGAACGAGTCCGGATAGGTGCAGACATTTAGCTTTTCCGTATTTTCTTTCTCACGAAGCCAAGTGTCGAATTCCCGTTTACCTTCTTTAAGAACGATCATACGGCTGCCGGGTGTTTTGTCACCATAAGTGTTTTTACCGCCCGAAGCGCGTCCGTACCCCAAAGCGATATTGTAAAGTGTAGCGATGTAGTCGTTCACATGGTCATGACCGGCAAAAATTCCCATCACATCACCGCATTCCAGCATTTGGGTAAACATTCCGCTATTTATGTTTGGGCTGCATTCTTTCTCGTTGCGGTCGCCGTATCGTTTGGTATCAAATGACTCCCATGCCTGAGTATATTCCGGCAATGGAATATGGAGGAAAGCTAATGCGGGCAGAGGTTGTCCTCCGTTCTGCTCGGTATATTTTTGGCTTTCACGGGTATACCAGTTGATTTGTGATTGTCCGATCCAATCGTATCCTTTCACTGTTTTGAGTTTTGAGTAGGCATTCGTGTCCAGACAGTAGAGCAGTGCAGCTACTTTTTTGTTATCTGCCGAACCATAGATTGGGATAATGTGATTACCTTCTCCCTTAATACCTTCAGCGATGTTTTTTATCATACAATAAGGTTGTTGCTGGATGATACGTATAATCTCATCCCGTTTTACTGCATATTCATCATCGTGGTTACCCAAGACGGCAGTCCAGGGGAGCTGGCGAGTGGCGAGTTCGCCGGCTATGGCTTCCCATGCCTGGCTGACCTCGTCCATCGTGGTAATGTCTCCTGTGAAAACCACAAGATCCGGCTTTTCAGAGTCAAGTACTTCTTTTATCATGTCTGCTACAATCATGTTTTTTTCCTGGTCATGTCCCAGGTGCATATCGGTAAACTGTGCAATCTTGAATTCTCCGTTCTTATTGAAGTTTATTTTTTCTGGAGCCTGTTGTGCCTGTCCGCATAAGCTTGCCAGTAGCAGTGCACTGCTTAGAATTATTTTTTTCATCGTTATAACTTTTTTGAATTTGGGTTAGTCTTTTTTTTGCCACCAGGTGGTTTGATTGATTTTATCATTTCCTGTACCAAACTGCCGCATGATGGCCGCTTCTACGTTAGCTCCGTTATTGTCGTACTCACCTTGCGGATACATCCAACGTTTAGGGATCTCTGTTCCGGCAGGCCGGCGGAAGTCCGGGTAACCGGTGCGCAATTGTTCGTAGAAAGAATCCCAGTTGCCTTGATAGAAGGTTACAAGGTACTTTTGCATAATGATGCGCTCTATCTGTTCGTCTACGTTGGCAGCTTTGTCGAAGGCGACCAAAGGTTCCTGTAAGTATCGGTTGACCGCATCGGCATTGAGATAAGAGGCGTAGGCTTTGGCATGTGTTTCATAAAAGGAGAAAGAGGCACGGATACCATTCTCATAATATGTTTGCGCATTGCCATTGATCCATCCTCGTACGACAGCTTCGGCGAGAATCTGTTGCAGTTCTGCATACCCCATTAACATGGTTGGTTCTACAATAGGGTCTGTGCGGAAACGGTCATTGATAGGTGATATGGTTCCTTCACTTACTTTAATGATAGCATCACTGTAAGGAGCTGCCGGGTCACCTCCTTCGTAAGAGCTGAAATCGTCGATGGCCTTTCCTTCAGTCTTTCCTTTATTGGTTTGTGCGCTGAAGATAAAAAGCCGTGGATCCCGACGTTCACGCATTCGTTGGATAAAAGTATCATCCATGTAATAGCCGGACCATTGTGCGTTAAACTGAGGGTATCGATTCCCTTGTTGATCCAGATAAACCAGCTGCCCGTTGTCGGTCAGGCTTTCCATTAGTGGGCTGCCTGTTGCAATGGCCTTGAATTCGGAGGCAATATTAAGATTCCCCACAGTCGTATGGTTCGAAAGAGTCATCAGTACTTTCAACCGGAAAGAGTTGATCAGCTTTCTCCATTGATTGCCATTACCATTGTAAATAATATCACCATCAATTACAGAGGCGTCATTTGCCAGTATTTCATCTGCCTCTTTCAGTTCTTGAAGGATGCCCGTGAAAACATCTTCCTGAGTATCGTATTCAGGAGTATAGATCTCTTCTTTTTCTCCTTTTAAGGCTTGGCGGTAAGGAATGTCCCCAAAGCGTAAGGTCAGTTCGTAGAAGTAATAGGCACGGAAGAATTTGGTAAGCGCCGTATATACCGGAGCGTTCACACGTTCGGCTTCTTCACCCATTTTTTGTACATTTCTCAGGTTATTGTAGTAGCCAAAGCTTCCCCGTGTCCATTTGTAGTATTGGTCGGCACTTTCTCCGTCAGTCTGAATCACTTTTTTAGTAGCATACATTCCGTCGGTTCCTCTTTTGAATGCATTCATACTGATTTGTGTCAGCAAAAGTTTGGGATGGGTTTGAGTGGCGTTGTCCGGATCTATATTCATCTTTTCCAGGTTTCCGCAGGATACGCACATCCATATGGATGCCATAAATAATAATATCTTTTTCATTTTATAAATTCTTATTGGTTTCATAACATGTTTAGAATTTTATGTTGACTCCCATACCGATATAGCGTGCAGTAGGATCGTTGGCCCCTCCGTCATTGCTGTCTCCCGTATAGTCAGGATCGACGAAAGGAACTTTCTTCCATACAGCAAGATTGTTGCCGAAGATTGTGGCAGTCAGTCCTTTCACGGGACTTTGTTTTGAAAGTAATTTAGTGAAGTTGTAGGTCAGGGCTACTCGGCGCAATTTAATGTAACTACGGTCGAATACATTGGCAAACTTCGCATTCTCTTTGGATGACACATAAGCCTGATAAGGGTAATTCTGACACCATTGCTGCCAATCGACGGCTGTTGTATTACGTCTGTATGTACGGGTATCCGAGATGACATTTCCGTCAATGTCACGTTTCAGTTCACCTCCGGTTACCACTACACCGTTGGGCACATATACCGGATGTCCGGCTGCGTATTGTGCATCTCTGTATTCAACAGACTCCGGATGTTTACCACCCCACCATAACTTTTCGCTCAGTACGGAATAGATGACTCCTTTGTACGCACCATCCAGATCGACAGACAGGGTGAAGTCTTTATAACGGAACGTATTCTGCATACCCATACGGAAGTTGGGGTCCAGATGTCCCAGATATTGCTTGTAGGCGTCTTTGGTCGGCATGCCATTTTCATCGAGAATCAGTTCTCCATCAGCACTTTTTTGCCATTGTGAACCGTAGAATGCGTCGGCACGGTCGCCTACTTTCAAGTCACCGAATTTTTTTTGTCCACCATATATTTCTGTCAGCTTCTTTATGCTTTTGCTCCAGTTCAGGGCAAATTCCCATTGGAAATCTCTATTTTGGATTGCCTGTACGTTTGCCATGATTTCCCATCCGTTAGTGGTATATTGATTACCGTTCACTTTACGGCTGGTGAAACCCGAAGCATTCGATATGTTCAGGTCGATGATCTGGTTCTCGTCAATCGTGTGATAATATGTCAGGTCGAAGGAGAGACGGTTCCGGAAAAAAGAAGTTGATAAACCTGCTTCCCAAGAGGTCGTTTTCTGGGGTTTGATGTAATAGTTCACCAGAGACGAGGGATAGGAGATAGACGGGTTTGAACCATAGTTGGTATCTTTAGTGTAGGTAGATATAATCTGGTATGGAGACAAGTCGGTAGAAACGACTGCCCATGAGCCATACATTTTAAGATAATCCATGAATGTAGGTAGTTTGACATATTCAGACACCATTGTACTGATTGCTACGGAAGGATAAAAGTAAGAATTGCTGCCTTTTGCGAGAGTGGATGACCAGTCATTACGTCCCGTCAGGGTCAGGTAAGCATATTTATAAAGGTCGAGGTTGACAGAGCCATAAATACTGCGGATGGATTTCTCGTTCCGGTTGGCATCGGTAATGGATGGTCCTTGGGTGTTTTTGATACTGTATACGAAAGGAACGATCAAACCGTCGGTAGACTGGTACTCTTGACGGTAATTTCGGTAAAATACAGAGCTACCCGCATTCAGTGTAAAAAGAATATCGGGAGTAAGATCTTGTGTATAGGTAGCCAGTACATCAGCATCCACATTGGTCTGGTGGTCATTCCAGACTTTGTAGTCGCCTTCACGTGAGTCACCATAGTTCATGTAAGTTTTGGGAACTTTCATTTCCTGTAGAATTGTCTTCTGACGTAAGGCTGCGCGTCCCTGAATGTTCAGGTTGGGCAGGAGTTGATAATTGAGACGTAGCTGACCGTTCACTACATCACGGTTTTCCGACTGCTGAAGCTCTTCGGCGGCAAAATAAGGGTTGTTGTACCATGCGTAGTTATAGCTGGCCTGGCGATATCCCTCCTGTCCCGGAACATATTTATGTTTACGGAGTTCTTTACCGTTCACATCGTCTCCCATCCATACAACAATGGTGTACATATGGTTTTTAGGTCCGTATCCATAGCGTGGATAGCTTGGAGAAACCACCTTGTTATACGCCAGATTGGCGTCAAGTTGCAGGTTTTGAGCAAGATCGAAAGTGGAGTTGAAGTTGACCCCTCCGCTGTGCATTTGTGTAGAGGGTACCTGTCCTTTTTGATAAGCATACTGTCCGGTTACAAAGTAGCGTGCTTTCTCTCCTTTATAGGCGATAGAGATGTTGTTGTTGGTTACTAATCCTGTTTGCAGGAAGTCTTTCAGGTTATCATGAGATACCCAGTCGATAGGAACTCGTTCATAGCGTGATTTGTCATCATATTGAGTCCCTTTCACATCTCCCCACCAAGAAATTTCTTTCCCGGTCACTTTGTCTCGGATGGGGCTATTCCATTGGGCTACTTTGGTCCCGACGTTTAGTTTGGGACCCCATGTCATATCACCATCTGAGATACCACCGTCGGCACCGTCCCAAAATTCGTATTTGCCGTTCGAACCACTACCATATTGATGCTGTGTTTCGGGTAATACGGCAAAACCGGCAGTAATCATATTGTTGGTGGAAAAGTTGATTTCCAACCCTTCTTTCTTGGCTGTTTTGCTGGTAATTAAGATAGCTCCGTTTTTTCCGCGTGAACCATATAACGCCGAAGCTGCTGTACCTTTCAACACGTTGACACTTTCGATGTTTTCACTCGATATATCGAAAAAGTCCGTTTCTACCGGAACACCGTCTAATACAATCAAAGGAGTATTACCGCGTAATTTGAAACTTGGTGCCTGAAAAATACCGGTCGGATTGGCTACCAATAAGCCGGCTACTTGCCCGGAAAGTGCAGAACCGACATTCAGGCTGGGAGTTGCATTCAATACGTCACTATTGATTTGCTGGGTGGTGTAACCGATCTTTTTCTTTTGTTGTTTGATACCGATAGCAGTTACTACTACTTCATCTATAGCCTGTACATCGTCTGTCAGTTCAACGTTGATCATAGGATTATTGCTTTTCACTTCTTTTTCTACCGTATTGTATCCGACGAAAGAGAAAGTCAGGATATCACCTATGGAGGCCTCGAGACGGTAACGTCCGTCTATGTCGGTGACCGTACCGTTCGTTGAGTTTTTTACCATGATTGTGGCACCGATTACCGGTCCCATTTTGTCTGTTACTGTTCCTGTTACTTTGATTGTCTGTGCAAAAGCAAGTGATGTGCACAAAAACATACAACAAAGAAACAGATAAAATTTACTGTTCATAAGTTATGTACTAATTTAGTGTTTGGGCATAGCAGATGCCGGGACAAGAGATTTACCATTGTCCGAGGCTTGCTACAAGTATAAGTTTACCTATTGAAAAAGTTTAAATATCGGTTAGTTTTACGTTTTGGAAAACGGAAAGAAGGGCGGCTGCATTTTTGCGATTTTGTTGTAAAGCGTCTTCGAATGATTCGGTTTCAGAGTCGAAAGCAGAGATGGCTATTTTGAGTACATTTGTAAATTCGGCAGTTACTTGTTCCTGCCCCATTTTGTTACTTTTGAGTTCTCTGTTCAGTTGTTTTTCGATAGAACGTACGGCATTGTAGATAGTAGGTTTCCGAATGACGGTACGACGGGTAGGATCACCCGGAACTACTTCTTCCCTTACCACATAGATATTCATGAACTGGTTATAGAGATAACCGGCTTCTTGTCCGAATTTGTAATTAGTTACATTGGCCAGTGCTTCTGCCGATGGCTGTTTAATGGCAGAATAGAACTCCCATGTTGTTTTTACGACTGAGCTTACTTCCGCTTTATTCTTGTTGTCGGATTTGTCATCATCCGGCACTGAATTTGCAGCGTTCAGGGCAATACTGGATACAAATAGTACAAATGCTAAAATAAATTGTCTTTTCATAACTTTACCTCTTTTTAATATGACGTTGCAAAGGTCGCGACATCATATTAAAAAGAGGTATCGTCATTGTTACAATTCGGATACTTCTTTCAGCCATGCAGCCGAACTGGCATCGCTTGGCATACGCCAGTCACCTCTCGGACTGATGGAGACACTTCCTACCTTTGGACCATCGGGCAGACACGAACGTTTGAATTGTTGATTGAAGAACCGGCGGAAAAAGGTTTGCAGCCATTTTTTTATGGTTTCAGCATCGTATATTCCGTTGAATACGGTTTGTGCCAGAAAGTATATTTTCGACGGGCGGAAGCCGAATCGCAGAAAATAGTACAGGAAAAAGTCGTGGAGTTCATAAGGACCTACCAGATCTTCCGTTTTTTGTTTGATTTCTCCATTCTCATCTGCCGGTATCAGTTCAGGACTGATAGGAGTGTCTACAATGTCCAGCAGGGTTATTTTAGATTCCCCGTCGACTTCATTTTCAGCTACCCATTGTACAAGATGTTGTACCAGTGTCTTGGGTATGCTTGCATTGACGCCATACATCGACATGTGGTCACCGTTGTATGTGGCCCATCCCAATGCAAGTTCAGAGAGGTCACCCGTCCCGATTACTAATCCACAGATTTGGTTGGCTACATCCATCAGGATTTGCGTGCGTTCGCGCGCTTGTGAGTTTTCGTATGTTACATCATGTACGTTGAGGTCATGTCCGATGTCCTTGAAGTGCTGGATACATGCTTCCCTAATACTGATTTCGCGAATCGAAATCCCTAACGAGTTCATCAAAGCGATGGCGTTATGATAAGTGCGGTCGGTCGTTCCGAATCCCGGCATGGTTATACCTAAAATGTCTTTACGGGATAATCCCAGCTTGTCGAATGTTTTGACGCATACTAATAATGCCAGTGTAGAGTCGAGCCCTCCGGAAATTCCCACTACAGCTGTTTTGGCTCCTGTATGTACTAAGCGTTGTGCCAGTCCGGCGACCTGTATGGAGAAGATTTCTTCGCAACGATTGTTGAGTTCAGCTCCTTGTGGAACAAAAGGGTGTGGGTTGAATGTACGGGTAAGATCCAGGTCTTTACTGTTGGTATATTCCGTAGAGACTCTGATTGCTTCTTTACCTGGGCAATTGGCTTTGTTGGCAGCAAAAGTTGTATTAATACGGCGTTCGGCACGGATACATTCTACATCTATTTCGCTGATAACTAATTGCTCTTCCAGGCAGAACCGTTCACTTCGTGCAAGCAGGCCACCGTTTTCGTATATGAGTCCGTTTCCTGCAAAAACCACATCCGTCGTTGATTCGCCGAAACCACTGGATGAAAAAACATAACCGGAGAGGCACCGTGCGGATTGCTGGCTGATCAGAGAACAAAGATAGCTATGCTTGCCGATCCCTTCATCGTCGGCAGAAAGATTAAAAATGATTTCAGCCCCTTGCAGCGCCAGTGAAGAACTTGGAGGAACCGTAGACCAAAGGTCTTCGCATATTTCTATTCCAAAAGTTGTTTCTGCTGTTTCAAACAACAGGTTGTTGCCCATCGGAACAATTTGTCCACACAAACGTACGCTGGTTTCCGAGACCTGCAAAGCAGATGTAAACCAACGCTGTTCATAAAACTCTTTATAATTAGGTAGATAGGTTTTAGGTACTACTCCCAGTATTTTGCCTTTCTGGATAGCGACTGCGGCATTGATAATCGTGGAATTGACTACTACCGGCATACCCAATATAGAAATGATGTCCAACTGGCGGGTATTGTTCAGAATCTGCATTAACGCCATTTCTGCTTGTTCAAGCAGAAGTTGCTGGGCGAACAAATCTCCGCAGGTATATCCGGTAATACACATTTCGGGAAAAGTAAGGATCTGCACCCCTTTGCCTTCGGCAATGGCAATAAGACCCTCCAGTCTTTCTGAATTAAATTTGCAATCTGCAACCTTTACGCGGGGAACAGCCGCCGCAACTTTTACGAATCCGTAGTTCATTTTCTATCAGGGTTTATCATTTCTACTGGCAAAAGTAGGCATTTTAATCGAATCTTTGTATTTTTGTCAAATTTGAATTGATACATTATAATATTAAATCGCACAAAAACATGAAGAAGATGCTTATGGCTGCCGGAATGGCTGCCGTGATGACTGCTTGCGGCACAAGTGCACAGAAAGCAGCCACCGATGCCGGAAACCCTTTTCTGGCTGAGTATTCAACTCCTTTTGGTGTTCCACCGTTCGACCTGATCAAAGTAGAGCATTACAAAGAGGCTTTCCTGAAAGGGATGGAAGAGCAGAAAAAAGAAATCGATGCTATTGTAAATCAACGTTCGGTTCCGGATTTTGATAATACTATTGCTGCATTCGATCAGAGTGGAGAGTTATTAAATAAGGTGAATACAGTATTTTATGGGTTGAACAGTTGTAATACGAACGATGAAATGCAGGCCCTAAACAAAGA
Source organism: Bacteroides sp. HF-4919 (assembly GCF_018860125.1). NCBI lineage: Bacteria > Pseudomonadati > Bacteroidota > Bacteroidia > Bacteroidales > Bacteroidaceae > Bacteroides > Bacteroides sp. HF-4919. Next base: position 317,909 of record NZ_JAHKNF010000005.1, read on the forward strand.
GCTTACCCCATTGCTTTCGGCACACCGTGATGATATTAGTCTGAACCCTGCTCTGTTTGCTCGTGTGAAAGAGGTTTATGAACGACGCGAGCAATTGGGTTTAGATAAAGAACAGAATAAATTACTGGAAGAGACTTACAAGAAATTTGTTCGTGGAGGTGCTAATCTCGATTCTGTTGACCAGGCAAAGTTGCGCCAGTTGAATAGCGAGATTTCAATGTTGCAGTTGACTTTTGGGCAGAATCTGCTGAAAGAAACCAATGCTTTCCGGTTGGTTATAGATAAGGAAGAGGACCTTGCCGGATTGCCGGAAAGTCTCGTGGCATCTGCAGCCGAAGCAGCTAAGTCAGAGGGGCTGGAAGGAGAGTGGCTTTTTACTTTACACAATCCGAGTGTGATGCCTTTTTTGCAATATGCGGATAATCGTGAGTTGCGTGAAAAGATATTTAAGGGATACATCAATCGTGGCAATAATGGTAACGAGACAGACAATAATGAAATTGTGAAGAAATTGGTTACTTTACGTCTGGAGAAAGCTAAACTGATGGGATATGCCGATTATGCTTCTTATGTTTTGGAAGACCGTATGGCGAAGAACGAGGAGAATGTGTATCGTTTACTGAATCAGATCTGGACTCCTGCAGTTGCGAAAGCTAAGGAAGAGTTAGCTGACATTCAGGCTGAAATTAAAAAAGAAGGAGCTAACTTCACCCCTGAAGGATGGGACTGGCGCTACTATTTTGAGAAAGCAAAGAAAGCAAAGTTCAGTCTGGACGAAAATGAAATACGTCCCTATCTTGAATTGAATAATGTTCGTGACGGCGCCTTCTATGTGGCTAATAAACTTTATGGTATCACTTTTTCCGAAATAAATGACATACCAAAACCGCATGAAGAAGCACAGGCTTTCGAGTGCAAAGATAAGGACGGTAGTCATCTGGGGGTGCTTTATATGGATTTCTTTCCCCGTTCAAGCAAGCGAGCAGGTGCATGGTGCGGGACTTACCGCTCTCAAACCTATCGTGACGGCAAACGTTTGGCACCGGTAGTAACAATTGTGTGCAACTTCACCAAACCCTCTTCGGGTCAGCCTGCTTTGCTCAGTGCAGATGAAGCCAGCACTTTATTCCACGAGTTTGGGCATGCATTGCACAATTTGTTTAAAGATGTACGTTTTTATGGAGTATCCGGAGTGCCGCGCGATTTTGTAGAGCTACCGTCCCAAGTTATGGAACATTGGGTATTTGAGCCGGAAGTACTGAAGGTATATGCAAAACATTACCAGACCGGTGAGGTGATTCCTTCTGCTTTGATTGAAAAACTTGATAAGAGTGGCAAGTATGGACAAGGATTTGCTACGACCGAATATCTTGCTGCTTCTTTGCTTGATATGGATTATCATGTGCTCAAAGAAATTCCCGGAGATATGGATATCGTTAAATTTGAAACAACTGTACTTAAAGAACGAGGGTTGCCGAATCAGATACCTCCCCGTTATCGTACTACTTATTTTAACCATATTATGAATAGTGGATATACGGCTGGTTATTATAGCTATATTTGGGCTGAAGTGCTTGATAGTGATGCTTTTGAAGCCTATAGGGAGACTGGAGATCTTTTTAATCAGGAAGTAGCATCCAGATTCCGTCGCTATATTCTCACTCCGGGAGGAATTGACGATGCTATGAATATGTATAAGAACTTTCGCGGAAAGGAACCGGGTATAGAACCTTTGTTACGGAACAGAGGATTGTAGATTGGCTTATACAGGGCTTTTACATTGTACTATAGGGGAAGAAACAATCTTCCCCTTTTATTTTTTGCTAAAAATAAACGCAGAAAATATAAAAAATACAAATAATAGTTATTATATTTGCAGCGGTTTATTGAAATAAACACAAAATACCAACAATTATTAACTATTAAAAGAATTAGAAAAATGAAAGAGTACATTGATGTTTTGAAGAAGTGGAAAGACTTTGACGGAAGAGCCAGAAGACGTGAATACTGGATGTTTGTCTTGTTTATGGCTATTTTCGCTATTGTTGCAGGTATTATTGATGGCATTTTAGGTACAGTTTGTGTATTTGTAGGGCTTTATTATCTGGCTATGCTCCTGCCTATGATTGCTGTTAGCGTGCGTCGTATGCACGATATCGGTAAAAGTGGATGGTGGTTGTTTATCACTTTTGTGCCGGTAATCGGTAGCCTTTGGTATCTCTTCCTGACTATCCAAGATGGACAGCCGGGCAGCAACCAATATGGTGAAAACCCCAAAGGAGTTTAATACGTACATATTATTGTCATAAGAAACGGCATGCAAAAGTCATTTTGTATGCCGTTTTTCTATTTTATCAAAAAAATATCCGTATTTTGTTTGCGAAAATAAAAGAACTCTTTATCTTTGCATCAGATTTAAAATTGTAATGAATACAATTTTGTAAAAGAGGAAGAAGATGGAATCATACAACCGATTATTAGAGCATAACATCAAACCGTCCATGCAGCGTATTGCTATCATGAACTATTTGATGGAACATAGGACACATCCGTCGGCTGATGAAATATACACTGCATTATCTCCCTCTATGCCAACACTTTCGAAGACAACGGTTTATAATACTCTTAGACTGTTTTCGGAACAGGGAGCGGCACAAATGCTTACTATCGACGAACGGAATACCAATTTTGACGGAGATACTTCACAACACGCTCATTTTTTGTGTAAACGTTGTGGACGTATTTATGATTTGAAGTGCCAGGTTGAAATGAAACAAATAGAAGGACTTCAAATGAATGGACATGAAGTAAGTGAAATGCATTACTATTATAAAGGTATTTGTAAGAATTGTTTAAATGATATACGTATTGACTAATTAATTTAAAATTAAGACGAAATGAAAAAGTTTAGATGTACTGTCTGCGGTTATGTTTATGAAGGTGACGCAGCTCCTGAGAAATGTCCTTTGTGTAAAGCTCCTGCAAGCAAATTCGTAGAAGTTGTTGAAGAAGAAGGTGGTGCACTCACTTTTGTTGACGAGCACGTAATCGGTGTGGCTAAGGGTTGTGACGAAGAAATGATCAAAGACTTGAACAATCACTTCATGGGCGAATGTACTGAAGTTGGTATGTATCTGGCTATGAGCCGTCAGGCTGACCGTGAAGGCTATCCTGAAGTAGCTGAGGCTTTCAAACGTTACGCTTGGGAAGAAGCTGAGCATGCTTCTAAGTTTGCCGAACTGCTGGGAGATTGCGTATGGGATACTAAGACAAACCTTGAAAAGAGAATGAATGCTGAAGCCGGTGCTTGCGAAGATAAAAAGCGCATTGCTACACGTGCTAAAGCTTTGAATTTGGATGCTATCCATGATACAGTGCACGAAATGTGTAAAGACGAAGCTCGTCACGGTAAAGGTTTTGAAGGACTTTATAACCGTTATTTCGGTAAGAAATAAATCATATAGATGATTATAGAAAAAGGCTTGTATCTATACGGATACAGGCCTTTTTTGTTAAACTTTCTTTTGAAATGGGGCCGTTAACTGATGATTTTTTTATATTTGTATTTCACTTAAAAGAAAAAGGATTATGAAAAAACTACAGTCTTTAGTGTGTTTTCTTCTTTTGTCAATGACAATTTATGCTGCCGATCAGGTGATTCAGCTGCCCAAGCCCAATATAAATCGTAGCGGACAGTTAATGAAAGCGTTATCCGAGCGCCATTCTGTCCGTGAATATGCTTCCCAAGCTCTGAGCAACACCGATTTATCCGACCTGTTGTGGGCCGCCAATGGGATTAGTCGTCCGGCAGAGGGCAAGCGCACTGCTCCGTCGGCCATGAATCGTCAAGATGTTGATATCTACGTAGTCCTTCCGCAAGGTACTTATTTGTATGATGCTAAAGGACATAAGCTTAACTTGATTTCTGAGGGCGATTATCGTTCGGCAGTTGCAGGGGGACAGGCTTTTGTCAATAGTGCTCCGCTATCATTGGTACTGGTCAGTGATTTATCAAAATTGGGAGATGTGAAAAATAATCGCACTCAAATGACAGGAGCTATGGATGTAGGGATTGTTTCTCAGAATATTTCATTATTTTGTTCCGCAGCGCGACTGGCTACGGTTCCACGCGCAACAATGGATACAACCCGGCTCAGAAGTGCCTTGAAATTGAAAGATGGTCAGATTCCGATGATGAATCATCCGGTTGGATACTTTAAGTAATTGATAAAAGGGTATGGTTTGCCAAAGACGGCACCATACCCTTTTATCATGTTTTTTATTAAAACTTTATTTCTGTTTCAGCAAAAATTCGTCTATTGCTTTTTTATAAGTGGCTTTATCTGCTGCTCCACGGAACAATTGAGGTTCGCCTTCCATGGGAATAAATACAAAAAGAGGAATGCTTGTTGCATTGAACAGGGCAGCCAATTCTTTTTCTTTATCTACATTCACTTTATATATCACGATCTTCCCGTCATACTCTTTAGCGAGCGATTTCATGATAGGGGCTGTCATGCGGCAAGGACCACACCAATCGGCATATAAGTCGATGATAGCTGGTTTATCACCTTTGTATTTCCACTCTTTTGAGTTTTGGTAATCAAACACATCGTTGATAAACATCTCTTTATTCATCACAATGACTTCACCGCTTTTTGCTTCCTTTTTGTTTTGATTTGTCTTGGCTCCATCGTTTACAGCAAACATAATGGTGCTGATCATGGCCAAAGCTACTAATGATAATACTTTCTTCATTCTTTGTCTTTTATTGTGTATTGTTCAATAACTCCTTTCAGTTCGCTACCTTGGATCATACCGGAATGTCTCCAGACTGCTTCTCCCGTTTTGAAAAGGATGAAAGTAGGCACTGCCTGGATTCTGTATTTTACCGCCAAGTCCTCATGGGTATCCACATCTATTTTTACAATGCGGGCTTTTTCTCCTATCTGTTGTTTCAAATCTTCAAGAATCGGTTTCATTGCTTTGCAAGGTCCACACCATTCTGCAAAAAAATCTACTAAAACGGGACTTTGTGACTGTATCAAATCTTCGAATTTTTCCATAATTTTTTCCTTTCTTTTGATAAATATAAGCCCTCGTTTAGACAGGGCAAATATAGCTATTTGTTTTATTATAATAACAGAGAAACCCCGATTTTGTTCATCATATAGTAACCTTGCATTCATCCTCCTGTAATCTGGAAACAGGATCTTTGCGTAACGAAAAAACAAAAAGTTATGCATTTACGCACGTATTATCCCACAGTAGTTCTTTCGGATATTCATCTGGGAACACAGCATTCCAAAACAGAAGAGGTTACTCACTTTTTGAAATCGATTAATTGTGACCGCCTGATCCTGAATGGTGATATCATCGACGGATGGCATTTACAGAAAAGCGGTTTGGGCAAATGGAAAGCTAAACATACGGACTTCTTTAAAGTGATTATGAAAATGATGGAGAATTTCGGAACACAGGTGATTTATGTTCGTGGCAATCATGATGACTTTCTGGATAATCTGGCACCTTTGAACTTTTATAATGTCCAAATTGTGAAAGACTGCATCTATGAGAGTCATGGCAAACGTTATTATGTGACCCATGGAGATATTTTCGATACAGTGACCACCCAAATGAAGTGGTTGGCGAAACTGGGAGACACTGGATATACTTTTCTGTTGTGGTTGAATAAAGTTTATAACGCCCGCAGAATGAAGCAGGGTAAGCCTTATTATTCTCTTTCTCAATCTATCAAGAATAAAGTGAAGACCGCTGTTTCTTATATTTCTGATTTTGAAAAAGAGCTTGTAGGACTGGCAAAAGTTAAAAGGTGTGATGGGGTGATATGCGGGCATATTCATCACCCTGCCAATACTTATTGTGATGGTATTCATTATCTTAATTCGGGTGACTGGGTAGAAACACTTTCAGCTTTGACAGAAGATGAAGAAGGAAACTGGACTATCCGTTATTTTGATAGTGAACTATTGAAAGAAAATAATAACAAAGAGAAAAAAACTACACCAATAACTAAAGCATCATGAAATTTTTGTTTATCGTTCAAGGAGAGGGGAGGGGACATTTTACCCAAGCCATTACTCTGGAAGATATGTTGTTGCGTAATGGACACGAAGTAGTGGAAGTACTTGTCGGGAAAAGTTCATCACGTACTTTACCCGGTTTCTTTAACCGGAGTATTCAGGCACCCGTAAAGCGCTTCACCAGTCCGAATTTTTTGCCTACCACTGAAAATAAGCGGGCTAATCTGAAAAAGAGTTTTGTTTATAACCTGATACGTACACCGGAATACTTTCGCAGCATGTGTTATATCGATCAGCGTATTAAGGAAACAGGGGCGGAAGTCGTGATCAACTTCTACGAACTTCTGACCGGACTTACCTACGCACTCTTCCGTCCCTCTGTTCCTTATGTCTGCGTCGGGCATCAATATCTGTTCTTGCATAAAAACTTTGAGTTTCCACGGAAATCTATGATCCAACTTTCCATACTTCGCTTTTTTACACGTTTGACGAGTCTGCGTGCCAATAGGCGGTTAGCGCTTTCTTTCCATAAGATGAATCCGGACCGGGCAGAAGGTATAACCGTCGTTCCTCCTCTGCTTCGTAGGGAAGTGACTGCCATCCAACCGGAACAAGGCAATTATATTCACGGATATATGGTTAATTCCGGTTTTGCAGATAGTGTAGAAGCCTTTCATGTCTTACATCCTGAAGTACCTATGCATTTTTTCTGGGATAAACAGGATGTTGACGAGGTAATCAAGGTAGATGCTACCCTAAGTTTCCATCAGATTGATGATGTGAAATTCCTCAACCGAATGGCCGGTTGCAGAGCATATGCCAGTACGGCCGGTTTTGAATCTATTTGTGAGGCAATGTATTTGGGAAAACCTGTACTGATGGTACCTGCCCATATCGAACAGGATTGCAATGCCTATGATGCTTACCGGTCCGGTGCCGGAATTATTGGCGAATCTTTTGATTTGGAGTCGTTGCTACGTTTTGCCGGGACGTATGTTCCCAACAAAGAGTTTATTCGTTGGGCCCGTAGTAGTGAGCGGCAGATTATAGGAGAACTCGAACGACTTATCGACCAGCAGTCGGTCATTACTGTACCTACATTAACTAATTATTTTCCGATATGAAATTGAATAAAACTGATTATGTGCTTGAACGTACATCCGATGGAGGTTATTATGCCTGGCTTACTGTAAGTATGCAGTGTAATGCGTATGGTGATTCACCTGAAGAAGCGGTAATAAATCTGGAACAAACCATAGAAGATATGGTTGAAGAGATGTATTTGGTAGAAGATTTTGTCTGAAGCTATCAGGTAATCAGTGGGAGTGAAGAATTTTATTGAAAAATACTTCCATTGATATTTTAAAGAAAGAGAGTACACTTTAAGTGAAGTGCACTCTCTTTTTATATTATTCCACAATATCGAGTTCTTTGATGATATGTGAAGCACCTGCATATTTATCAATAATAAATAGAGTATAGCGGATGTCAACCACTGCTGCACGTTGTGAAGAAGGACGGAAAGCAATATCTCCTGTCAAACCTTCATAATTACGGTCGAATCCGGTACCAATCAGTTGACCTTTTCCATTGAATACCGGACTTCCGGAGTTTCCTCCTGTGTTGTCTGTATTGACAATGAAACATACTGGCATTTCTCCGTTTTTCATAGCGTAGCGTCCGAAGTCTTTCGCCTGATATAGTTGTTTCAGTTTGGTGGGTACTACAAACTCCCAATTGCCAGGATCTTCTTTCTGCATCACACCTTTCAGAGTCGTATAGTAGTTGTATACTGTTCCGTCAGCAGGTTCGTACGGCAATATCTGACCATAAGTCAATCTGAGAGTCGAGTTTGCATCCGGATAGATAGGTGTGCCGGCGGCCTGGCGCATGTCCATCATGCCTTTCACCCATACTTTGTGGGCGGCATCATAGTTTTTATTGGCATCTTTCATTGCGAGAGCTGTTTGCAGCAATCCGTCTGTGATGGAGTATTTGAAGAGAACCATCCAGTCCTTATCGAGCTTGTTCAGGGTAGGACGAGCGATAAACTTGTCGAAGTTTTCTTTCGACCCGAAGATTGAATACTTGAAGCAAGCATCGATAAAGGCATTCTTGTCTCCTTTGAAACGGCTGTTTATTACTTTGAAAATACCGATCTGTTGATCTTCCGGAATATATCCGGCATAGGTTTCGAGCATTTTTTTGCCTACGATTTGTTCTACTTTCGGGAAAGGGACAGATGCAAAATATTTATCTGCTGCAATTTTCAGTTTATCGGTTTCTTCTTTAATTTTTGAAGCATTTTTACTTTCAAGCGCTTTTTTCAATCCGTCGGTTGAAGGGATTTTCATAAAATCAAGTGCAGTTACCAATGCTTCGTTAATAGCCTGTTGATGATACATCGCATCATGGCGGTGAGCTACAATCGAACGTATTTCGTCGAAGGCCTTCTGGTAAGAATCATCTTTCTTCTCACGTCCCATTGCCAATAACTGTTCTTGTTGCTTTTCTTTGGTATCCAACACTTTCAGGCGAACAAGCCCTTCGTTCATGCCAATGGCATTTTTCCAGTAATTAGCTGAAGAGGCATATTTGCTTGCGTAATGTATGCGCACCGCAGGATCTTTCAGCATTTGTTCCATCAGTACAGCTTGTCTTGCTTCGCGTACATGATGGCGCATGAAGTTAGTGGTTTGCATCCGTTCTTTTACTTCGTCGGCAATCATGTAGCGCCAGTTACGTCCGGGAAATCCCATAACGAAGGTGAAGTCACCCTCTTTTACTCCTGCCAAACTAATTGTCAGGTGTTTTTTTACTTGTAGGGGCACGTTGTCTTTAGAATATTCTGCCGGCTGGCCACTTGGGTCTGCGTAAATGCGGAATAAAGAGAAGTCTCCTGTGTGACGCGGCCACATCCAGTTATCTGTGTCAGCTCCGAATTTGCCAATAGAGGAGGGAGGAGCACCTACCATGCGGATGTCACTGTAGACGGTCTTTACAAACAGATAGTACTTGTTACCGCCATAAAACGGTTTCAGTTCCAGGCGTGTTGCCGGTGTGATTTGGATTTTTTCCGCCTTTGCGAAACGGTCGGCAACCGTTGCCAGATATTTGGGAGACAAATAATTGACTCCGTTAGGATCATCATCTTTTTTGAGCTGTTCATTTACATAGTCCGTTACGTCGAGAATACGGTCGATAAAGGTTACTGTCAGTCCTTTGCATGGTAACTCTTCGTTTCGGCTCATTGCCCAGAATCCGTCTGTCAGATAGTCATGATCTACACTGCTGTGTTGCTGGATCGCCCCATATCCGCAATGGTGGTTGGTCAGTACCAATCCTTCCGCTGAGATAATTTCACCGGTACATCCGCCTCCAAAATGCACAACAGCATCTTTTAAAGCTATTCCGTCCGGATTGTAAACCTCTTCAATGGGGATTTGTAATCCAAGGTCCATCATGGCAGCTTCATTCTGCGCTTTCAGGTCAGTAAGCATCCACATTCCTTCGTCGGCACTGATGGTCAGTGCCATCAGTGCGAACGTAGTAGATAATAATTGCTTTTTCATCATTATTCAACAATCGTCATTTCGTTAATCAAATGTCCGCATCCTCCCAGTTTTTCAAGAATAAATAGTACATAGCGAATATCCAGATTGATACAGCGTTGCAGGTTGTTATCGAAATTGATGTCGCCACTCAGTGACTCCCAGTTACCATCAAACGCACAGCCAATCAGTTCTCCATTTTCATTCAATACCGGACTTCCGGAGTTACCACCGGTAATATCGTTAGTAGACAGGAAGCAAACAGGCATTTCACCATTCGGTAATGCGTAGCGTCCGAAGTTCTTTTTCTCAATCAGCTCTTTCAGTTTGGCCGGGACCACGAACTCACGGTCTTCCGGGTTCTCTTTTTCAAGGATTCCATCGGTTGTTGTGTAATATTTATAATATACACCATCTTTGGGGCTATATGGCTTCACATTTCCGTAAGTCAGTCGGATTGTGAAATTTGCATCGGGATAAGATGGTGTAGGCAATTTCATTTCACCCAATCCACGGATATATGTTTTATGTAATAAAGTCAGTTCTTCCGGCAGTTTGCCCATCTGTGCAGCCAGGTCGGTATATTTATCAAATTTAGCACGTGAGTATTGTGTGGCTATATCTTTTTCGATTGCCTTTACAGTTGGCTTTTTGATAAACTTATCAAAATTAGACTGATTTGCTAAAATTGAAGTATCATACATTGCATCCACGTATGCATTGTAGTCTCCTTTATATTCTTTTTCAATCACCTCGTAGATAGCGGGACGCTGTCCGGCAGGAACCATCTCTGCATAAAGTGGTAGCAAAGCTTTGGCTACTTTACGATCTACTTCGTGGTCGTAATCTTTATTATGGATGTTGTCAAACACCTCTTTTAATACCTTGATGTTAGCCTGAATATTAGAGTCGTTTTTCTGCTCTAACGCTTCTTTCAGTTTATCCATCACCAGATAAGGACTGCCAAATTCAATACCGCCGAAGAATGTTTCGGTCAGGCAGGTCTGCTGATATTTGATCGGAGAGGTTTTTGATACGGCTTCATTGATCTTAGATACAACCTGCATATAGTCAGTGTTATTTTTTTCTTTGGCGAATTGTGCAAATTTTGCTTCCTGGTCTGCTTTCGTGCCTAAAACATTATTATCGATAATGGCTTTGTTCATACCGATAGAATTTTTCCAATAATTGCTGGAACCTGCATATTTGTTGGCATATTGAATACGTACTTTGTCGCTGGCATTCATGGCTTCTTTCAGTACGTCCTGACGGGTGCCGCGGATGCGGATACGGGGAGCATTGCTTGCTTCCATACGCTCTTTTACTTCCGATACAGTGAGGTAACGGCTGGTACTTCCCGGGAATCCCATAATCATTGCATAATCTCCCTCTTTAAGCCCTTTGATAGAAATGTTCAGGTGCTTTTTAGTTTTCAAGGGTACATTGGAAGCATTGTATTCTGCCGGTTCTCCGTTGGCATCGGCGTAGATTCTGAACATTGAGAAGTCACCGGTATGGCGTGGCCACATCCAGTTGTCGGTTTCTCCGCCGAACTTGCCGATTGATGAAGGCGGGGCGGCAACCATGCGTACATCCGGATATACTTTCTTATAAAACATGTAGAATTTGTTTCCGGCATAGAAAGGCAATGCTTGCGGAACGATTCCTTTTTTTCCTTTCAGGTCACTCTTTTCGAACAATTCCTTGGCCAGTTTATTGAGAAAAGCACTGCTGAATGATTCTGTCTCGGTGATTTCTTTTGCAGCGATTTTGGCATTTACGATATTAGTGATGTCTTCTATACGTTCGATAAATGTAAACTTTAACCCCGGTGTAGGCAGCTCTTTGTCTCTTGAGGTTGCCCAAAAGCCATCTGTCAGATAATCGTGTTCAACAGAACTATGTTGTTGGATAGAAGCGTATCCGCAGTGATGGTTAGTTAATATCAATCCTTCCGGTGAAATGATTTCTCCGGTACATCCCCCACCGAAGATACCTACAGCATCTTTCAGTGAAACTCCGTTCGGATTATACAGGTCTTGGGCTTCAAGTTTCAGTCCCTGTTTTTTCATCATATCGATAGAGTGTTGTTCCTGCATCAGTTGCAGTAACCACATACCCTCGTCCGCCTTTGCGGAACAAACGACCAACGCAGTCAGCGCCAGTAAGTAAAGTTTGAGTCTGTTCATTAGTTTATTAAAAAATTAGTATGATTTGTTGCTTTTCTATTTTAATCTATGATCAATTTGTTTCCTTTGATAGCGTCCATCACATTAGCGGGCGGACGTTGGTTTATTAGTTCATTTTTCATAAAGTCCATGTAAGGAGCCACATGTTTGAAGAACTGATGATATCCTTTGCACAGGTAGTTGAGCCCCGGTTCGCCGTTTGCTGTGCGGCTGAAACGATTCTTAGGGCATTCGCCGTTGCAGGCAAACAGAAATTCGCATTCCTTACATTGGGTGGGCAGTGAGTTCTGTTTCATTTGTCCGAAAGACGTCTGGCGTTCGCTGTACATCATTTCCACCAGAGTCTGATTGTAAATGTTTCCCAATTTGAATTCCGGAAACACAAAATGGTCACATGAATATACATCGCCATTGAACTCCATTACACCGGCATGTCCGCAAGTTTTTGCCATAGAACAGACACCCGGTTGTTCTCCTACCCAGTTGGCAAGCGTTGAGTCGAAAAGTTGGATATAATAGTTACCTACATCTTCTTTCACCCACTCGTCGAAAAGTGTACAGAGAAAGTTTCCCCATTGTTCAGGAGTAACGGAGAATTCAGCTATTTTTCCATCTTCCCGTTGTGTCAGGGATGCCAGATGGCGTCCGTCTTTATGGGGAAAAATTCGTTCCACTATTGGGGCAAACTGAATATAATGGCAATCTAACTCCTTGAAAAAATGATAAAAGTCGAGCGGATAGTCTGCATTAAAATCGTTCACTACCGCCATGGCATTCCATTCTACTCCATGCTCTTTTAAAAGATTGATACCATTCATGACTTTCACAAACGATGGCTTTCCAAGTTTGTTCTTTCGGTATTCGTCGTGAAATTCCTGAGGCCCATCTATCGAAACTCCTACCAACCAATTGTTCTCACGAAAAAAATCGCACCACTCGTCAGTTAGCATGGTACCGTTGGTCTGTATACAGTTGTCTATGCTTCTTCCGCGAGCATATTTCTTTTGCAGTTCCATCGCTTTCTTATAGAAAGAGAGTGGACGCATCAATGTCTCTCCTCCGTGCCAGGTGAAGAGTACCTGCGGCATAGTTTGCGAATTGATGTATTGTTCGATGAACTTTTCGAGTAATTCATCACTCATCACATGTTTGGGATTTTCTTGATAAAGTCTGGACTTTTCCAGATAATAACAATAATCACATGCAAGGTTGCATACAGCCCCTACGGGCTTGAGCATTACGTATAGCGGCTTGGCAAAGGGTGCGTAGGTAGTAGACATTTTCTATATTATACGATTACAATTTTACGGGTTAACGGGCTGACTAATTCAATAACTCATTGACTATTTGTCAACTCCGAAAGTGCAAATTTAGATAAAGTAAATGAAAAATCCGTCCTTATATAGATGTTTATAAGGATTATTAAAGAAAAGAGTCTTACAAGTTTTAAATATTGATAAAATGTTTCATTTGCTTACGAATCCGTTGTACCTTTGTCACCGAAAAAGTTGTGTATCCTATGAATAAAGTATTGCCTTTTTTACTTTTGCTTTTTGTTTTCACTTCTTGTAGCCGTAAGTATAAGATTGAAGGCGCCTCTTCTGTAACCAGCCTGGATGGTAAGATGCTTTTTATTAAAGTGCTTCAGAACGGTGAGTGGCTTAATATTGATTCTGCAGAAGTGATACATGGATTGTTTTCGATGAAAGGCAAAGTGGATTCGGTAGTGATGGCTACACTTTATATTGGCGACGAGAGTATCATGCCTTTGGTAATTGAAAAAGGTAATATTCAAGTTTCAATTACAAATACTGAATTGGTTGCGAAAGGCACCTCCTTGAACAATGCACTTTATGCTTTTATTGATAAAAAGAACTCATTAGATATCCAGATAGAAGAGTTGCAACGTAAAGAGGCACGCATGGTGATGGATGGTGCTGACTTGGCAGATATTCATGAACAACTGACTCACGAAGGTGATTCGTTGATGCAGGATATGAATGGTTTTATCAAAAAATTTATTTCCGATAATTACGAAACGGTTTTAGGTCCAAGTGTATTTATGATGCTTTGCAGTACTTTGCCTTATCCGGTTATGACTCCTCAAATTGAGGACATCATGAAAGATGCTCCTTATTCTTTTAAAAATAATAAATTAGTAAAAGATTTTATTACAAAAGCGAAATCAAACATGGAGCTGATTGAAGAGCATCAGCGCATGGAACAAAATGCAACTTTAAATCGTTAAACTTTAAGTTTTTTCCGTATTTTTGCGAAAAACTTAATGAAAATGAACACGCACTTACGATTTGGTTATCTTTTTGTTGTTTTATTTGGTCTTTTGGTTGTATCATGTCATTCGACACCGGATACAGTTGTATTATCATTGTCTCAAGCTGAGAGAATAATGGAATCTGATCCGGATAGTGCTATGACTATTTTAAAGCACATCCCAACTCCTGAAAGCCTTCATGGCAAAGCTCAAGCAGATTATAGCCTGCTAATGACTCAGGCTATGGACAAGAATTACATGAAATTTACTTCGGATTCCCTTATTAAATTTGCGGTTGGTTATTATGGATCTTATACTGAAGATATTGTATCCAAAGGAAAAGCTTTCTATTATTATGGAAGAGTGATGGAAAGTCTTGATAAAGTGGAAGACGCTATGAAATTTTATTTGAAGGCGAAAGATGTACTTCAGAATACTAAGCAGTTTAAATTGTTAGGGTTAGTGTCAGAAGGAATAGGAGATTTGAACAGAAGGCAAAAATTATTTGATGCAGCATTGAATGACTATAGATTATCTTTTGCTTACTATTCTGGTATTTCAGATTCACTTTGTATGACATATGCTAATAGAAATATAGGAAGGGCGTTTTTATATAAGAATCAAATAGATAGTGCATATTATTATTATGATAAGGCTTTGTATATTTCTAGTCAGAAAGAATATTCGGCTGTGGGATCTATACTTTTAGAATTGGGGGTTATTCATCGTTCTCAAGGGGATTATGTTGGGGCTGAATATTATTTTCTGTCTTTCTTGAAGAAAGAAAAGGATCAGGAGAAATTATATTCTGGATATTTAGCTTTAGGTAATTTATATTTGTATATGGGTAGGTTGAAGGATGCAGAAATGTATCTTGCATTGTGTCTTGAGAGTGCGAATTTAATAGTAAAGAGAGATGCTTGTGAGTGCCTATATGATTTGAAAAAAGAATTGAATGATTTTAAGAGTGCTGTTGGATATAAGGATATAGCAGATTCTTTACAAATAATAACTCGAGATATTGAAACTCGGAATAACATAGCGGACTTGCAGGGTAAGTATGATAGTGAAAAATGGCAGAAAGAAAGTTTGCAAGCCAGTATTGAGAAAAAGAACATTCTCTTGATCGGTTCGTTTATAGGCTTTATTGCTATATTGGTTATTGTATACATCTATTATAAATATCGAACCAATCAGAAGTTGATCAGAGATATTAGCCAAAGAATTCGTCAGAACGTTACCGAGATAGAAATGTATCAAGAGCAAATACTCAATTATAGAAACTTGCAAAAAGAGACATTACGAGATTATCGAAATCAGATAGGAGAATTACAAGGAAAGGTGTCCGTTCTTGAAGATCAGAATAGAACATTATCTGTTCATTTAGTTGAGAAGAAGGGGAATATACCAGATAGTGATGATGGTGATCTTTATGCTATCTACATGCAAGGACTTCGTATACTACTAATGTTGAGAAAGAAAGAGGACATGGAAAATGCCTCTGATAAAAAACAACTTTTGGATGGTGATTGGGATAAGTTATTTCATCTATCCAATGCTTTACACAATGATTTCATTATACGTATTAAAAAGGAATTTCCTAATTTGACTAAGCATGATATCGAAATTTGTTGCTTGTTGAAATTTGGCATTACACATGAAGTTTTGGGACTCGCTTTTCTAACGACTTCTGAGTCGGTGACAAAAGCTAAAGGACGTTTAAAAAAACGATTAAATTTATCAGTATCCGATGATTTGGATGATTTCTTGCAGAAATATTAGTTTAATTTTATGCTATCTGTCCGGGTATATGCCTCTACTTGTTTGTGTAAACTGTTTATATATAGTGTTTTATGTGGTATTAACCCTTGCTGTATTTGTCCGGGTGATTTGTTTTGCTATCTTAGCCAAATGCGCTATATTTGACGAAACCAAAACAAATAAAATATGAAATTGCGTGTTATTTTATCATTGATTGTGGCATTGTTCATTGGACAATCCATGTATGCTATGTCAAATGAAGTCCTTCGTAGACCTATTATCTTGGATGGAGAAATTATAGAGGAAGGTAGCCGTTCCATCAATCCACTCATTCCTATTTCTGCAGATATCGATGGTTCTACCTTATTTATTAAGTTCTCAAAGGCTATAGGTAATGTAGATATCGCAGTGAAAGAAATTACAGATGCTAAAAAAGAAGTTTATTCGTCTTCTATGGATGTAAATGCTGCCGGTCAGATTACTTCGTTCTCTATTGCTGATTTAACTCCGGGAACTTATGTGCTTGAATTTACCAATGCAGCTGGTGGGTATGTATATGGACAGTTTATTGTAGAATAGTTGTTATAATGAAGAGAATTTTATTATCAACATGCGACAGAACGTATACGCAATTAGGTAATCTGGAAGCCTTGGTTTCCTTATTGAAAGGTGCGGGGTATGACGTGAACTATACATCGGAAGTAAGTGAACAAGAGTGGGTAAATTATCCTTTGATTATCACTTTTAAAGATGAAGAGTATGTTCGTGTTAAAGAAATGAATTTGCAAAACAATTTGTTGTCAGTCAATGAATTAATGGGTGATACTTGTTTGTTGCCCTCTCGTGACAGATGGACGAATAATGTGAATGATAATGAAAAGAAATCTATTTTGATTTGGGTTAATGAGTTTCATTCTATATTGAGGGTCTTAGCTCTGCTGAAAGGATATTCCACGTGGAGTACTACGTCTGTAGTCGATTTGAAACTACGTGATTTCACTCGGGTTGTACAAACTTTCCAAGCGCAGCTATGCCAGACCTCCGAAGTGATGGAGCATGCTTCGAAGGCTGATTTAATCATAAGTGATGGACTTTTCGCTGCTCAAGCTGTTTTAAATCATAAGCCTGTGATTATTGTTGATTCTTATGGTTGGAATGGTTTAGTTACTGATGCTACGTTTATGAGTCAATATGTTGCCGGTTTTACTGCAAAACCTGTTCAGAGTGATAGAGGGTATTTTCCATTATATGATTTATCTATTGCGATAAATAAGGCATTTGAAATGGAGCAGTCTGAGTTGAAAAGTTGCTCTAATAAACTCCTACAGGAGAATGAGTATATGTGTGAGAAAATTCTAAGAGTAGTTTCATCTCGGTGTTAACATTGATGTAACACTGGATTGGGACTTGTTTTTTTATATAGTACTATCATATGTTTTTAGTTTAATTGTTTAATACTTAAATGGTTGCTGTGTGCGGGGTGCGTGATGTATCTCGCACATTTTTTTATTCTGTATGCTTTTAGGGTTCTTATGGAGAGGAAGAAATCAATAAGATAGTCTACAAGAAGTTAACATCGTAATTTTACGAAGTTAATTTCTTGCAATTACGATGTTAACTTCGTAAAGTTACAATGTTAACTTCCTGTTTTTATGTAGTTTTGTCATCTACCAATATATAACATTCTTCGTTTTTTTTATCTGTTATGATCGTATATTTGCTGCCTATTTCTTCTAAAATTCTTTTTAATTTGTTGATGGCACTTGTCATATTATTGGTTGGATCAGCATTTTGAGGCCAGAATTCTTTCTTTAAATCACTTTTGTTTATTCTGTAATTTGGACTGTTTAAGAAAAAAGTTAATATTTTTTGTTGCTGATTAGGCATTTTGATCGGATGGTTGTTGAATAAGACAAAATCTTTTTCAAAAACAAATTGATCCTTTAATGATAACTCTTCTTTTATAGTAGAATTAGTTTGCTTTTCTGTTTCTACACTACTGCCGACTGGTATGGTTTCGATGATATGAGGTGCAGGCTCTGCTGTATCGGCTGCTGGTACTGATGTCTTTTTTCGATACTTCCTATGATACCGTATAAACAGAATGATGATGTAGATGAGAATCAGTTCCACTATTAAATTGATGTAGATATTGGTTTTAGGCATTCGCTTCCACAAAGTTGAGAAACTATAGTCGATATACATAATGTAATCTACGCTAATAATTTCATCCTCCAAATGGTAGATAATCTTTTCTGAATTATGAGGGATACTACTTGGGGGCTGACTCCATATTTCTCTCTGTAGATGTTTGGAAACAATGATTCCGGTATTGACATATCCCTGTATATCGTTTTTATTTAAGTGCTTAATTATTAGATCTTCTATATCATAGCTTTGTAAACGCTCCATCATAAGTAACCCTAATTGGCGGGCGAAGAATATTTCGGTATCGATATCTTGAATTTTATGTTGATAAGTAAATAGCGTATCTTTTGAACAAAAAGTACGAGTTTCGTATGTTCCTATTTTTTTAGGTGAATTACTAAGTCCATTCAAAGGTAAATCCTTGCACTTTTGAGCTATGCTGTTAATTACCGCTTCTTTTAAAATATTTTCGACTTGTGGCTTGAATGTTTCTTTTTCTTTTTGAATAAGGGAGTGGATAATTGTATAGGTTGAAGCACCCATAGCAATCATAATAAATAGTATAATGACTCCGATTATTAAAAATATTCTTTTATTCATATTGCCATATCTTGTGTTGGTGCTGCAAAGTTACTTTAAAAGTTTTAATTTACCGCCTTATTTGTTGAATTAGTGATAAAATCAATTACTACTTTATTAGAACTTAATATATTGATATTTAGACGTCATCAAATAAAATGACGTTATCAATAAAAGTGTTGACGTAGAATGTTTGCATGCTTTTGTCTGCTCGCTTATCTTTGCTGATATTTATTAATTTATTGGTAAAATGAAAATAAAGATTTTGGCAGTATTGGCCGTTATTACAGTAGTTATAGTCTCTATGTTTATAAGAGAAAAGAGAGAAAATCCTTCATCATTAGTAATGATGAACATAGAGGCATTGGCGACAGGTGAAGGGACTTCACCTGCTATATGTTTTGGATATGGTTCAGTGGTTTGTCCCAATGACGGATCCAAAGTATTATATTATCGGTAATTAAGAATTATGAAATACTATCTGACATTTCTCGTTCTTTTGGTAATATTTACCGGGTGCACTTTGGATTTGCCGAAAGATCGAGTGTTGTATGCTTCTTTCCCTAAGGAAGAGACACTACACTCCAAGGTCATTCAGCTTGATTCAGTTTATATGCGTTATCCGTTTCGGATTCATGTGTCCGGTGATCAGGCGGTCGTTTTGGATTTACATGGTAGTGATGTGTATTGTCATCTTTTTCATTACCCTGATTTCCACTATCTGTCTTCGTTTGGCAGGCGGGGAGACTCACCGGAAGAGATGCTTTCAGTAGAAACAGTGAAATGTATAGATGGTTCGTATTGGACTTTAGATGCCAACAAAGGCGAGTTAACTAGGTTTGAGTTTGTTTCGGATAGAGATTCGCTTCTGCGTGCAGAAGCGATCTCTTTCGATAAAGACAGCATTCTGCGTGCTCTTGATTTTGTTGCATTCAATGATACTACTTTTCTAATACCCGATTATTCGGGAGATAGTCGTTTTTGCTGGGTGAACCGGCAGGGGAAGTTCTTGAAGAAAAGTGGGACAATTCCTTCTTCCAATGAAGAAGCCTTGAAGGAAGCTCGTCCGGCTTTGGCACAAGCTTGGCGTAGTTTTATTGACTACAATCCTCACAATGGTGTGTTGATTGCCGCTACTCAATTAGGAGAGGTTCTTGAAATTTATAATCTTCAAAATGGTTCTCATAAAGTCTGTCAAGGTCCAAAAGGGGAGCCGGAATTTAAGTTGGCAGGTGGTTATGCAATTCCTGACGGGATCATGGGATTCTCGGATGTACAGGTTACAGATGATGCTATTTATGCTATTTTTCATGGACGCACATTTAAAGAGATCATGGCGCAACACCAGAAGGAAGGAAGAGCTACAGACGGTGGACAGTATATTTATGTATTTAATCTTGAGGGTGAACCTTTGTGTAAATACACCTTAGATCGTTATATCACAGGTTTCCATGTAGATGAAAAAAATAAGACTATTACAGCGACAGATGTTAATAATGACCAGCCCATTGTGGAGTTCCGCTTTAGTTAAGGTCAAGTGTAACAGGTTCGAAAAGGAGCGGGTAAAGCCGACTTGTCGATAGGGAAGCTATTTCTCCGCTCCTGACAACCTTTAGAAAAGGAGGTTTAACAGGCACAAATATAATAAAAAAAACTGATGAAAAACATTAATGAGGCATTTCGATTTTCTGCCGGAGGGAGTTGGCTCTTCCGAGAAAGGAGGCAGAAAATGTTTAGTCTTTAATTTATATTAATTTGGAAAAATGCAAAAAAAAATATTTGCGATACCGATAGTCGCTGTTGTTGCACTGTTTACAGGTTACAATATTTATCAGGGCCAGAGTGCGGAAGCCACTTTGTCGGATTTGGCTTTAGCTAATGTTGAAGCATTGGCTACAGGAGGTGGTGAACCTGGTACTCATAATCATGGTCCAACAAGAAATCCTTTCTTAGGAAAAAAATATTGTAAAAATGAGAATCAGGTAGATTGTGCTTATTAAATGTATGGCATATCATAAATACTGATAAAGAGATTTATGATATGCTTTTACTACTTTTTATATAGATGTATGAAGAATAGAATCTTTTATTTATTTTTGATTATAACTTTAGTATTAACAGCTTGTGATCAAAAACTTAAAAATAAGTCGGCGTTAATTAGTAACATTCGTGTTGATTTCAGTGAAGCTTCTTTTGAAAATTTCAAGAGATTAAATGTGGTAGATACAACTTTGTTAATAGCATTAGCAGAAGATGTTGAAAACGATCTTGTTTTAGGACAGTTAGATAAAATAATCATTTTAAATGATACTATTTATATTGCTGATACTTATCTGAAGCGATTGCTTATGTATGATATGCAGGGAAATATATTAGGAAAAATAGGAAATTTAGGTGGGGGCCCCGGAGAGTTTGCTTCTTTATCGGATTTTTGTGTAAAAAAAGATGGGAGCATTTATATTTATGATAGTGCGAGTAACAAAATACTTGTATATGGTAAAGAATCAAATTTTTTGAGAGATTATCCGATATCATTTAAGGCAGAACAATTTCAGGCAACTAAAGATGGATTTCTATTTGGATTGGCTCCATATAATCAGGATGATATGACATTAGGCAAGCAAATAGCGTATACTGATAATGAGTTTGCTCTTCTTGCCACGGCATTGGAATATGATAAAAATATAGATAGTAATTATGAATTTTTCTCTCCAATGATTCCTGTTGGTGATGATGTAATTTACAATCGTGTCATAAATAATAATATATATATATTGGGAAGCAAAGGTGAAAATAAGCAGATTCTTCACTTTGATTTTGGCGATTATAATATTGTTGCGGAGGATTTGAAAGATATCAATGCTCTACTGGATTCGGATAAAGATTATTGCTACATAGCTTGCCCACCGGTTATGATTGATAGTATGATAATGGGGGTTCTTAATAAGAAAGGGGAATTGTATACTTTCATTTATGATCAGAAACGAGATGAAATGGCTTTAAATAGGTTAGCTGATTTTTCTTGTAAGAATATTAATCTTCCGATTACTTCTATAGGATCTAATTTTTTGGTATCTTATTTTAATAAAGATATATATTCGAGCTATTCTCAATCAGATGAATTGAACTTTGAGTTAAAAAACAAGATAGATCAAGGGGCATTTGTCTTATGTTTGAATAAAATAAGAGGTGAGATATAAGAAGTTTTTTATCTATTTATTATAGTTATGTACAAGATTGCTTTTTATATTATTTCTGTTTTAACAGTGTTTACTTCCTGTACATCCACAGATGTACCTGATAAAATGAGTTTACAACCTCAGGTAATGAATGATAGTCTTTTGACGACTATGCCTGGTGATTTATTGCTGATAGACGATTATTTAGTATGGTCTGATCCTTTCTCTGATAACAAGTTTCTGCATGTACATCGTTCTTCCGATGGAAAATATATCGGTTCTATGGGGCAGAAGGGAGAGGGTCCGCAGGAATTTGTAAGTCCTTTGATCAATCGCTTTTCCATTAATCGCTGTATTGCTGCTCATGATGCTAACGGGAAAACCAGGGGCTATTTATCTATTGACAGTTTAATTGCCGGAAAAGAACCTTTTATGTCTTTATCAGATTTTGACCGGAATATACAAATGGCTAAACTGGACAAACAACTGTATCTGATTGAAACAGAAAATGGCGAGAACGATTATTTCAAGGTGAGTTCAAATGGGAAAGAATCTACATTTGGAGTCTATCCGGTTCGTGAAGTGAAACAGCATATGGGTACTTATAAAACATACGATAAAGATCGTGGACTGCTTGCTTTTGGTCCTTTTAATTTTTCTTATTTGGCCTTATATAAAAAGGAAGGAGACAATTTTAAGTTATTATGGGAACGTATGCCTGAAAAAGAAAACTATTCTGTTGTTGATGGGGCAATTAGGTTTGATCGTAGTGTGATGGGAGTGAGAGACATATGCATGACTAAAGAGTATATTGTTACTCTGGAGCGCGACCGGGAAGTTGATCCGTTGGATGAAAGGACTGTTGGACGTAATGCAAGTAAATGTCCCCGTACGGTTTTTGTATATGATTATAATGGCAAATTACTGAAAATAGTAGATTTGGGCATGCCTGTAATGCGTATTGCTGCTGACGGACGAAGCAATGCCCTGTATGCGATAGGAGTTAATCCTGATTTTGTGTTGGCGAAATATGATTTATAGAAATTGGCTTGGGGGCATTGGGATAACTTGTGTACTTTTTGTCTCATGTAAACCCGCGGAGGTTGATGTACCTGTTACTTATTGTTCGTCTTTCCTTTTGAAAGATACTACTGTTATGCTTTCTGAAGTAGAGATGAATCCTATACAGGTAAATGCACGGTGTATGGTGTGGGATGGTGATAAGCGGGTATTGGTTCGTACGTCGACTTCAGATTCTATTTATGCCGTGTTTGCTTATCCGGAAATGAGATTTTTAAATTACACAGGTAATCAGTCGGAGTTTGTAACACCATTAGTGGGATATGATAAGGCATTCTCTTTAGTAAATGGAGATTCTTTATATATATATGAATTGACAAATGATAATCAGTTGGAAAAAAAGTCTGTTCATTTTTTATGTAATTGGAATTATAGAAGAGTGTTAGGACTGAAAAGAATGAATGATATATTGTATGTTTATTCAGGTTCTTCTGATGATGCCGGACTAAATGAATTTTTTGTACTGAATGCAGAAACACATACTTTATCTTCAAAGGGACGTTATCCGGAAAGTTCTACCAGTAGATTTAAATCAATATCAGATTTTAAGTTTGCTTATGCGCATGAAATACAGGTAAAGCCCGATGGAGACCGCATATTGGTTTCTTATATAAGGACTCGGCGATTTCGTATTTATGATATAGATTTTAGATTATTGCACGATGTATGTCTTGATTATGCATCTAATAAATATGTTGTGGATGCAGACCCTAATCGTTGGACGACGTTTATTGAAGGCTGTTTTGTTACCGATAAATATATTTATTTGCTATGTCCGGAAGGTGAGAAATCCAGTCTGGTTATAGTAGATTGGGAAGGCAGGCCAATAGCGCGTTATCGTTTGAATGAAAAGATATTTTTCTTTTTTATCGATTCCGACCGAAATCTTTTTTGTGGTATTAATTCGAATCATGAGCGGTCCTTTTATTTTCTCGATTTGGATATAAATTAGTAGATATTTATGAAATATTTGTATGTATTGTTAGCTTTTTCCTTTTTGTTTTCTTGTAAAGATGAGAACAAGAAACAAGCGGAGTCTATTTTGAAAGAATGGATGAATAAGGAAATTGTTTTTCCAAAGAAAATGTATTTTAGTATTCAAGGTAAAGAGAATGTTGATTTTCGTATAAAAGACACCGAATATAAGATTGTCGCCTATGTTGATTCTGCCGGTTGCACCAGTTGTAAGTTACATTTATCTAAATGGAAAGAGTTAATTCACTATATGGATTCTGTGCAGCCTGAGCGTGTGCAGTTTTTGTTTTTCTTTTTTCCTAAGAATGGTAGAGATATATATCATACTATGCGGATGGATAAATTTACTTATCCGGTTTGCATTGATACTCTTGATCATTTCAACCAATTAAATCATTTTCCTTCAGATGTAAGATTCCAGACCTTTTTACTTAATCAAGACAATAAGGTTGTGGCAATGGGTAATCCTGTGCAAAATCCTCAAATAAAAGATTTATATTTAAATATTATTTCCGGTGATAAAGCTGATTTAAAAGAAAATCGCACTCAGACCGATGTCGAGCTTGAAGACACATTAGTGGATTTGGGAATTTTCGATTCTAAGAAAGAACAAAAATGTATTTTTACTATACAGAATACCGGTAAGAATCTATTAGTGATTGATGATATCAACACTTCGTGCGGGTGTACTACCGTAGAGTATTCAAAAGAACCGGTTCAATCAGGAAAATCGATAGATATAGCGGTAACTTATAAAGCTGAGCATCCGGAGCATTTTAATAAAACAATCACGGTTTATTGCAATTCGGAATCTTCGCCTTTGCAACTGAAGATAAAAGGAGACGCTAAATAAAGGTAAAAATATTGCCGGCTGACGATTGGGTTGTGGTGGACAAATAACCAAGGGGGGCGATTTTGTTCAATGGTTTATTTCTAGGAGTAGTTGGTAAACTTGCTGCAATTCATTGTAAGCCGGCTTTTTATGAAACATAGTATGATTGGGGTATTAGGAAAGAAGAAAATTATGATGAAGATCTATTTGCTTTGCGGATTATTGGGTGCTGTTGTCTGCTGTTCTTGTACGGAGAACAAGCGGCTGAAGTATGCTTTGGAGTTTGCCGGAGAGAATAGGGGAGAACTTGAGAAAGTTTTGGAACACTATAAGGATAGCGGGCTGAAACAGGATGCCGCACGATTTCTGATTGAAAATATGCCTCGTTATTTTAGTTATGAGGGGTGGCAGTTGGATACTTTAAAAGCAATTCATGCGGCTACAGTACATACGGATGGTTGGGTAAATAAGGAAGCTCGTAAAAAGTGGGAGCATTTCTCTTATCGGACTTTAAAAAGGGTATATGATGCTAAGGTAATTAGAGCTGAGTTCCTGATTCATCACATTGATCAAGCATTTGAGGTTTGGGAAAAACGACCTTGGAATAAATATTTGCCGTTTGATGATTTTTGCGAGTTGATTTTACCGTATCGGGTCGGGGATGAACCTTTAGAGGAGTGGCGTAGTTGGTATAAAGAGCGTTATGAATCTATATTGGATTCGCTCTACCAAGGGACAGATGTTGTGGAAGCTACTGATTGTTTGGGAGCCTATTTGCGTCAGGAAAAAGATTTCAGGTATAGTGTCGAGCTGGAACTACCGCATCTGGGTGCAGGATTTTTGCTGGCCAATAGGGTTGGAAGTTGTGAGGCTTCTTGTGATTTTACGGTTTATGTCTTACGTGCTCTGGGTATTCCCGCCGCTACAGACATTTATCATTATGGTCCTGGGAAAGGGGCCGGACATGTCTGGAATGTATTGAGGGATACAACAGGGGGATATGTACCTTTCTGGTTTATTCAGACTAAAGTGGAACGGGGAGGAAATGATAAACGTGAAAAAGGGAAGGTGTACAGGCAATGCTTTGGAGCGCAGCAGGAAAAGATATCGGGTATCCGGCGTGATCAGTCGGTTCCGTTCCCACTGAAAGATCCGTATCTGAAAGATGTGACTGATGATTATTTTCCGGCAAACCAGGTTGAAATCGAAATTGATTCTCAGGTTAACAAGAAATACATTTGTTTAGGCGTGTTTACGTTGGAAGGGTGTATGCCAATAGATATTACATCACAGAAAGGAAACAAAGCTACATTTACAAATGTGGAACCGGGCATTTTGTTTCAACCACTTTATTTTAATGGCATGAAGTGGGTAGCGGCCGGATACCCTTTTCTTGTGGATGAAAAGGGAGAGGTGAAGTATCATAAGCCTGATTTTTCCAAAAAAGAAAGTATGGATCTGAATCGTAAATTCTTGCTACGGCAATATCTGAAAGATTATCTCAGTGCTGTGGTGGGAAGTAAGATAGAAGGGGCTAATCATTTGGACTTCTCGGATGCTTGCCTGCTGTATCAGATAGTAGATACTCCTAAGGTAAGCTATCAGGCAGCTTATCCGCCATCGGAAAAGAAGTATCGGTATATTCGTTACACATCACCTCCCGATAAGCCACTTCAACTGGCTGAACTACAGTTGTTCCGAAATTCAGATGATCAAGAGAAGCTTTCTGCGAAAGTTGTTGGTGGCAGTCATACTTTTATTGCGGATGACCGGTTCGATAGTTTAAAAGTGAATGATGGCGATGGGCTGACTTTTTTTCTCACCAAAGAAAAAGGAGCTTTTGTGACACTTGATTTAGGGAAAACAGAAAAGATTGGAAAGATTGTCTATATGCCTCGTAACGATGATAACTTTATTCGGTTAGGAGATCAGTATGAGTTGTATTATCAGGATGGATTTAATGGTTGGATCTCGTTGGGTAAGCAAGTGGCCACAGAATTAACATTGCATTATGATAATATTCCCCAAAATGCAGTGCTTTGGCTCCGAAATTTATCAAGAGGAAGAGAGGAAACTGTATTTCGGAACGAAGAGGGCCGGCAGGTTTTCTTTGTGAAGTGGTAGAAAGATGAAAATATCAGACCATAAAAAGAAAGCTATGTTGATTTTCTTTGTCGGATATGATACAAACGCTCAAATGACCTGAATTTACTGCTTTTTGACCTGTAATTGTCCCTTAAAGCCCTTTTTTTTCTCAAACTTTGTGGTGTAAAGCTGACATAAAAGTTTGATGATCATGAAAAAAAAATTGAGAGTTCGTGGAATTTTATGGGTGATTCCATTAATCACGATATGGGGGCTTATTTCTTGCCAAACACTTGAGGAGAAACATCTTGAAGATGCTTTATCTCTCCCGTACGCTAATAAAGAAGAATTGCGAAAAGTACTGGATCATTATAAAGGAGATAGCTTAAAGTATCAGGCTGTTTGCTTTCTGATCCAGAGTATGCCTTTCCATGCCGGATATGAAGGAAATGCTTTGAAGCATTACTATCAATATTTTGATCTTTACGCCCAGGGAAAATTAGGACCGCATGAAGTGATTGATTCTTTAAAGGAAAATACGTTTTCTGTTTCGCAATTAAGACGGATAGAGGATATTGCCAATATAGATTCTTCTTTGCTGGTGCAGAATGTGGATTGGGCTTTTAAGGTGTGGAGAGAGCAGCCTTGGGGAAAGAATGTAAGTTTTGATAATTTTTGTGAGTTTATTCTACCTTATCGATTGGGAGATGAACCGCTTGGCTTCTGGCGGGAAGATATTTATAAACGCTATAATCCGATATTAGATAGTATCCGGTTGTTACCTCAAGCTCAGGATCCGTTGGTTGCTGCAAAGGTGTTGATGGATTCGCTTGTTGTGGAACAATCCCATTTTACCGGTCTGTTTCCCGCCGGTCCGCATTTAGGTCCTTCGGTAGTATCATGGCGTGCGGGGAGCTGTCGCGAGTTCGCCGATTTGGTAGTGTATGTAATGCGTGCTTTGGGCATTCCTTGCGGGACGGATTATATGGCGATGCGTGGCGATAATAACGTATCGCATTTCTGGAATTTTACATTGGATAAAGATGGCAAAACGTATATTACGGAATTTCCCGATCCTAACTGGAAACGGGCTGTGAGTATGTATAATCCTAAGGCAAAGGTATATCGGAATACGTATGGCTTAAACTGGAAAGATGTAAAGAGACAACAGGGAAAAATGATGCATCCGGCGTTTCGAAAACCTCTATATCAGGATGTCACGGCTGTGTATGCCGACAGCTTGAATCGTGATCTGGTAGTGTCTTCTGATATTTTGTGTAAGGAAGTTCACAAAGGAGATATTGTCTATTTTTGCCTTTCCACAAGGATGGATTGGGTACCTGTAGAATGGACTGTTTTTGAAGAAGACTCATTGCGCTTTCAAGATACGGAGGGTAGTGTGATTGGTTGTTTGGCTACATGGAATGGAAAACGTCTTGTGATGCAGTCCGAGCCGTTTACCTATGATAAGATGTCTGGAACGATTACTTTGCTCACTCCTCAAAATGAAAAAGAAGATATAACCTTGTATTTTAAGTTTCCGCTGTTCTGCGACTTAGGTATCCTTCGTATGCCCGGAGGAGTTTTCGAAGGAAGTAATGATCCGTTATTTCGCTCTGCAGATACATTGTATTATGTGAAAGAATGGCCTTTCCGCTTGAACAACACTATTTTCCCGGAGAAAGAAAAGTCTTACCGCTATGTTCGGTACAAAGGACCGAAGGGTAGTTACTGTAATATGGCAGAGATGGCTTTCTTTGAGGATACTTCGGATACGTTAGCATTGAAAGGGCGGATCATCGGAACTCCGGGTTGTTTTCAGGAAGATGGATCGCACGATTATTATAAAGTGTATGATGGGAATCCCTACACTTATATGGATTATAAGACACCTGATGAGGGATGGGTAGGGTTAGATTTGGGCACTCCCCACCGGATAAAGAAGTTTACTTATATCCCACGTAACTCCGATAATTTTATTCATAAAGGGGATGTGTATGAGTTATTTTATTGGCATGATAGGAAGTGGAACTCTTTAGGTCGGCAAACAGCGGAAGCTGATTCATTGAATTATGTAATTCCGAAAGGAGTAGCTTTGTTTTTAAAGAATCATACGCAGGGAAAGGATGAACGGATCTTTAAGAAGACAGATGGTAGACAACAATTTTGGTAGGAGATGAATGATAGTGGTATACGCCATCATTACTAAAATAGGAATATTTATTTAAAGAAGGAGGAGCTTCTGCCGGACTCTGCAAAGTATAGCTTCTGCTCCATCCTAAATTAGTCCGAGGAGGGACTTTTGAATGCAAACTTAGAGATAAAACAGGAATTATGCAATCGATAGATTGTTTTTTCCAATAGAAAGAAAGAGAAAAAGAAAATGAAATTAATAACCCATTAAAATAAAAACAGAAGTTATGGGAAAGAAAATTCTTACAGCAATGATTGTTGCTGTTGTAGCGGTTGTCACAGGTTATAATATTTATGCAGCACAGAAAGATATTACTTTATCGGAATTAGCACTAGCTAATATAGAAGCATTGGCTGAATATAATGAAGTGGATAAAGATGGTTACATTTGTTATACTACTTATACATCAGCAGATTGGTTTCATTCTGATCAAACATTTATTGATTGTGACAATTGTTATCAAAAGAAAGGGAGAAATTTGCAAGATAGATCTCATTGTAGAAAATAGAAATTAATTAGTTTGGCTCTCGGTTTATAATCGAGAGTCAGATACTTTAAAAGAGATAAATAATGAATGTTAGATGTTTTTTATGGGGGATTTTATTGATAACTGTATCAAGTTGTATAGAATCTGATAGGATTATGCATTATGCTCAATTTGAGCATACCATAAATTTGAAATCCGATAGAATACAGGTTCCTTCGGTGTTATTGTATCCACGGAGTTTAGTTTTATGTGATAGTAATCTGATAGTATTCAATGAAAAAATGGATACTATGTTTCAATGCTTCCATTTGCCGGATTTGACTTTTCAATATAGTTTTGGAACACAGGGGCAGGGACCGAATGATTTCGTTCTCCCTTCTATTACCCCTGTGAAATATCAAAAGAATGGATTTGTCATGTTAGACGGAATTAACCTGAAACATATTAGTGTTGAGAAAGATAAAGCTACCGTACAGACTTCGACTTTAAATTATGGATTTAATTGTTTTAATGACTTGATAAGTATTTCCGATAGCAGCTACTGTTGTAATGGCGGCTTTGAGAATGAAAAAGAATTTAGGTTTCTTTATCCTGACGGAAATCATGAATCATGGGGAGAATATCCCGAAACAGAGGAACGTTTCGGATCTGTTTTGGGCAGGAATCAAGCGTATATAAAGATGACCGTCGCCAAGCCTGATAAGAGTTGTTTCGTTTCGTTCTACCAACATATACGCCGTTTCAGAATTTATGGCCAGGATGGAAAACTAAAAAGAGATGTAATTTTAGATCTTTTCCCGGGACAGGAATGTCCGGAGGTAGATGATAATATGAGGCTTATACATCCTATATGTGTGTACACGACGGATAATTACATTTATTCGTTAAATCTGGATATGACAACAGAAGATGTAGAGGATAGGAAAACAACCCCTAATATTCAAGTCTTTGATTGGGAAGGGAAACCACTCATACAATATAAACTCGACTGTTTTATTAACACTTTTGCTGTTGATGAAGTTGCACATAAGATTTATGGCGTTTTTGTGGAGGACGAAGATCATATTTATGTATTCAATTTACCCCAGTTATGAAATTGACAGCTTTGCTTCTTTTAAGTTTTTTATTTTGTGCTCAGGTTGTTGCGCAAGTTTCTCAACCCCACGGAGATCGTTTGCGTGGTGAGACGTATGTGATTGAAGTGCCTAAAGGATGGAATCGCCCTTCTGCTGTGCGTTCCTGTGATGAACCTTTGAGGCGTACAAGAGAAGGGTATGAAACGACAAAGTTTATGAGGGTATATTCTAAGCGTAAAGATCGTTGTGGTTCTGTTTTGACTATTATAGAAGTACAAAACTGTAAATGTTATCAGGAAATATTTGAGAGGGACAGTGTTTCGGCATTAGCAGATGCTACTCGGGTAAAGGTTATATATAGATCGATTAATGGTAGAAAAAAGATGATTGTCTCTTCTTATAAAGCCGATCGCCATCCGGAAACTAATGAATTATCAGCGCTACAGAAAGTCGAATGGTATTTGCAAGGGAATAAATGCGTGTATTATATTAGTTTCTCATCCTGTTCTATGTTTCTGGAATTACTTCCACAGGTCAAAGGGATTGTAGCATCGTTAAAGGAAATCTGAGCGGAATTGAAAATTTAGTATAGTATAAATATAGCATTTTATTGGTATTATGATAATGATTAGGAGTTTTGTATTTGTAGTTTTATTGGGGATAGTTGTAGGTTCTTGTCAGCAGGATAAGAAAACTGTAATTCATAGAACTGATGATTATACATTAGTAGCGAAGGAAGATAAATGTTTTCCGTTGGACAGTGAAACGGTTCAATTATCAGATTATTTACAATTGATCTATATGGATGGAAAACTGGTTTTTTCGTTTATAAATAACTATGATAACTCGATTGTACTGTATGATTACGGGACTGTGAAAAATATGGGTAAGATTAAGTTTGAGCAGGAGGGCTCGAATGGAGTTGGCAGTATTACTTCATACTTGTTTTTGAATAAAGATTCGATTTATTTGTATGATAGGATGACACGTTATCTGTACCTGACGAATGATAGTAGTCATGTGAAAGATAAGAAACGAATAGACATTGTCAGACGTTTGAAAGGAGATTCCATTTTTGCACCTTCTGAATTGTTTCCACGTACAAATTCTCCTATTTTAAAAATAGGTGATGAATTATTGTTGTCCGGAACTCTTTTTTATGAATTTGAGGGTGAGAATGATTCAAATCGTCCTGTGATGGCTTTCTATAATTTGCAGAAGAACACTCTTAGGTATTCTGATAGTTATCCATCTATGTATCATTCTGGAAATTGGGGAGGAAGTTTTACATATCGTTTCCCTTATTATACCTTGTCTCCTAATAATGAACTGGTTATTAGTTTTGCTGCCGATCATAATATAAGAGTACATCATGTAGACTCACTGCAATATCATGAGTTTTATGCCGGAACTAAAGAAGATATCGTTATTGAACCAGTTGAGAAAAGTCTTGATTTCGAACATTTTTCTCCAGAAGCCGATAGAGATCACTATGTCCATAGTTTGAATTATGGATGCATTCACTATGACTCATATAGAGAGGTTTACTATCGTTTGGCAGGACATCCAGACAGTAGTATTGATCCTAAAGAGGGGGTGCTGCGCAAACCAATGTCAGTGACTATTTTAGATAAGAACTTTCAAATTGTGGGAGAAACAATGTTACCCCAAGAACTTTATTTATTAAATCAATGTTTTGTCGGTCCGGATGGATTTCACATTCAAGTGGAGTCAGAGGATGATGATATAATGCGTTTTAAAACATTTGAACTATTAAAATTATGAGGAAACTGGATATAGTATGGAAATATTGTGATTATATCTAATGTGGGCTGTGGTGGATGTATTTCGGAGTCAGAGGCTTTTTTGAAAAGGAATACAAATGATAGTATCTTTTTTGTTTTTACGAATATTTCATCTTTGAAAGCATGGCGTTTAAGAATGGGGGATAAGCTTCAGCAGAAAAATGTATATGTGGACGAAAATAATGATTTCTTGTTTAACGATGAGCGGATTGATAGTCATCCTGTAGTATTGCAGGTTAGCAATCCTAAAAAAGTAGAGTGGGATTTTGGGGATCCAGGGAACAGTTTTGAACAAACTATCCATATCCACAACGAAGATTATTCTAAAATGATATAGAAAATATTCCTTTATTAACACGCTTATAATAAGAATATTACGTCTTTATTCTGCACCGTTATCTAAGCCCGTGTACCCGGGCTTGTGAGCCTGTGTACCCGGGCTTATGGGCCCGCATACCTGGGCTCATGGGCACAGGTATGCGGGACGGGATAAAGAAAAGACCATTTTCACTAAAGATAGCAAGAAAAACAAAATACAATAATAGACATAAATAGATAAGAGGTTAGCTGTATGTGTCTGTGTATCAGATGTTTATTGTTTGTTTATCCCTTAAAAACGGAGGTGGAAGATGGAAGATGGAGGTGGAAGATAAATGGCTTAAAAACACGATCTTCCACCATGCTATTATATTGATTGTTAATAAATTAAACTTAAAAAGGTGGAAGATGGAAGATCGAAATGCGTTTTTTGTAGGAAAGTGTCTTTTCACCACAGGATTGCACAGGTTATGATACATCCTTATGATTAGTTTAGTCACTTCAAATAAAGCTATTATCGCTCAGATACGGAAACCTTCTTAATCTTTTGTTTCAATCATTTTTTAACAGGATCTAAAACATTTGGTAATGTTTTTACGAATAAGATGTGTTTATAATTTAAAATGTATTATTTTTGCGAGTATAGAAAAAATATCATAATATGTAGCCTTGACTAATATATGTGGAAGAAGTTGTTATTGTATGTTTGTTTAATAACTATTTTGTGTTCTTGTCAGAATCTAAAACCCGGGAATTTTATTTGCTCTCTTTTACTTTCGATTCTTGACAGGAGATCGTATTAAAATATATATGTAGATATGAAGAAAGAAGTTTGGGTGAAACTGGTGAAACGAATCGGAAACTGGATTGTGAATATCTGTTTCTATTCTTGTGTGGCTTTTGTAGCCTGGATGGTATTACAGGTATTTTGCTTGACTTCTTTCAAGATCCCTTCAAACTCGATGGAACCGGCCTTACTTTCGGGAGATAAGATATTAGTGGATAAATGGACCGGAGGGGCACGACTGTTCAATATCTTTGCATCGTTACGGGGTGAGGACGTTCCTATCTATCGTCTGCCGGGCTTTGGCTCGTTTAAAAGGAACGATGTGCTTGTATTTAATTTCCCTTATCAGGATGGGAGTGATAGTATCGGATTCGATATAATGAAGTATTATGTGAAGCGGTGCATTGCTCTTCCGGGAGATACGTTGGAAATACGCAGGGGATATTATCATATCAAGGGGATAAAAGACAGTTTGGGGAATGTGAAGGCACAACATCGGATTTCTCGGGTCAGAAGGGAGGATTCGCGAGGGATTGTGATAGATGCTTTTCCGTGGGACGGGCGTTTGGGATGGACCATTCAGGAGTTCGGTCCTCTTCCGGTGCCGGCAAAGGGGCAGGTAGTGAAGATTGATACGTTGTCCCGTTTACTTTATGGAAGATTGATTCATTGGGAACAGAAAAAGAGATTGCAACAAAAGGGGAATTCAGTTTGTCTGGGCGATAGTGTGATAAGAGAATATAAGTTTAGGGAGAATTATTATTTCGTATCGGGGGATAATATGGAAAACTCAAAAGATTCCCGCTACTGGGGCATGCTGCCCGAATCATATATTGTAGGAAGAGCATTTACGATATGGCGTTCGGATGATCCTTTGCGTGAAAAAATTCGTTGGGATAGGGTATTTAAAAAAATAAAATGACGGAGATGAAGGTAGATTATATACATATTATACTCCGTGGGGGACTTTTAGCGATAGTGTGCACATTGCTGTCTGTGGTATGGGTAAATGATCCGATGCTTCCGGCAGGTGAACTGTCCGGACAATGGGCTTATCTGGCAAAGGCCGCTATGGGGGCTGCTACAGGACTTTTATTGTTGGCTTTTGTCTATTATAAAAAGAGGTATGATATGGGGAGGGATTTTTATCAGGTAGTTGTCTGGAGTCTTATAGCGTTGGCTGCTTCCGAGGCTGTTTATGGATTAAGACAACTTTATGGTTTTACTTCTTCCCATCATTCTCTATACTCCCTGACCGGGTCTTTTTTTAATCCGGGGCCTTATTCCGGTTATCTGGCCATGGTCTTTCCGCTTTGTCTGGATCAATGGCTAAAATTGCGAAAAAGGATAAATAAAAACTGGATCGAGTGGACCGGATATTATGGGGCATTGGCAGTATTGTTTCTTATACTTTGTGTGCTTCCGGCAGGTATGAGCCGTTCGGCATGGTTGGCTACGATTGTTTCCGGTATTTGGGTATATGGTGTACATAAGTCCTGGCCGGTACATCTGAAGAGGATATGGATGCGTAAAAAAGCAAAGATGATAGCAATTGCTTCGGCTCTGTGCATAGTCGTGCTGGTGGGGGGAGTTTGTCTGTTTTATCTGAAAAAAGATTCAGCCAGTGGACGATTGTTCATGTGGAAAATCAGTACGCAGGCTGTTATGGAAAAACCATTTACAGGGTATGGTCAAGGGAGTTTTGCACTTGCATACGGGACAGCTCAGGAAACTTACTTTGCAAAAGGAGATTATTCTCTACGTGAAGAACTGGTGGCAGGAAGTCCGGAGTATGCTTTTAATGAATATTTGCAGATTGCAGTCGAACGGGGAATTCCGGTTTTGTTCTGTTTCCTGGCTTTTGTTGGTTTTTGCCTGTGGCGAGGTGTCGGCTTGAAGCGTTTAGGTGCATGTGGTGGAATAATCTCGTTGCTGGTGTTTGCTTTTTCTTCTTATCCGATGCAGTTGCCCGCCTTTGTTATCTCTTTCGTGGTTTTATTGATGGCTTGTGTCGCAGATCGTTTTCTTGCCTGGCAACTGGTCTTTGCCTGTGTATTGGGGATTTCCGGATACTATTGGCAGCAGGCGGACGTATATAAAGAGTGTAAAGACTGGGCTAATTGTCGCATGTTATATCAGGCAGGAGCTTATCAAAGTGCCAAAGAAGGCTATGAGCGTTTATATCCGAAGTTGAAGAAAAGAGGGGCCTTTTTATTTGAGTACGGGCATTGTTTGCATAAATTAAAGGAGGCGGATGCTTCAATCTTATTATTAAAAGAGGCTTCTACCCGAAGTTGCGATCCGATGATACTAAATATTATTGGTAAGAATTTTCAGGAAAAGGGAGAATATGCTGAAGCCGAAAAATGGTTATTACGTTCCACTCATTTATTGCCGGGCCGGATTTATCCATATTACTTGCTGGCAAAACTGTATGCTGTTCCTGAGTATTTACAACGGGATAAATTACAGAAAATGGCGGAATTGGTCTTGACTAAAGAACCTAAAGTGCAGTCGACTGCCGTAAGAGAGATGAGAGAAGAAATTAGGAAGCTACTTGTAAATGTAAGTAACGAAAAAATCGTAAAAAGCAGAAAAGTAAATGATTAATATGTTTTAAATGCAAAAAAAAGTCTGCTTTTTCTTTTGGCATTTTAAATATTAGCAATTATATTTAGGGTCTCGATTGAGGTCATTCCGGCTTTGGTTTCAGTGCCGGCTATATTTGTTCTCCGGAAATAGGATATCAGATAAGCAGGTTTCTACCGTGAAGAGGAATGAGTATAATAGTGAGAATAGATGATGAAATGCGATAGGATTATCTGATTTTTTACGGATTAACCGGGGTGAAATGTTTTTTGTCCACCTCTGTTAGTAACGTAAAAATCGTAAATGGCAAATTATCAGTGTTTTAATGACGGTGTGCCAGTAGGATTTAGTCCGCCATTTATTTTGTGTGTTAGAAAATAACCAACTATATTTGCAACCATAAATTAATAGAGAAAAGTTTAATAACATTATGAAAAACCAATATCCCTTCTATACGCTTTGCCTGGCATTGGCAATGCTGACAGCTTGTTCCGGTGAGAAGAAAGAAAGTGCTTCTGAAAAAGGAGTGGAAACTGTGTTGCCCGACACGAAAAATGAAGTGTCCGTTATGACCTTGAAGAAGCAGGTATTCAACCATGAACTGGTGAGTAATGGAAAAGTATCTGCCAAGGGAATGGCTGATCTGAGATTTGAAAGTGGTGAGGTGATAGCTCATATTTGGGTGAAGAACGGAGACCGGGTGCAGAAGGGACAAAAGTTGGCAGAGTTGGATAAGTTCAAACTTGACAATCTGTTGTCACAGGCAGAAGATGCTTTGAAAAAATCCGAGCTCGAGTTGCGTGATGTGCTTATCAGTCAAGGTTATCCGGCAGATGATATCAGTCAGGTACCCGAAGAAACCATGAAATTGGCGAAGGTGAAGAGTGGTTATGACCAAAGTAAATCGCAATATGAAATGGCAAAATACAATGCAGAGCATGCTACATTGATAGCACCTTTTGCCGGGGTAGTTGCTAACTTGTTTTCGAAGCCTTATAATTTGGCGAATACTTCGGAAATATTCTGCACGGTGATCGATATGCAGGGAATGGAAGTAGACTTTACCGTGCTGGAAAGTGAGTTGCCTTTAATAAAGAATGGAGATAAGGTGGTGATTAAACCTTATTCTGATGCGGCGACAGTACATGAAGGAAATATATCGGAAATCAATCCATTGGTGGACGATAAAGGAATGGTGAAGGTGAAAGCCCGGGTGAACGGGGCAGGCAGACTGTTTAGCGGAATGAATGTGCGTGTCAGTGTGCACCGTTCGTTGGGAGAGCAGTTGGTGATTCCTAAAAGTGCAGTGGTGCTTCGGTCGGGCAAACAGGTTGTGTTTACTTTGAAAGATGGAAAGATGGCTCAGTGGAACTATATTCATACCGCTCTGGAAAATGCTGACAGCTATAGTGTTGCCGATGGACTGACAGAAGGAGATACTGTAATTGTAACCGGAAACATCAATCTGGCACACGAAGCTCCGGTCACTATCATTGAATAAGGATGAATCACTAACACAAAACAATTATGATTAAATTCCTGATACAACGTCCCATTGCCGTATTGATGGCTTTTACGGCTTGCTTCATAGTGGGGTTGGTGACGTATTTCACGTTGCCGGTATCGTTGCTGCCGGATATCTCTATCCCAGAGATTACCGTACAGGTAGCAGCGAAGAATACTTCGGCACGTGAATTGGAAAACACAGTAGTGAAGCCTATCCGCCAGCAATTGATTCAAGTGGCTGCTTTGAAAGACATGTCCAGCGAAACACGTGATGGTGCAGGTATTATCCGGCTTAATTTTGATTTTGGTACCAATACGGATTTGGCGTTCATAGAGGTCAATGAAAAAATTGATGCGGCTATGAATTATCTGCCAAAAGATACAGACCGTCCGAAGGTGATTAAGGCAAGTGCAACCGATATTCCGGTGTTCTATCTGAACCTGACCCTGAAGACGGACAGTGCTTATGAAGAGACAGATCAAAGGGCATTTCTGAATTTATGTGAGTTTTCCGAATCGGTCATCAAGCGCCGTATCGAACAATTGCCCGAAGTGGCAATGGTAGACGTTACCGGATTATTGGAAAGACAGTTGCAGATTGTGCCTGATATGGACAAACTGGCTATGCTCGAATTGTCTATTGAAGATATTGAAACGGCTTTGGCACAAAACAATGTGGAGCCGGGGAGTATGACTGTGCGGGATGGATACTATGAATACAACATTAAATTTTCTACTTTACTTCGTACCTCGGAAGATGTGGAGAACATTTATATCCGGAAGGGAGACCGTATCATACAGTTGAAAGAATTCTGTCGCATAGCGGTGGTGCCGGTTAAAGAAAAAGGAGTATCCGTTTCGAACGGAAAGAGAGCGGTGACTCTTGCCATCATTAAGCAAGCTGACGAAAACATGGATAAAATGAAGGAGGCACTGTCGGAAACGATGGACTATTTCAAAAAGATCTATCCGGATATCGAGTTTAGTGTGAGTCGAAATCAAACTGAACTGCTGGATTATACGATATCCAATCTCCAGCAGAATCTTTCACTTGGTTTCTTCTTTATTTGTATTGTTGCCGTACTGTTCCTGGGCGATATCAAATCTCCTTTTATTATTGGACTGAGTATGGTGGTATCCATTGTCATCAGTTTCTTGTTTTTCTACTTGTGTAAGATGTCTCTCAACATCATCTCCCTGTCCGGATTGATCCTTGCATTGGGTATGATGATCGACAGTTCGATTATTGTAACTGAAAATATATCACAATACCGGGAAAAGGGCTATTCGTTGAGGAGAGCCTGTGTGGCAGGAACAAGCGAGGTGGTAACTCCTATGCTTAGTTCTTCTTTTACGACAATTGCCGTATTTGTGCCTTTGGTATTTATGAGCGGTATCGCAGGTGCTATTTTTTACGATCAGGCCTTTGCCGTAACGGTAGGACTGATGGTTTCATATTTTACAGGTATCATGTTGCTTCCTGTTTTGTATATGTTAGTCTATCGTACCGGAATAAAAGGAGGCCCGAAATGGCTGAGGCTGAAGATTAACAATCCGTTGAAAGAACATACCTTGGATCGTTTCTATGATAAAGGAGTCGATTGGGTATTTAGCCATAAAACGCTGAGTGTACTGTTCTGCGTTATTTCTTTCCCGCTATGTATTTTCTTTTTCTTCTTTATTGATAAGGAGAGAATGCCGGACATCGATGAAAATGAATTGATCACCCGTATCGAATGGAACGAGAACATCCATGTGGACGAAAATCAGCGTCGTGTAGACGAGTTGTTCCGTGAGTTGCAGGGGCAATCTGTAGAGCAGACGGCCTCCATCGGACTGCAGGATTACATCTTAAATCGTGAGCAGGAGTTGTCGTCATCAGAGGCAGAACTGTATTTTAAGACAGAAACTTCGAAGGAGATTGCTCCGTTGCAGTCAGAGATTTATAAAAGGCTGAAAGAGCGCTATCCCTTGGCGGTAATTTCGTTTTCTCCACCGGAGACTGTTTTTGAAAAACTGTTTGTGACAGGGGAGGCTGATATTGTGGCCGAGTTGTATGCCCGTAATAAAGACAAGGCACCCGAACCTGGTACCTTACGCGGACTGGAACAGACGTTCAGGCAAAAAACGGGAATACCTCCGACGGGTATTGCTTTCGAAAATCAGTTGAATCTTAGCATTAACCAGGAAAAGTTATTGTTGTATCAAATCTCTTATAATGAACTGTACCGGGTGCTGAGAACTGCTTTCAAAGAGAACAGTGTAGCTATGTTGCATTCTTATCAACAATATCTGCCTATCAGCATTGCAGGAGACGAAAAAACGGTCAATCAGGTTTTGCAGGAAACGTTGATTCAGACCCAGCCGGATAGTAAGACGGGAGAGGTGAACTTCATCCCCTTGCGTGAGTTGATAAAGGTAACTCCCGCCGAAGATTTAAAGAGCATCACGGCCGGAAGAAACGGAGAGTATATTCCTTATAAATTCTATGGAGTGGAGGATGCCGAACAGTTAATGACTGAGGTGAAAGAAGTGACTAATGAAACAGGAGATTGGGACATCGGCTTTTCCGGTAGTTTCTTTTCCAATCAGAAGATGCTGGACGAGTTGGTCGTGATTCTGTTTATTTCATTGTTGCTGATGTATTTTATTTTGGCAGCCCAGTTCGAGAGCTTTATGCAACCCTTGCTGGTGTTGATGGAAATACCGATTGACGTGGCGTTTGCATTGGTACTGCTCTGGATATGCGGACATACATTGAATCTGATGTCGGCCATCGGGTTGATTGTGACTTGCGGTATCGTGATCAATGACTCTATCCTGAAGTTGGATGCTATTAATGAATTGCGTAAAGAAGGGGTACCTTTGCTGGAAGCCATTCACGAAGCCGGGCGCAGAAGGTTACGTCCGATCATTATGACATCATTGACCACCATCTTCGCAATGGTCCCGTTGCTGTTCTCGTACGACCTTGGGTCCGAGCTTCAGAAGCCGCTTTCCATTGCCATGATTGGCACCATGACGATCGGTACACTGGTGAGTTTGTTTATCATCCCTTTACTGTACTGGTTTATTTATAGAAATAAAGTAAAACGATAGATATGAAGAAAAGATATTATATAGTAATGGCAACTTTGCTGCTTGGAGTTTCTGTAGCGAAGTCTCAGGATCATATAAAACTTGATTTGCAGAAAACGATACAATTGGCCAATGATAGTTCACTGGAAGCATTCCGCACACAGAATATGTATCTTTCCGGTTACTGGGAGTACCGGACTTACAAGGCCAACCGTCTGCCGAGCCTTACTTTGAATATGACTCCCGCCGAATATAACCGGGATATTACCAAGCGATACGATTCGGAAAATGACTTGGATGTTTATCGTAGTCAACAGTCGTTTTATGCTTCCGGTAATCTGGCTATCCAGCAGAATTTCGACTTGACGGGTGGTACTTTCTATCTGCAATCTCAATTGGGATATATGCGCAGTTTTGGCGGAAGTAAGTCGACACAGTTTACCAGTGTGCCCATCCGACTGGGATATTCACAAAGTCTGGTAGGATATAATTCGTTCAAGTGGGAAAGAAAAATAGAACCCCTTAAATACGAGAAAGTAAAGAAGGAGTTTGTATATAATGTGGAGGCTGTATCCGTGCAGGCTACTACCTATTTCTTTAACCTGGCAATGGCGCAGGCTGAATATAATCTGGCCAAAGAGAATATGGTGTCGTCGGATACGTTATACAGCATTGGAGTACAGCGTCAGAAGATAGCAGCCATTTCGAAGGCGGACCTGTTGACATTGAAACTGGATGTGGTAAATGCACGCAATACATTGCAAAATAAAGCGAGTGCCTTGAAACGTGCTATGTTTTCTTTGGTTTCTTTCCTGAATTTGGATAAGAATACGGTTATTGATATCGATTTGCCCGTACGTCCGCAGGAATTGGTGATACCTGTGGATAAGGCTTTGCAGATGGCACATGAAAACAATCCTCAGCTACTGGGATTGAAGCAGAATGTACTTGAAGCCGAACGCAATGTGGATAAAACCAAAAAAGAATCACGTTTTAATGCGAGTGTG
This sequence comes from Bacteroides sp. HF-4919, assembly GCF_018860125.1. Classification (NCBI taxonomy): domain Bacteria; kingdom Pseudomonadati; phylum Bacteroidota; class Bacteroidia; order Bacteroidales; family Bacteroidaceae; genus Bacteroides; species Bacteroides sp. HF-4919. Next base: position 359,451 of record NZ_JAHKNF010000005.1, read on the forward strand.
AACGCCAGTATCGGTTTCAACCAGGTAGCTGATAACTTTGGGGATGTGTACCATAAACCCATGCAGCAGGATTTGGTGTCGGTCAGTGTCAGCATTCCATTGGTGGACTGGGGGGTAAGAAAGGGTAAGTATAACATGGCCCGCAATAACCTGAATGTGGTGAAGACTTCTGCCCGTCAGGATGAAATCAGTCTGGATGAAGAAGTGATTATGACTGTAAACGATTTCAATATCCAGCAAAACCTGATAACCAGTGCCGAAGAAGCACTTGATCTTTCCATTCTGGCTTATAACGAAACCCGCCAGCGGTTTATCATCGGGAAAGCGGACATCAACAGTCTGACTCTGTCCCTGAACCGTCAGCAGGAAGCACAGCAGAACTATATTTCCGCTTTACAGAACTATTGGCTGAACTATTATAAGATACGTAAACTGACGTTGCATGACTTTGCTACCGGAATCCCGCTGACTGAAAAGTTTGACTATGCGGGGGGACAATTGGTGAGATAGTGCTACCTAACATTGAAACGATGGATAATCCTTCTAAAATAAAAGCGCAGACGAAAGCCTCTTCTTTCACGCTGATTGTCGCCTTTATATGCGTGGCGTTGATTGGTTTGGCCTTGATTCCCCTGCTCCCCGTAAAACTGAATCCTTCAAGAACTTTACCGGGTTTTACGGTACAGTTCAGTATGCCCGGCACTTCGTCGAGGGTAGTGGAGATAGAGGCAACCAGTAAACTGGAGGCCATGTTGGCACGTATTAAAGGTATAAAGAACATCTATTCTACCTCCGATAACGGTTCGGGGAGCATTACCATTGAATTGGACAAGTATGCGGATATAGATGCGGTACGTTTTGAGGCATCAACCATTATCCGGCAGACCTGGCCTCAGCTTCCCGACGGAGTGAGCTATCCCTATATCAGGATGAAGCGTCCGGACGATAATGCCTCACGTCCTTTTATGTCGTTTACACTTAATGCTCCTTCTACTCCCATCTTGATTCAGCAATATGCCGATGAACATATCAAGACGAGGCTGGCACAGATTCAGGGTATCTATAAGATAGACTTGAGCGGAGCCACACCCATGGAGTGGGTGTTGGAGTATGATAGCGAACAACTGAGACGATTGGGTATTTCTTTGAGCGATATTCAGCAGGCTGTTGCCCGCTATTATCAAAAAGAGTTTCTGGGAACTTATAATATCGAGTCGGCTTCAGGTGGTAAAGAGTGGATCCGGCTGGCCCTGATGCCCGAGTATAAAGAGGAAGGATTCGATGCTTCCCGTATCCGGGTGAAAAGTACAGAAGGAAAATTGATCAGTCTGAACGAGCTTGTAACGGTGAGCCACATGGAGGAAGCTCCTCAGAGCTATTATCGTATCAACGGACTTAACTCCATTTATTTGTCGATTACAGCCGAGGAAACTGCCAACCAGTTGCAACTGAGTACACAGGTTAAAGAAGAGATGGAGGCGATACAGAAAGTGTTGCCAGCCGGATATGAGATCCACACAAGCTACGATGCTACGGAATTTATTCACGAAGAGCTGAATAAGATTTATTTGCGTACCGGGCTTACGGTCCTGATTCTGCTGTTTTTTGTGCTGCTTATCACGTTGAATCCACGCTATTTGTTTTTGATCGTGGTCAGTCTGAGTATCAATATAGCCGTAGCAGTGATTTTCTATTACCTTTTCGGACTGGAAATGCAGCTCTACTCACTCGCCGGTATTACGGTTTCGCTCAATCTGGTGATAGACAATACGATTGTGATGACCGACCATATCCTGCACCGGCGTAACCTGAAAGCCTTTATGTCCATTCTGGCTGCGACCCTGACTACAATGGGAGCTTTGGTCATCATTTTCTTCCTTGACGAGAAGATACGGTTGAATCTGCAAGATTTTGCAGCCGTAGTGATTATCAATCTGGCTGTATCTCTGTTCGTAGCTCTTTTCTTCGTACCGGCTCTGATCGAAAAGATCGGGTTAAGAAAGAGAAAGCGCCGTCAGACCAAATCCCGTTTCTTCCTTCTTCGTGCTTCTCTTCCGCGGAGAATAACAGTTTACTTTACCCGTTTCTATGGCTGGATGATACGTAAATTATGCCGTTGGCGTGTGGTTGTCTGCATCTTGTTGGTACTGTTGTTCGGACTTCCGGTATTTATGCTGCCGGAAAAGATGGAAGGTGAAGGGCGTGCCGTGGAGTGGTATAACAAGACCTTAGGATCATCTACTTACAAAGAAAAAGTGAAACCGGTTGTGGACAAAGCACTGGGAGGCAGTTTGCGCCTGTTTATCCAGAAGGTATACGAAGGCAGTTATTTCACCCGGAACGAAGAAGTGGTATTGTATGTTCATGCCAATCTTCCGAACGGCAGTACGTTGGAGCAGATGAATGAACTGATTAAAAAGATGGAGATTTATCTGAGTCAGTTTAAGGAAATCAAACAGTTCCAGACTTCGGTGTACAGTGCCCGTCGTGGTAATATTAATGTCTATTTTACCAAAGAGCATCAGAATAGCGGTTTCCCCTATACACTGAAAGCAAATATTATCAGCAAAGCCTTGCAATTGGGTGGAGGCAGTTGGGGGGTATACGGTTTGCAGGATCAGGGGTTCAGTAATGATGTGCGTGAGGGAGCCGGTTCTTTCCAGGTGAAGATGTATGGATACAATTACGATGAATTGTATGAATGGGCTGAGAAGTTGAAAGCCAAATTGCTGACTCACCGACGGATCAAGGAAGTTATAATAAACTCTTATTTCTCTTATTGGAAAGACGATTATCAAGAGTTCTACTTTGACCTCAACCGGGAACGTATGGCACAGGAGAACATCAATGCCAATATTCTGTTCTCTACGATCCGCCCTATTTATGGTAAGAATATGGAGATCGGATCGGTAGTGGCGGATAATGGTTCGGAAAAAATAAAGCTTTCCTCCAAACAGTCTCAGGAGTATGACATTTGGGCCATGCAATATTTTCCGTACGGAACGGATGACAAACAGTATAAACTGTCTGAACTGGCTACTATGGAAAAGGGACAAATGCCGCAACAGGTTGCCAAAGAGAATCAGCAATACAGGTTGTGCCTGCAATACGAATATATCGGTTCGGGGGAACAAGGAAATAAAATTCTGAAACGTGACCTGGAGGAGTTTAACAAAGAACTCCCGATGGGGTATACGGCTCAATCGGAGCGGGATAGCTGGGGATGGGGAAAGAAAGATAATAAGCAATATCTGCTTTTGCTGGTAGTGATTGCCATTATCTTTTTCACGACAAGTATCTTGTTTAATTCATTGAAACAGCCTTTGGCTATCATATTTATTATTCCGGTGTCATATATCGGTGTATTCCTGACGTTCTATTGGTTTAAGCTGAACTTTGACCAGGGAGGTTTTGCTTCGTTTGTTTTATTGTGTGGTATTACGGTGAACGCCAGTATCTATATTCTTAACGAGTATAACGCCATTCGTAGACGTTCTCCCCGAATGTCGGCCTTGAGGGCCTATACCAAGGCTTGGAATGCGAAGATCATTCCTATCTTCCTGACAGTTGTCTCTACGATCCTTGGCTTTATTCCTTTCATGGTAGGTACAGATAAGGAAGCGTTCTGGTTTCCATTGGCCGCAGGAACCATCGGTGGGTTAGTCATGTCAATCATCGGAATCTTCTTCTTCCTTCCGGTATTTGTGCTGAAGAAGAGAGTGGGGAAACGATGAACAAATACTCTTTCCACCACAGAGGGCACAGAGCAACACAGAGAAGAAATGAAGTTATTGATTGGGGATATTCCTAAAATAAGAAAATTAAAGGCAACTGATTCATTGCGAGTTAGTTGCCTTTTTTGTATCTTTAAGCAGGGACATTTACTGAATATCCCTGCTTAAAGATACAAAAACTTTGTGTTACTCTGTGCTCTCTGTGGTGAATCCTGTTCATCGTTCAAAACCGTTTATAAGTCCTGGTCTTCATTCTTCACCATCCCTTTGAATTTATCGGGGAGTGCACTTTCTACAGCAGTATAGGCTTCTGCCATGGTAGCTTTAATGTTATCCGCTCCCTGACCTTTGGGGGGGATAGGGTCATGTATGGTCAGAATCATGCGGTGGCGGTGAATCCATTTGCCGGTTCGTGGCAGGATTTCAAAAGATCCGTCTATGGTCACAGGAACTACGGCAAGTTGGAGGTCGTCCGCCAGTTGAAAAGCTCCTTTCTTAAAATATCCCATATGCCCGGTGAAAGACCGTGCCCCTTCCGGGAAGACCACTAATGACACACCGTCCTTCAGAGAGTCTTTGGCCTGGCGAATGGTTTCAAGTACCTTCTTCGGACCCGACCGGTCTACGAAAATATGTCCGGCACTTTCGCATGCTTTTCCTACAAAAGGTATTTTACGTAGACTTTTCTTCATCATCCATTTAAAGTTACGTCCTAAAAAGCCGTAAATGAGGAAGATGTCGAACGAGCCTTGATGATTGGGTACGAAGATGTAAGAGGTCCTTCCATGTAGCTTTTCGCGTCCACGCACTTTTACCGGAATCAACAGGAAAAGGCAGATCAACTGTGACCAGATTTTCCCCGGATAATATCCCCAGATGTGGGCACCTCCCAATAATGAACCAATGATGGTGACAATCGCCGTGAGGATAGTCAATACTAACAAAATGGGCAATGCAATGCAGATTTGATAAATATAGTATAGTATCTTCATAATGATTTTGATTTTAGCTTGTGCAAAAATAAACAAAATAATATTGCTGTCCTGAATAATTGCTAACTTTGTTTCAAATTTCAATAGCATGATACGTATACTACATACAGCCGATTGGCATTTGGGACAAACCTTTTTCGGATATGACCGGACACAGGAACATGAACACTTTCTGGACTGGCTGGCCGGTGTCCTGACTAAGAACAAAATTGATGTACTGATTGTTGCCGGAGACGTTTTCGATGTTTCCAATCCGTCTGCCGCCTCGCAGCGAATGTTCTATCGTTTCATTCACCGGGTGACAACCGAGAACCTGGGATTGCAGTTGGTCATTGTAGCCGGAAACCATGATTCGGCTGCCCGGTTGGAGTCACCTCTGCCGTTGTTGCAGGAGATGAGGACAGAGATTAAGGGGATTGTCCGTAAGCAGGACGGAGAGATAGATTACAGTCATTTACTGGTAGAACTGAAGAATGAATCGGGGAGGGTAGAAGCTCTTTGCCTGGCAGTACCTTTCTTGCGGCAGGGAGATTATCCGGTGGTGGAGACTGAAGGCAATCCGTATGCGGAAGGAGTAAAGGAACTGTATGCCCGTTTGGTGGAATATGCTTTGAAGAAGCGGACGGACGGGCAGGCATTGGTGGCTGTCGGACACCTGCTGGCAACCGGTTCGGAGATTGCCGAAAAAGATCATAGTGAGCGCATCATCATCGGTGGTCTGGAGAGTGTATCGCCCGAGTCTTTTCCCGAACAAATTGTTTATACGGCTTTAGGGCATATCCATAAGGCTCAGCGCGTATCGGGAAGGGAGAATATCCGTTATGCCGGCAGTCCCTTACCTATGTCGTTTGCCGAGAAGCATTATCACCACGGAGTAGTAAAAGTGATTCTGGATGAAGGGTGGGCAGTCGAAATAGAGAAACTTGAATATACACCTTTGGTACGTTTGCTGAGTATACCCGCCAAAGAGCCAGCGGCTCCGGACGAGGTACTGGATGAATTGTGCAGACTGGAACTTCCGGAGAATGGACCGAAGCCCTATCTGGAAGTCAAGGTGAAACTAAGTGAACCGGAGCCGATGTTGCGGCAGCAAATAGAAGAAATACTGGAAGGCAAGCCGGTCCGGCTGGCCCGTATTGTTTCTTCTTACAGGCAGGCGGCAGAGGGGAGCGTGGAAGAAGAAGTACTGGCTGCCGGATTGCAGGAGATGAATCCCTTACAGATTGTGAAAGCAACCTTTGAGAACAGTTACCAGGCGGAGATGCCGGAAGAACTGGTAAAACTGTTTCAGGAGGCTTGCCGGACAATCAATTTAGAATGAATCAAATAGGAATTCACCACAGATTACCAGAGATTACACAGATCACCATTAGGATTCACACAGATCTTTTAATCTTTACTATCAACGAGATCATCTATTGATCTGTGTTAATCCGTGTAATCTGTGGTGAAAGCAAACCGAATAACCATGAAGATACTAACCATACGATTAAAGAACCTGGCTTCCATAGAAGGAACCTTTGAAATTGATTTCCAAGCCGAGCCTTTACGTTCTGCCGGGATTTTTGCGATATCCGGTCCTACGGGAGCCGGAAAATCGACAATACTGGATGCACTCTGTTTGGCACTGTATGATAAGACACCTCGCTTTTCCGCTTCGGTCGAGAGTCTTTATATGTCAGATATCGGTGAAAGTCGGGTGAATCAGGCCGATGTGAAGAATATCCTTCGGAGAGGGACGGGAGAGGGATTTGCCGAGGTTGATTTTTTAGGAGCGTCCGGACACTGTTATCGTTCTCGTTGGTCGGTACGCCGGACAGGAAGCCGGGCTAACGGTTCTCTGCGGTCGCAGACGATACAAGTGACCGATCTGACTGCCAATCAGGAACTGCAGGGAACGAGGAAAGAGTTGTTGGCACAATTGGTGACTTTGGTCGGTTTGACTTACGAACAGTTTACCCGTACGGTGCTGCTTGCCCAGAATGACTTCGCTACTTTCTTGAAATCCCGTGAGTCTGCCAAAGCCGAGTTGCTCGAGAAGCTGACCGGAACGGAGATATACTCCCGTATTTCCAGTGAAATCTATCTGCGTAGCAAAACAGCCGATGCAGAACTGAATCAGCTGAAAAGCAATGCCGCCCTGATCGAACTGCTTTCCGAAGAGGAAATCACTCTTCTACGGACCGAAAAAGAGAGTCTGACCAACCTTCGTGAACAGGGAAGTAAAACCTTGGTAGAATTGAATGCGCAACTATCGGTGCTGCATACTTTGAAGTTGCAACAGGAGCAGCGTGATAAGAAAGTGCAGGACATGCGGCTGGATGAAGAAAAAAGTAAGAAGCTCCGGGAAGAACACACACGCCAGTCCGACTATCTTATTCACTTCAGGGAACAGTGCGAAGCCGTGCAACCCGATCTTAGCCGGGCACGTGAACTGGATGTTCAGATCCAATCACTGGTCAGCCAATCTAAGCAGGCGGAGGAGATACTGCAAGGTGCTGAAAAGGCAGCGACTGCACAAGCCGATAAATTGCAATCTGTGCAGGGAACTCTGCATACTTCCTGCCATGCGTTGAAGAACCTGACGGGAGAGATCGATCTACCGGTTACGGAAGAGATGGGGCTGTTTCTTGAATCTGTTCGGAATAGGCTGAAAGAGCAGGAAGACCACCTTGCCATTCTTCAGAAAGAGAACGAAGAGCGTGTGAACCGTCTGAACGCTTTTGGGGTTGAAGCGGTGACCGACGAGCAAGCCCGATGGATACAGGAACAAACCCGTTTGCAGAATGCCCGCCAGCAAATGTTGGAATGGGGAAAGGCGAGGACAGAAGCCGAACGTCTGAAAGTACAGCAGGAAGAGGTGGTGCACAAACAAGAACAGATGCGGAAAGAAATGGCCGCTCTGACCACCCGGTTGGCGGAGAAGGAGACTGAACTGAAAGTGCTGCAACGCCTTTTTGAGAATGCCCGTATCGCGATGGGAAAGGACGTTCGGACATTGCGGCAGAATTTGCGTGAGAATGAACCGTGTCCGGTATGTGGGAGCATTGGTCATCCTTATAGAAACGAGGAGCAGGTAGTCCATACCCTGTATCATAACATCGAATTGGAGTATCAAACCGCATCTGGTGAGTATCAGCAACTAAATAACTGGAATATCGCCTTGAAACAGGATTTGCTCCATCAGACGGAACTGTCCGGACAGATAACCGTACAGTTGCAGGCGTTGCTCCAGGAGGTTGAACAGAAACGTCCTTCGTCGGAAGAAGAGCAGAATCCGGACTATTTTGAGAAACAACTGCATACCGTACAGGGGAAGCTAAATCTGCTCGCAGAGAAAATGCGCCAATACCAGCAACTCCATAAGGAATGGCAACAGCACGAGGAGCGGATCAGGACACTTCGCTCGGCTTGTGAGGCTTTGCGTGAAGGTGTAGCCCGCTGCCATCTGTTGATGCAGCAAGTTCTGGCTGCTAAAGAGCAATTTACGTTACTGAAAACGGCGGAGATGACTGCTCGGGAACAGTTCCGGGTGGTCAGTGAGCGGTTGATAACTCTCCGTCAGGAACGGGCTCCTCTGTTGAAAGGCAAATCTGTCGAGGATGCGGAAGCCGCTATTCGGAAAAAAGAGAAACAATTAAACGACTCCCTGGAACAGGTGCGCAAGGAGGGAGAAGAAGTCCAGTCGCGTATTTCCGGCATACAGGGAGAGATCAGGCAACTGAACAGTTCCATCGACGAACTGATGCTTCGGAAAGAACAGATAGCCGATCCGGAACATCTGCCGGAGACGATCGCCCGCCAGCAAGCAACCAATCAGGAGACGGAACGTCGTCTGTCCACCGTAGAGGCACGTCTTTTGCAACAGGAGCAAAACCAGAAGAAGTTGAAGCAACTGGAACAGGAACTGACCGAAAAACAGGAGACAGCCAACCGATGGGGAAAACTCAATAAGCTGATAGGCAGTGCGGACGGGACAAAATTTAAGGTGATTGCGCAAAGCTATACGTTGAATCTGTTGCTGATGCATGCCAACAAACATCTGTCTTATCTCTCGAAACGTTACCGTTTGCAGCAGGTGCCGGGAACACTCGCCCTGCAAGTGATCGACTGCGATATGTGTGACGAGGTGCGTACCGTCTACTCTCTTTCCGGCGGAGAATCTTTTCTTATCTCCCTGGCGCTGGCCCTCGGGCTGTCGTCTCTTTCGAGCAATAACCTGAGAGTGGAGTCACTTTTCATCGACGAAGGATTCGGTTCGCTCGATGCCGATAGTTTACGCACTGTGATGGAAGCTCTCGAGCAGTTGCAGATGCAAGGACGGAAGATTGGAGTTATCTCGCATGTGCAGGAGATGAGTGAGCGCATTGCCGTACAGGTACAACTCCATCGTGCGGCGAATGGGAAGAGTGCTATCACTTTGACAAATTGATAATTGGAAATCGTCAGGCTGCGTTTTTTCGGGGCGGACGGCGGGCTGAATGGAAAAAACGCCTTATTTTAGCTTTTCTGATTACCGGATGGAAAGAGAATTTTCGTGTTTGCCGGTAGAATGTAAGTGAGGCTCCGCAATCTCTTCCGTAACGTACGTAAGAAAGGAAAAACCGTGTCTTTTTATTGTTCGGGTAAACTCTTGTAAGGACTCATAACTGGAGAAAAAACAGGTCCGATAAGCTAAAAAAATGCTAACAACAGATGTAATGAACAAAAACAATAGGAGATATTTGAAAAAGAAGTAAGCATATTCCGAAAATGCTTACTTCTTTCGGACCGAATGCTTACTTCTTTTCCGGGAAATGCTTACTGCTTTTGCCGAAAATCCCGGCTCTTCATCTCTTCAACCCCGGCTCTTCACCTCCGTAAGACCGGTTTTCCGGCTTTTCTTCCCCTAATTTGCCGTTTTTTTAAGAGAGTCTGTTTGTAAAACAGCTTATTTCCTTTCTTAATGTATTCCTATCTGTCGTGATTCCTTTCTTTATGATATTCCCCCTGTCCCGGATATCGAACCCGGTTCTCCTCCGTATCCTCCTTTGTGGCGGATACTTTACTTGAACTGCTCTTCGTTCAGCGAGTAGTATTTTCCTTTCAGTGCGAGTAACTCCTGATGGCTGCCTTGCTCGATAATCTCCCCGTGTTCCAGCACCAGAATCGTATCAGCATTGCGGATGGTAGACAGGCGGTGAGCAATAATCAGGCTGGTGCGTCCTTGCATCAATTGGTCCAGTCCTTTTTGAATCAGTATTTCACTGCGTGTATCGATGTTGCTTGTCGCCTCGTCCAGCAGCAGGATAGCCGGATCGGCCACTGCCGCGCGGGCGATGTTCAGTAGCTGCCGTTGTCCCTGACTCAGGTTTGCCCCGTCATTTTCGAGTAGCGTGTCGTAGCCCTGTGGCAAACGTTTGATGAATGAATGGGCCGCTGTCAGCCGTGCAGCCGCCACTACCTCTTCATCGGTCGCGTTGAGGCGGCCGAAACGGATGTTCTCCCGTACCGTACCCGTGAAAAGATGTGTATCCTGCAATACAATGGCCATCGACCGGCGAAGGCTGTCACGCCTGATACGGTCGATGGGATGATTGTCGATGGTGATCTCTCCGGACTGAATGTCAAAGAAGCGCGGCAGCAGGTTCAGTATGGTTGTCTTTCCTGCTCCGGTAGCGCCCACCAAAGCTATCTTCTTTCCGGCAGCCGCATGCAGGGATACTCCTTTCAGGATGGTTTTTTCCGGACGGTAGCCGAAATATACATTCTTCAAGGCTACATCTCCTTTTGTTTTTTCGAGTGTGATGGCATCCGGCGCATCCTTCTGCTCCGGTGCTTCGTCTATGATCTCGAAGATGCGTTCGGCTCCGGCAATGGCTGCCTGTATGCTGTTGTAGAGGCTCGCCAGTTCATTGATGGGGCGTCCGAATTGCCGGGAATATTGCAGGAAAGCCGCCAGTCCGCCCACGTCGAACCCGCGGAAGATGGCCAGTAAGGCTCCCACGATGGTGATGATCACATAGTTCAGCGTATTCAGGTTTTGCATGACCGGCATCATCAGCCCCGAGTAGAATTGTGCCTTCAGCGATTTCTCCTTCAGGCTTTGGTTCAGTATCCCGAAATCCGTTTCCACTTTTTGTTCGTGTCCGAAGACCTTCACCACTTTCTGTCCGCTGATCATTTCTTCCACATAGCCGTTCATCATCCCCAATGACTCCTGTTGTGCTTTGAAGTATTTCCGGCTTCGTTTTACGATTCCTTTGGCGCTGAGGAACATCAGGGGGACGGTAATCAGTGTTACCGCTGTCAGTATCGGACTGATGAAGAGCATCAGACAGAAAATGCCCGCAACTGTCAGTGCGCTCGACAACATGTCGGACAGGCTGTCGGTCAGTGCGTCGCTGATACGGTCTATATCATTGGTGTACCGGCTCATGACATCTCCGTGCTGATGGGTATCGAAGTATTTGACAGGCAAGCGTTCCATCTTTCCGAACAGTTCTTCGCGTATCCGGGTTACGGTGCGTTGCCCGATCTTATTCAGCAGAATATATTCGATGTAAGTAGCCGCTACCCCTGTCAGGTAAATGCCTGCCAGTATCAGCAGGATGCGTACCAATCCGTGGAAGTCTCCCGGCAGGATGTAGTTATTGATAATCGGTCGGAGCATGTACGATCCGGTGAGATTGGCTGCGATGCTCACAACGATCAGTACACCGATTACGATCAGCAACCGTCGGTCGCAGGCCACGTATGATACCAGGCGGAGGAAAGTTTTCTTTCCCGCCTTAGGCTTTCCGCTGTATTTCAGATGATCTCCGTGTGCCATGGTCAGATAACGATTTGTTGTGAGTGATAGATTTCCCGGTACATCTCCGAGCATTCCAGCAATTCTTCCGGTGTTCCGATGGATTCTACCTCTCCGTCGTCCAGCAGAATGACCCGGTTGGCCGATTGCATGGTATATATGCGTTGCGTGATGATAAGCACCGTGGTATCGTGCAGCCATGCATTCAGGTTGTTCCGGATGCGGAGTTCTGTTTCAGAGTCTACGGCACTGGTGCTGTCATCCAGTATCAATATCTTGGGTTTACGCAGCAAAGCCCTGGCGATGCAGATGCGTTGCTTCTGTCCGCCGGAAAGGTTTACTCCGCCCCGTCCTAACTGGGTGTCATATCCGGCAGGCAGCGAGCAGATGAACTCATGGGCTTCGGCGGCACGTGCGGCCTCTTCGAGTTCTTCCTGTGTGGCATCAGGTTTTCCCCACCGCAGGTTTTCCGCAATGGTTCCCGTAAAGAGCTCGTTTTTCTGCAACACCATGCCGATGCGGGCATGAAGTTCGTGCAGGTTGTAGTCTTGTACGGGGATGCCGTCAATCCGTATTTCACCGGAACTGACATCATACAGGCGGGGGATCAGTTGTACGAGTGAACTTTTAGCCGATCCGGTAGCGCCTGCCACAGCCACCGTCTCGCCCGGACGGATGTGGAAACTTATGTTCCGCAGCACATCCGTCTCGCCTCCGCCATAACGGAAGCTGACCTTCTCAAAGCGAATCTCTCCCTTTTCGATCTGCCGGGTGCTCCGCATTCCTTCGGGCGTATCGGTCAGTGAAGGCTGTGTATCCAATACCTCCAGGATACGTTTCGATGACGCTGAGGCACGGGCATAAGTCATGATAATCATGGACAGCATCATCAACGACATCAGTACTTGTGCCAGATAGTTGACAAATGATATCAGTTCGCCCACTTTCAACTCTCCTGCCATCACCTTCTGCCCACCCATCCAAAGGATAGCGATGATCGACAGGTTCATCACCAGTTGCATCACCGGAAAAATGGCGACAATGATGTTGGAAGCGTGAATCACCGTGTCGCGCAGGCTCTCGCTCTTGTCCTTGAACTTGCGTGCTTCGAAGTCCTCCCGCACAAATGATTTCACTACCCGGATGTTGATCAGGTTTTCGCGTACCACTTCGTTCAGTTGGTCTACTTTCTGTTGCACTTTCAAGAAGAAGGGGAACCCTTTCCGCAGGATGAAGAATACACTGAAACCCAACACCGGGATGGCAGCCAGCAGGATGCCTGCCAGTTCCGGGTTGATACGTACCACGAAGAACACTGCCATGACGAGCATCAGCGGAGAGCGCAGCATCAGACGCATCGATACCTGGATAACTTGCTGAATGCGGCTGATGTCACTTGTCAGCCGGGTGATCAGTGAAGCCGTACTGAACCGGTCTATATCGAAAAAAGAGAGTTGTTGTATCTTGCCGAACAGCTTGGTGCGCAGGTCGGTCCCGAAACCGATGGAGGCTTGCGAAGAGACATATACATTGGCAATACTGAATATCAGTCCGACAATGGAGATAAGTACCATCTTTCCGCCTACGGCAGTAATGACGGAGAGATCCCGCTGCATCACTCCGTTGTCTATAATATCCGCCATGTACATCGGCTGAATGGTTTCGCACATTACAGACACGAGTACCAGTAGCGGACATGCCAGCAGACTTGCTTTGTAGCCTTTCAGTATTTGCCAGTATTTTTTCATTTATCCAGTGTAATCACGGTAATCTCCGGCCATGCCCCGAAACGGAAAGGCAGTCCGACGAATCCCATCCCTACGTTTACGTATAGTCCCCGGTTGCCTTCTTTGTACATGCCTCCCCATTCCGGATAGATCCAGGAAGCAGGTGAATGATGTCCGATGGCCAGCTGCATGGCATGCGTGTGTCCCGCCAGCATCAGGTCGATGTCCGATTCGGGCAACACTTCACGTCTCCAGTGTGTAGGATTATGACTTAATAACAGCTTGAACAGGCCGTTTGTTCCTGCCTGTGCCTTGGGCAAGTCACCGTGCTGTGAGAAAGGAGGTTCTCCTTCGTTTTCTACCCCGATCAGGGCGATGCTGTCGTTTCCGCGGTGCAGTAGAGTGTGCTCGTTGTTCAGTAACACCCAGCCCATGTCGGCTTGCCGTTTCTTCAGGTCGTTCAGGTTGTTTACCTGGTCGCGTTTACTTTTCCATCGATAGTAGGGGCCGTAGTCATGGTTTCCCAGGATGGAGTATACGCCGTCCCGGGCATGTAGTTGCGAGAGTATCTCTTCAAATCCGTCCAATTCTATGGCCCGGTTGTTTATCAGGTCACCGGTGAATACGATCAAGTCCGGCTTTTGCGCGTTAACCAGGTCCACCATCTGTTGCAGGCTCTTGGCATTTCCTTGCCAGCTCCCGATGTGTATGTCCGACAACTGGACAATGCGGTATCCGTTGAAAGCTTCGGGCAGGCGGGAAGAACGGAAGGTAACCTCTTTTACTTCAAAACGGTCTTTGCCCACCATCGAACCATAAAGTATCAGGACTGCGTTGAGCACGGCCAGTACCAGTCCGGTTGCTATAAAAGGAGTCCGGGGCCAGTGCAGCCATCGGTTGAACGGGCGTCCGATGATGGAACAGATCGTAAAGAGCAGTTTCGGAGAGGCAAACAAGAAGAAGACAACGGCGAAGCGTCCTATCCATAACGTATGTTGTTCGGCGTATTCATAGTTGGCAAAGAAAGCTAACGATACTACTCCCGCCATCAGGAAAAGAGTGGGGAAGAAGTAAAGGATTCGCCAAAAAAGACTTAGAGTCATTTGTTTGATAAATGTCCGGTAAATGTAAATGTCCGGCAATACAAGGATTACGATCAGAAAGCCTAAAACTCGTTGCAGCATATTTTCTTAGCTATGGGTTGAATAAATAAAAAGAGGCGTAGGATATGTCTCGGGGGGACTTGCGAACGCCTCTTCAAAGTTAGAGAGAATTTGTAAAGTACGGTTTAAGTTAAGCTGTATGATTTAATTCTTTTAACTCGTTTAGGTTCTTCTTTATTTCTTTTATATGTCTGAGGTTCCGGCGATACACCGACAGGCAGATTCCAAGTCCGACGGCCCACACGATCAGACTGCTGATGATTCCTGCAGCACCGTATTGCCAGACCTGTTTGTAGAAAGAGAAAAAGGTAGCCATCACAAGCAGGTAGAGTATGCCTATGATCCATTCGCGAACCATCCATCTGTGATATCGGTTGATACGGGAGATTACTGTGACCAGAGGCATTTCATCTATCCGGGTCCGTCCCAGGTAATGGGCGGAATACAAATCCCAGCAAAGGGCCGGGATGCACAGGAAGAGGGCGATCCAATAATAAAAGTCCGTAAGTGCATCATCACATATCCAGAAGATCACTGCCAATGCCAGTATGCCGATTGCGGCAAAACGCAGCTTTCTGTTGAACCGTTCTATGCTGTTAATGTTGTTCCGGGTGCGTCCCAACAATTGTTTCATTTCTTCTTCCTTGATGAACTCCTTGCCTTTGAGGTGTTCATCCAGTGCGTTCCACGATTTCTTCAGATCATCCAGTTCCATATCTTATTCCTCCTTTTTCATCTTTTTTAGTTTGTCTTTAATCCGGCTCAGCTTGGTTGCTACATTGGTCACTGTCAGTCCGGTAATTTCCGAGATTTCCTCGTAACTTTTCTCTTCCAGATAAAGCAATATGATCGACTTATCCAGTTGTCCCAGTTGATTGATCATCCGGTACAGTTGCCGGAGCATTTCCGTCAGTTCGTCTTTTTCTTCCGTCAGCCAGTCGGCTTCGCGGGTGAGTGCCACGATTTCCGGAATGTTTTTCTCTTTGCGGATAAAGCTGATGCAAGTGTTCAGTGCGATCCGGTAAATCCAGGTCGAGACTTTGCACTCTTTCCGGAATCTGGGATAAGCCTTCCACAGATTGAGAATCACTTCCTGATAAAGATCGCCGAGTGTGGCGTGCTGGGTGGTATAAAGATAGCACACCTTGTAAATCACCCGCTCGTACTCCCTGACTACGGAGAGGAACTCTTGTTCTACGGGTTCGTTGGCTTGCGGCGGACTGGTGGGGTTCATTGTCTTCTTTTCGGGATTACTTTTGTATGGTTAGTCGCAAAGGAAAGGAAATAATCACAAAATAAAAGCGGAAATTAGTGGGAATTTGGACTATTTCCGGATATTTATTATATTTGGAAACGATAAGAATCTGTGGGTGACGGAGTTTGTCAAGTATGAAACGTTTTAAATAAATCCGTATTTTTATGACTGGATGTACAAGTATGGCTTCAAATAGCGAGGACCTGAAGGCCTTTATTTTATCTTTGGAAGAACAAGCTCTGAAGTTATGGAATCGTGGAAACCCGGATGGGTTTATAGAACTGTCATCTGATGATGTTGTCTATATCGACCCCGCTTTCAAAAACAAACTGGAAGGTAAAAAGGCTCTGGAAGAGTATTATAACAGCATTCGGGGAAAAGTCGAGATTGACAGGTATAAAATGATAGAACCCACTGTATTGCTGTCATCCGATGTCGCTGTTCTGGCATATGATTATGAAGCTTATAGAGATGACCGGACATTCAGGATGCATTGTACGGAAGTATTTAAACTGGATTCGTCTGAACAGTGGAAAATCATACATACCCATTGGTCTTTTTGTCCTGTCTGATAATGGCGGACAGAATGGGAATGGCCGGATCTTTTCCCTACAGGAGGATGCCGGGATATTGAGTCCCATAATATCCCATCCATACCTGAATCATGCTTTCTTCACAACAGTTTGTCTCTGTATCTTTGTAATACTTCTTTCGGATATGTAGTTTTGTCACGTCTTCTTGTATGTTACTGGAAGAGAGGACAGAGGTACTTCGGATTTGTTTGGAATCAAAATGTTCTCTTTTGTTATATTTATAATAAATATTGTAACTTTGCCGGCAATTAACACTATAAATAGACAAAGATGAACAAGAGAAGATTACTGGGCTTGCTCTGCCTGATGGCATTGCTGGCCACCTCCTGTGACAATAAGGGGGATTATTGGGGAGCCATGGAAACTTCCAAGACAACATTGACGCTGGAGCGCATTTGTGATATGGCTACGCTTTCACAAGATTCCGTAAATCTGCTATCTGATATTATGGGAGTGAATACAGAAGAACTGTATCGGGCAGACGCTGTCATGATAGGAAAAGTGACAGGTGGGGAAGCAGGTCATTATTACTATCCCAGGTTTCTGATTGCTAAAGATAAAGAAATGAAGGAAGTGATTATGGAAGCCTATATCCGTCATAATACAGGAAATACCTTTTATGCTTTTCTGGATCCGGATATGCTGACTTTGGGCGAAACTTATTATTGTGCAATGAACGATTATCAGTATGGCTATAGCGGACGCCCGGGGTTGCTGGATCATGTATTGGGCGAAAATTCAAACAAAGAACGTTTTAGTGAAGTAAAAGCATTCCGCCTTTCTGGTCTGCCAAAACTGATTGTACACGATACCCAGTTCACAGGATACAGTTATTATTTATCTGCGGAAGTACGTTTTAAAACCGATGCCGGAATTATAGAGCAAGGTGCTTGTTATAGTTCAGTCAAAGAATTGCCGGAAATTACCGATCAGAAGGCATTGGCACGGGGAACCCGGATGTATAATTACTCGAATTTTGAGGTGGAGGTGATGGACCTGCTACCTGCTACCCACTATTATATACGCCCCTATGTGACTACTGAGGAGGGGACAGGCTATGGGCCGGTGGCTGAGTTCACGACCGAACGGGGTACAGAACCGGTTATCAATAATTTTTCGTTGTATCAATATAATGGTACGGCGGTAGAGTTGTATGCTTCTTTCTATACAAATGATTTCCTTATTACAAATTATGGTTATAGTTATGGCGTTTATTCACAGGAAACGGGAGTGGTGACGAATGAACAGATGATAGAAGTACCTTTTACTGATGATTATAGACAGACGTTTGATGAAATCGTTACCGGATTGCGTCCCGGGACGCTTTATGCTTTCCGTGTTTATGCGAAAAATGGAGTAGGGATTAGTTACAGTAATTACCGGACCATTGAGATCCCTGCAGAATAAAATATAGATTTAAAGAACGAAAACAAATGAAAAGAATAATAATAGGAGTGATTGCCTGTATTTGTGCAATCACCGTGATGGCCCAGGTACAGACACACGATGTAAAAGGAGTAGTATTTGACAGAAAGCAGCAACCCATTGTGGGGGCATTAGTCACAGCCAAAGGGACCAATATCAGCACAATAACCGATGTCGACGGTAAGTTCTTCTTGCAGGAAGTTCCTCTTTCGGTCAAAAAGGTGATTGTTACTTCCATCGGTATGGAGACCCGGGAAGTGGACCTGAATGTACCGGTACAGCTCACCGGAAAGCGTAAGAAGCTTTCGTTTGTGGCACATGCCGGGATCAGCATGAGTAAGTACACTACATATGGTTCCGATTTTAAGGTGGGATATGAGTTTGGTTTGGGTATTGAAGTGCGCATGTCAAAACGATGGGCTTTCCAGCCTACTCTGCAAATTTGTAACCGTGGAGCAGAGTTCAATGCCGAAAGAAACGGTGTGAAATATCAGGAAACTTGGAATCCGGTTTCATTGGATTTGCCGATGTTGTTCATTCTTCGTTATCCGGTAGCCCGTAAAATGAATCTGACCTTTTCTGTGGGACCTGTGTTTTCGTATGGCTTTGCAGGAAAAGTAAAAGCTACGGAAACAGGTAAACCCGATGAAGAGTATGACATTTATAGCAAAGAGTATGAATATGATTATTATGGCGGGAAACATTCTTTGTTACATCCTTTCAGCTTTGGTGTTGCCTATGGCATAGGTGTGGAATACAAGAAGTGGTTGGTAGGTGTTTCTGGAAAGAGTATGTGTTTGGGACAGGATGATGAAGGTTTTGAAGCGAAAGAACATAACCTGGCACTTACTTTGGGACTTACTTACCGTTTCTGATCAAGCGGATATGAATAATCGGATGTTGAATGTAAAAAATAAAAAGATATGAAAAGATATATAGCATTGGCATTGGTCTGCCTGGCACTGACAGACGTTATGGCCCAAAAACAAAAAGTGGTAGAGAAGATCGTGGATGAAGATTACTATCCGGTAGACGGGGCGGTAGTTACCTTGAAACGTACGAACCAACAGGCTGTCACCGATAAAAATGGAGTTTTTGTACTGGAAGAAGTACCTGTCTATTTCGACTCACTACAGGTGACAAAAGGTAAACGCAGCGGATATGTAGATCTCCCGATGCGTATACAAATGCGTACACAAGTGATGCAACGCTTCTCGTTGATCGTGAAGGCCGGAATTGGAGCAGGTAAGTTTATGCAAGGACCCGAATCGAAACTGAAAGACGGTCTTAGTATCTATGGAGGGGTAGGGGCCGATATCCGGATGTCGAAACACTGGGCTTTCCAACCCTCACTTTTGTTGGTTTCCCGTAAAATGAAAGGGTATGATTTCTATGATTATTATACGGAAAATAACGGTGATGGCTCTTCATCCGTTTCTTATGATCAGGTGAGTGGTACTTACAATCCGTTCTATCTGGAGATTCCTTTACTGTTTGCACTGAAGTATAGAATAGGAAATGATCTGAATCTGGTATTCAGTTTCGGTCCTTATATTGACTTGGGGATCAGTGGAGACGTTAAGAAAGAATTTCGCAAGCGTTCTTATGATAGTAGTGGAGATTATAATAGAGTGGAATATGTTACTGAAAACCAGTCATTGTTCGGCAAACGGTTTACCGGAGGATTTGCCTATGGAATCGGAGTGGAATACGGGCACTTCCTGATAGGAGGAACCGGAAGAGTGGGGTGTACTTCATGGAATCACTCGGAAGGTTTTCTGGATGTCGCTTTTGAAATAGGATATCGTTTCTAAGTTCACCATAGATTACACGGATTTTCACAGATTATTGGCAATTATGATCTGTGATAATCTGTGAAATCTGTGGTGATAACGTATTGTATTTAAAATCTGTATCCTACTGTCAGAATCCCTCCGATCGGGTAATGTTTCTCGGTATCGCCTGCGTACAGTGTTCCTCCTTTAACCGGCTCCATGAATCCGTGCTGGAAAGAGGCATTGACCAGGTAATGTTTCCATATTTCAAAACCGATGCCTCCCTGAACCCCGATGTCGAAACGTTTCAACAAGGCATCTTTATTTTTCGCTTCAGCTAAGGAAGAGTAGGATTTGAAAGGGTTATGCGACTCACCTTTATGGCCGCCTTTGTTCGTCAGTTCATACTTTCCACCCATGCCTACGGCTAAATAAGGTCCGATATTGATTACAAACTTAACATGGTTTGACACATCCATCTTAAAAGCTGCCAGAATAGGGATGTCCAGATAAATAGGAGCTATTTTGGCTTTATAAGAAATAGGTTCGGTAGACGAGGACAGCGGAGAATACCCGTCGTACTCGGCAGTTGCTCCTTTGCTGGTGACCATCAGTCCCGATTGGATAGCCCAATGCCTGCTGAAATTATATTCCGCACCGACACCGGCACTGAATCCGGTGCGTTCGTCCAAGCCGTCCGGGCGGCGAAAACTGAACAGGCTGACTCCCGCTTTCACATTCCATGAAAAACCTTTCTCTACGGGCTGGAGCTGAATATAGACGTTGGGAGCTACGGCTACCTCTTTGCGTTCCATGCCTACGTGATAGACAACAAGCTGCTGTGCTGAAGCAGGTGCTTCTGCTATTACAAACTTGCCATCCACGTTGGTTACGGCACCAATATTGGTGCCTTTGACAACAATGGCGGCACCGACGGCGGGTTGGCCGTCACCAACTACAACAGTACCCGCTATCCGCTGAGTCTGTGCAAGGATCACTACGCTACAGGAGGGAAGTAACCATAATAACAGAATAAGAACCTTTTTCATAACTTTTTCTATTTTAAAGTATAGGATCAGTTACAAATATATCGAAAGAAAAGATTTACTGCAAGTTTGCTGCCAGAAATTTACGCATCTCTCCAACGCTTTTTCCTCTTCGCGCGGCATAATCCGCCAATTGGTCTTCACCGATCTTCCCCACCGAGAAATAGTGAGAAGCCGGATGTGCAAACATTAATCCGCATACTGAAGCGTGAGGATACATGGCTCCGTTCTCTGTCAGGCGGATACCGATCTGTTTCATATCAAGAATTTCGTCGAGAATAAAGTTCACAGACTGATCGGGTAAAGATGGGTAGCCTACAGCAGGGCGGATACCCTGGTATTTTTCGACAAGAAGATCGGGAATAGAGAGATTTTCGTCTTTTGCATACCCCCATACTTCTTTGCGGACATATTCGTGCATCTTTTCGGTGGCAGCTTCGGCCAGACGGTCGGAGAGTGTTTGTACCAGAAGATGTTTATAAGGGTCTTGTTCGTAAAGTCCCTCCATATCCGCATCAATGGAAGAGGCAAAAACTCCTACTGTATCAGTGATTCCCGAAGTCAGAGGACGTACAAAGTCGCTGAGGCATAAGAAAGGTTCGTTCTCTTTTTTCTTGACTTGCTGCCGGAGCAGCGGGAAAGTGATACCGTCGATAATCAGGTTGTCTCCGTCGGCATTGGCCGGGCAAAGTTTAAAAACGCTTTTCACTTCAAAGTCCCTGTCCAATTCGTCCAGCATCCGGTTGGCTTCTTTATAGAGTTGCATGGCTTCGGAAGCTTTGCCCCGTTCCTCTTCCGGAAAGGTTGTCAGCCAGGAAGCACGACAGGCGTCACATCCGTGGATATTGGCTATGGCAGCATAACGCGGCTGAAACCCCCAGGCGTGAAAAAAATAAATCCAGTTGATGTAGGGGGATAAATCATGGACACTGAACGATAAACGGTTTTCAAACGCTGAACGATCAACTGTTTCTGAACGATGGACGGGGGATGATGACGGGTTATGCTTTTCCATATTTGACTGTTTTAATGCTGGTGATAATAAGTTTCATTGATCCGTTTGCGTTGGCAAACATGCTTGAATATTCAGTTTCAGATAAATATTCGGTTTTAAATAACAATTCTTTCATTCAGAGACTTATGTAGGTTTACGATTCGTATCGCGAAGGTCCTGCTTTTATCTTTCAATATATTTCCCATTCTTCTGCATTTATCGTTCCCGGTTTACCCCCTTCTCCTTGTTTATCATTTAGATGGTTGATCGTTCAGAAATTGTTCATCGTTTAAAATAGATTTCTTGTCCGCGATAAGCTTCATCTACCTGTCCGTCAGTATACAATAGGTGTCCGTTGGCAAATGTCTTTTCTACTTTCCAGTCAAAGGTACGTCCTTCGAGCGGACTCCATCCACATTTGCTTAAGATTTGTTCTGCACTTACCGTCCATAATGCGTCCGGCCGAACCAGTACCAGGTCTGCCTGATAACCGGGACGAATGAAACCGCGGTTATGGATATTATATATTTGAGCGGGTGCATGGCACATTTTCTCAACGACTTTTTCAATCGTGAAGATACCTTCGTTCACCAGTTCAAGCATACTGATCAGAGAGAACTGGATCATAGGCATGCCTGACATTGCCTTTAACGGGCCTCCTTCTTTTTCACTGAGCAGGTGTGGTGCATGATCGGTGGCAATCACGTCTATCAGGTTGGAGTTGACAGCCTGACGAAGTGCATCCCGGTTGGTTTTAGCTTTGATGGAAGGGTTACATTTGATACGTGTACCTAATTCCGCATAATCTGAAGAGTCGAATAACAGGTGCGAAACACAAGCTTCTGCCGTAATCCTTTTTTCTTCCAATGGAATATCATTATCAAAAAGAGAAAGCTCTTTGGCTGTGGAGATATGCAGGATATGCAGACGAGCGTCTGCAATGCGTGCCAGGCGTACAGCCAGTTCGGACGACTCGTAGCAGGCTGCTATCGAACGTATCTTTGCATGGTAACCCATCGGAAGGGTTTCGTGGTGAACATGGTAGTACTGATAAGGATATTTTTCAATATATTCTCTTACGTATTTCTCCGTATTCTTTTTAATTGTTTCATGATTCTCACAGTGGGCGGCAATCAGCAAATCGGTTCCATTGAAGATGTTCAGCAAGCTGTTCATCTTGTCTACCAGCATATTGCCTGTACTCGATCCCATAAAGAGCTTGATTCCGCATACACGGCTTTTATCCAGTTTGTCAAACTCGGTATAGTTATTGTTTGTTGCTCCGAAATAGCATGAATAGTTGACACTGCATTTCTCGGCAAGCAAATCGAACTTGGCATTGAGTGCGTCCAGTGTGGTGGTTTGCGGATTGGTATTGGGCATGTCCATAATAGAGGTTACCCCTCCTGCTGCAGCAGCCCGGCTTTCGGTAGATATGTCGGCCTTATGGGTTAGGCCCGGATCGCGAAAATGCACATGATCGTCGATGACACCCGGAAGCAGATAGCATCCGTTGGCATGGATTGTCTCTTCACAGGGAGTGACCGGTTTCTGTCCTTTCTCCAGTATCTCGGCTATTTTTTCACCTTCGATGACTACCGAACCGCGTGTGGAGCGTCCTTCGTTTACTATGATGGCGTTTTGTATTAATGTTCTTTTCATATCTTAATTCATTTTGTTTTCTGCGGAAATTTGTGGAACCAGCTGTTCACTTTCAGTTTGATAACTCCAAATACCGCTTCTCCGAAAATACTGCTATTCATTTTTGATGTGCCCAGTTCACGGTTAATGAAAATCACCGGTACTTCGATAATCTTGAACCCGCATTTGTAAGCGGTGAATTTCATTTCTATCTGAAAAGCGTAACCCTTGAAACGGATGTGGTCAAGATCGATGGTTTCGAGTACCTGACGACGATAACACTTAAAACCGGCAGTAGTGTCATGTATCGGTAGTCCGGTAA
The DNA here is from genome assembly GCF_018860125.1 of Bacteroides sp. HF-4919. NCBI lineage: Bacteria > Pseudomonadati > Bacteroidota > Bacteroidia > Bacteroidales > Bacteroidaceae > Bacteroides > Bacteroides sp. HF-4919. The sequence goes on from NZ_JAHKNF010000005.1 coordinate 382,908, forward strand.
CGATGCGAACATATTTAGATGCAAAATAAGACATGAGGACGCGTCCCATCGGCCAATTCACTACGTTCACTCCGCTTACGTAGCGGGAACCGATGGCTACATCTCCTCCTTGGTTGGCACAAGCATCGTAGAGCCGTGGCAAGTCATTGGGGTTGTGGCTGAAATCGGCGTCCATCTCAAAAATGTATTCGTATGAATGTTCCAGTGCCCACTTGAACCCAGTGATATATGCTGTTCCCAATCCCAGTTTTCCTTTGCGTTCTATCATAAAGAGACGGTCGGGGAACTCTTGCTGCAAGGTTTTTACGATGGTGGCGGTTCCATCCGGAGAGCCATCTTCTATGATAAGAATATGAAAAATCTTTTCCAGTCCGAAAACGGCACGGATAATGTTCTCTATGTTTTCCCGTTCGTTGTAGGTAGGGATGATTACGATGCTGTCCGATGTCTGCATATTGTGTCTAAATTTGAAGACAAATGTAACGCTTTTCCGCTACTAACCAAAGATAGCGCATTAAAACTAAGGATAATTTAGTACTTTTGCGGTGAATTTGCATCACGGGTTACATGGATTCACACAGATTGGAAATTGATTTTGAGCGATCTGTGTGAGTTGGTGCGTTTGTGATGGACTAAAATGCTATTTATGACGATTACTGAACTGCAACATCAATATGCCGGGCACCCGAATGTGGAAGCCTTGAACAAACTGTTAGGGGAGCCCGCAGTCAGACATATCTATTGCGGTGGCCTGTATGCTTCCGCTGCTTCCTTATTCGCTTCGGCACTGGTAGAGAAGAGTCCTTGCCCGTTTGTTTTCATATTGGGTGATCTGGAAGAAGCCGGTTATTTTTATCATGATCTTACTCAGGTATTGGGTACGGAGCAGATTTTGTTTTTTCCTTCTTCGTTTCGCCGTTCGGTGAAGTATGGACAAAAAGATGCGGCCAACGAGATATTGCGTACCGAGGTACTCAGCCGGCTTCAGAAAGGTGAGCAAGGGTTGTGCATCGTCACTTATCCGGATGCGTTGGCCGAAAAGGTAGTCTCGCGCCAGGAATTGAGTGAAAACACATTGAAGTTACATGTGGGCGAGAAGGTGGACACCGGTTTTATCACGGATGTATTACATAGTTACGGGTTTGAGTATGTCGACTATGTGTATGAACCGGGACAGTATGCTGTTCGCGGCAGTATTATTGACGTATTTTCTTTTTCGTCCGAGTATCCCTATCGTATCGATTTTTTTGGTGATGATGTGGAGAGTATCCGTACTTTTGAGGTAGAGTCACAGCTATCGAAAGAGAAAAAGGAAAGCATTGTCATTGTACCCGACCTTGCCGTAACCGGAAAAGTTACTACTTCTTTCCTTGACTTTATTCCGAAAGACACGACTCTGGCAATGCGTGATTTTCTCTGGTTGCGGGAACGCATTCAGGCTGTTCGCGATGAATCGCTTACACCACAGGCTCTTGCTGCACAAGAGGCGGAAGAGAACGGAGGCATCACTCTGGAAGGCAAACTGATTGATGGTAGTGAATTTACTGTCCGTGCCTTAGATTTCCGGCGGATGGAGTTTGGCAACAAGCCAACCGGTACACCGGATGCCACGTTGACTTTCCATACTACGGCACAGCCCATCTTCCATAAGAATTTCGATTTGGTGGCAGAGTCTTTCAAAGATTATCTGAGCCGGGGATACACACTTTATATCTGTAGTGACAGTACGAAACAGACAGACCGTATCAGGGCTATTTTTGAGGACCGTGGAGACCGGATTCAGTTTACAGCTGTGGAACGGACACTGCATGAGGGGTTTGCGGATGACACTCTGAAACTTTGCCTGTTTACGGATCATCAATTATTCGACCGTTTCCATAAATATAACTTGAAGAGTGATAAAGCCCGTTCGGGAAAAGTTGCTCTTTCACTGAAAGAACTGAATCAGTTTACTCCCGGCGATTATGTGGTGCATACCGATCATGGAGTAGGACGTTTTTCCGGTTTGGTGCGTATTCCTAACGGAGATACGACGCAGGAAGTGATGAAACTGGTTTACCAGAATGAAGATGTGGTATTTGTCTCCATCCACTCGTTACATAAAGTCTCAAAATATAAAGGGAAAGAAGGAGAAGCTCCCCGGTTGAACAAGCTGGGCACCGGTGCCTGGGAGAAGTTGAAGGAGCGTACCAAGACAAAGATTAAAGATATAGCCCGTGATCTGATTAAACTTTACTCACAACGTCGTGAGGAGAAGGGGTTTGCATACAGTCCCGACAGCTTTTTGCAACGGGAGCTGGAAGCTTCGTTCATTTATGAAGATACCCCCGATCAGAGTAAAGCTACGGCAGATGTGAAACAGGACATGGAACGGGATATGCCGATGGACCGGTTGGTGTGCGGAGATGTGGGGTTTGGCAAGACGGAAGTGGCCATACGTGCCGCGTTTAAAGCTGTAGCGGACAATAAGCAGGTAGCCGTCCTGGTGCCTACTACGGTATTGGCATACCAACACTTCCAGACTTTCCGTGACCGTCTGAAAGGGCTTCCCTGTCGGGTAGAATATCTCAGTCGTGCCCGTACGGCAGCACAGGCAAAGGCAGTTATCAGAGGATTGGAAACCGGAGATGTAAATATTCTGATCGGTACTCACCGTATTCTGGGTAAAGATGTCAAGTTCAAGGATCTTGGCCTGTTGATCATTGATGAAGAGCAGAAATTCGGTGTGTCGGTCAAGGAGAAACTGCGCCAGATGAAAGTGAATGTGGATACATTGACGATGACGGCAACTCCGATTCCGCGTACGTTGCAGTTTTCATTGATGGGAGCACGTGATTTAAGTGTGATTTCTACTCCGCCTCCCAACCGCTATCCGATACAGACGGAAGTGCATACGTTCAGTGAAGAGGTGATTGCCGATGCCATTAATTTTGAAATGAGCCGCAATGGGCAGGTTTTTCTGGTCAATAATCGTATAGCCAATCTCCCGGAACTCAAAGCGATGATTCTCCGTCGTATTCCAGATTGCCGGATTGCTATCGGGCATGGGCAGATGGAGCCGGTGGAATTGGAGCAGATTATCTTCGGTTTTGTCAATTATGATTATGATGTGTTGATTGCCACCACCATTATTGAGAGTGGAATCGACATACCGAATGCCAATACTATTATTATCAATCAGGCTCAGAACTTTGGTCTGAGTGACTTGCATCAGATGCGCGGACGTGTAGGACGTAGCAATAAAAAAGCTTTTTGTTATTTACTGGCTCCCCCGTTATCGTCGTTGACGCCTGAAGCTAAACGTCGTCTGCAAGCTATTGAGAATTTCAGTGATTTGGGGAGTGGCATTCATATTGCCATGCAGGATCTGGATATTCGTGGTGCAGGAAATATGTTGGGAGCCGAACAAAGTGGTTTTATTGCTGATCTGGGCTATGAAACTTACCAGAAAATATTATCCGAGGCTGTACATGAACTGAAAACAGATGAATTTGCAGAGCTCTATGCCGACGAATTAAAGGGGGAAGGCATCATAAGTGGTGAAGAGTTTGTAGAAGAGTGCCAGGTGGAAAGCGATCTGGAATTGTTGTTACCGGCCAATTATGTGACAGGTAGCAGCGAACGTATGTTACTGTATCGTGAATTGGACGGATTGACTCTTGATAAAGATGTAAATGCTTTCCGTTTACGGTTGGAGGATCGTTTTGGCCCTGTTCCTCCCGAAACGGAGGAATTGTTACGTATTGTACCGCTAAGGCGTCTGGCTGCACGTTTGGGAGTGGAAAAAGTATTCCTGAAAGGGGGGCGTATGACTCTGTTCTTTGTCAGCAATCCGGATAGCCCGTATTATCAGAGTGCCGCTTTTGGCAAGATGATCGATTATATGATGAAATATACCCGCCGATGCGATTTGAGGGAGCAGAACGGACGTCGGTCTATGTTGGTGAAAGACATTCCGAATGTGGAAGCCGCCGTCAGTGTGCTTCAGGAGATAGTGGCATTGCCGGTGAGAGAAAAAGAATAGACAGTTCACTTCGGAGGATACAGAGGATAAATTTTATCTTCAAAGAGCGAAACTTTTGTGTCCTCTGTGTTCTCCGGAGTGAATAAAGCATGAATTATCTTTTTCCGTACAACTTGTCTATCAGGTCTGCCCGTCCGATGCGGCGCAGTTCATTGATGATGTTCCGTCGTTCTTCCGGTTTATACCAAAAAAAGAATTGTCTTTGGGCCAATTTTTCCCGTTGGGTTTTGGCACTGAATACCGGTTCGAGTGTGTATGGGTGGAAGCCGGTGTACCAGGCTTCGGTAGCTACGGTCATAGGGGTGGGAGTGAAGTCCTGCACCTGTTCCAAATGAAAATCCTGCCGCTTGGTAATTACTGCCAGCTCTGCCATATCCTCTTCTCTACATCCGGGATGGCTGGAGATGAAATAGGGGATTAATTGTTGGCGTAAGCCAAGTTCCCGGTTGATTCTGTCAAATATCTTTTTAAACTCCCCGAATTGGCTGAAGGCAGGTTTACGCATGATACTCAGTACCCGGTCACTGGTGTGTTCCGGTGCTACTTTCAGGCGGCCACTGACGTGGCGTGCTATTAGTTCGCGGGTGTATTCCGCCGTACTTTTATTGACGGAAGGGTCTTTGCTTTGATGAAGCAGTAAATCATAGCGTACTCCGCTGCCGATAAAGCTCCGTTTGATTTCCGGTAAAGAATCTACTGCATGGTAGATATCCAGCAATGGCCGATGATCTGTATTGAGGTTCGGGCATACTTTGGGATGGATACACGAAGGACGTTTGCAACGTTTGCAAAGTGCCAGGTCTTTTCCACCCATTTTATACATGTTGGCAGAAGGTCCTCCTAAATCGCTAAGATTTCCTTTGAAGTCGGGTAGTTGTACCACCTCTTTTACCTCTTTCAGAATGCTCTCTTTGCTTCGGCTCACAATAAATTTTCCCTGGTGGGCGGAGATCGTACAAAAGGCACATCCTCCAAAACATCCCCGATGGATATTGATGGAGAATTTAATCATGTCGTAAGCCGGAATACGTTTTCCCTTGTATTTGGGATGGGGTAAGCGTGTATAAGGAAGATCGAATGAATGGTCCAATTCTTCCTGTGTCATCGGTGGATAGGGTGGGTTTACCACTACTACTTTGTTGTCTACAGCTTGAATAATCCGGGCTGCTGCATATTTATTGCTTTCTTCTTCAATGTGCCTGAAATTGGCGGACTGCTTCTTTTTGTCAGCGAGGCATTCTTCGTGGGAATGGAGGGCAATATCTTGCTCATCAGGCTCATATTCATCGGTCAGATAAGCAATTTGCGGAATAGTAGTCAGTGAAGAACGACAGATGTTAAACGGTGAAGTCGTACTGTCCCGGTATTCATTGTGTGTTGTTAATCTGCGGACCAGTTCGCAAATGGGCTTTTCACCCATACCATAAATCAGCATGTCGGCACCACTTTCACAAAGGATGCTTTTTTTAAGCTGATCTTGCCAATAGTCATAATGGCTGAGGCGGCGCATACTTGCTTCAATACCTCCTAAAATGACCGGTACATCGGGATAGAGTTTTTTCAGGATCTGACTGTACACGATTGAGGGGTATTCCGGTCGCATATCCGGACGTCCGTCCGGTGTGTAGGCGTCATCGCTGCGCAAACGTTTATTAGCTGTATATTTGTTCACCATGGAGTCCATGCAACCTGCGCTGATGCCGAAAAAAAGGCGGGGACGTCCCAGTTTGCGGAAGTCGCGCAAGTCGTCACGCCAATTGGGCTGAGGTACGATGGCCACCCGTAAACCTTCGGCTTCAAGGATACGGCCGATGACGGCCGCTCCGAAGGAAGGATGGTCTACATAAGCATCACCGCTAAAAAGGATGACATCCAGTTCGTCCCAGCCGCGAAGCTCTACTTCTTTCTTAGTGGTGGGTAACCAATCAGTAAGTCGATATTCTTTCATGGGAGCAAAGATACGGATAATTTTGCTATACGAGGGCACGGATAAAGCAGAAGATGAACCAACCACATACGGCCACCTTCAGCACAGTACCCAACAGAAAACCTGCAAATGCTCCGAATCCGGCTTTCAGGGCGTATTTGGTCTCTTTACCGCCCAGCAATTCGCCTGCTACTGCACCTACAAACGGACCGATGAATACCCCCCAGGGAGGAAACAGGAAAATACCGGCAAAGGTACCGATGATACATCCCCATTTACCCCATGAAGTACCTCCGAGCCTTTTCACTCCAAACATTGGAATGAAATAGTCGAGTATTTGTATCAGTACCACAATGAACAGCCAAAGGAACAGTTGCGGAATAGTGAAGGAAACTTTATCGGTGAAGTGTAGACATACCAATGCCAGATAGGCAACAGGAGGTCCCGGCAACATGGGGACAATACATCCGGCCAATCCGACAAGCAGGCAGATACTGCCCAAAATAATCAGGAATAAATTCATGCGCTCAGCCGATTCTTTTAATAATAGCAATGAATTCCTCGTTGGTCATTCCGAAGTCTTGCTCACGATAGTTCACGAAATCCTCCAGATAGTCGCTGGCTATGGTTTCAAGAACTTCCTTACCGTTAAGTCCTTCTTCATCAAGCATAAAACGGATCATACCCTGATAGGCATGAATCGTTTTTAAGCGCTGTTCGGCTCCGGCTACTCCCATCATTTGACAATGATGCTCGTTGCGGGCAATAAGATAAACGGTAGCGTAGAACTTTTCTGCGCTACCGAATGTATTTTTTATTTTTTTGATTGCCGTTACCGGCCATTTCTTTATTTGATTTTGTACTTCGCTCATAAGATAGTAAACTGTAAAGTCATCCGCTCTCCATCATATATTTCGCGGAATCCGATACCTTGTTCTGATAAATATTCCTTAAGATCCTGAAATGCGGCTACCTGATCCGTTACAATCTCCATCTTGTCACCGGAACTGGCATTACACATCGCTTTTATGGCCGGAATCAACGGGCTATAGTTTGTCATTCCGCAGGTATCAATGGTAATCATACTTCCTCCTCTTCTTCTGCTTCCTGCTTCGATAGCCAGGTGAGATAAAGTTTGATGAGTTGCTGCAACCCGAATGCTTTCATATTATTGTGATAAATCACGTCTATGCAGAGGTCGAGCAGGTCCTTACTGTCTTCTTCCTGGCTTGCTATCAGCGAACGTATATTCAGTTTCAGCTTCTCCAAAACGGCTTCATCTACGATGCCATTGCTGTCTATCAGATGCTGGAATAGAGAGTATTTTTCGATGGTTACCAAATTCTCTTCAGATATTTCCATGCTGCGTGTACCGCTCGGATTTGCTTGTATTGTGTACATAGTGTTTTTATTTTAATAGTTATTATTAGGAGCAAAGATAGAATTTAAAATGAAGAATGGAGTATGCAGCAGGGATTTTTTTTGATGAATTCATATTTTCATAGAATTCCCTCCGTGAGCAGACATGCTCACGGAGGGAACCTTATGACTGTTTATCCGTCAATTGTCAAGGCCATGGCTGAACAATAATCTGAATGGTTTGCCGTCCTAATGGGGGCTGCCCCGGATTGAGCGGATTGTACCATTTCATATTAACCTGATATCTTCCTGCCATAACTCCTTTTATACGCAGAATAATCATAGGCCCAAGTACGTATGACTCTTCCTGTTCTATGCCTTCCGGTGGATTATCGCATTCCCATACCATTGATCCAAACATGGGATATGGAATATCAGCTATTTCACCCACATGAAGAAAGACCTGAGTTGGCAGTGGGGGAGGCGGAACATGAGGAGGTGGAATATCTTGTTCGATTCCTTCCACCTTTAAAATCGGAATGTTCACGGAAGGGCTGTATGCATAAGCTACACCTCTACAAAGTAGCATGACTACTACTAAAAAAAACATTTTTGTTTTCATAATTATAAAAAATTGGTTCATCTAAAATGCCACAAATGATTATCCAATCATAAATAATCAGATTAGAAGACTCTATTATGAAATTAGAAAAAGATAAGATGGCAAAAACAGTAATGGTAATGGGACAACCGAATGACGGCAGGAACAAAAACGATAGCAGCCATTATGTCAGATGGCAGTAAATCTTAAAATAAATTCACGTAAATAACAGACATTATGACAGTTTTGTCTGCAAAGAACTTGTTCTTTGCAGACAAAAGACTAATACCAAATACCGGGACATAACCATGTTTATTGAAAGTTTATTTTTCTCCGAAGAATTTTAGTATTGCTGCCATTACTGTGGCACGGTCCGTTTCGCTTTCAATGCTTTCGAATGGGAATCCCATTGCGAATACCCGATAATCTCCTTTATAGGCAATTCCGGCACTGCGTTGCCCGGGTTGATATGCGAATACCGGGAAAGCAGAGCCTACCGGCACAATGCAGTCGGGAGCAGTTACCGCATAAGACTTTTCGTTAGGCAAGCGGGGAATCTGTATGGTACCTCCCAGGCCCGAGATCTGTCCGGAACGGGTATCACTTAATGAACTCTGATAGCCGTATTTCAGTACAGTCTCTGTGAATTCTCGGTTACCTTGCGAATTACTCATGTCGCTGCCTATATAGGATCCGCTGACAAGCAGGTTTCCTCCTGACTGGCAATAAGCTGTCAGTAAGCGCTGCATAGGTGAAGAGAATGTTTTATAATACGTTTTGCGGGCCGGATCACTTTGGATATCATCTTTCTCCAGGCCCAGAATGAAATCTACGATCGGATAGTGTTCCAGTTGGACACGTCCGTTTTCAACGGCTTCGTCACTGCATGAAACGAAGCTGTAGTTTCCGGCAGCCTGAATCGCTTTGCCATGTATAAATGGATAGTCGAAGGTATTCCCGGCAATTTTCATTCCTTCCAGTTCGCCGCCGCTATAACCCAGGCTTCCTTTTCCTTCTTTTCCAGCTTGAGAGCGATCAAAGTCTGTTTGTGCTCCGCAAAACGAAATATTATATTGGTAGGCGACACCGGGATCTTGTTCCAGATCAAAGCCTGCTTCATCCGGTGTGTCAATAACTGCCGGTCCGCTTAACCGATTGAAACCGTTAATGATAAGCACTTTTCCGTGTTCTCGCTTGGCTTTGTAGGCCGCCAGAATTTCAGACGGGAAACTTTCTCCTCCCCGATTGACAGCCGTAACCTTAAATGAATAAACCAGACCCGGTTCTATTTTTAGAGAGTACGAAGGCTTGTCCACACGTACCCCGTTGTCGAAACCACCATATCCGATGCGGGTGTATACTATATATTCACGAGGACGGGCAGTGGGTTCCGATGGATCATTCTCTCCCTGCCATGAAAGTTCCAGAGTATTTTTCTTTTTACCGAATCCGATGGCAAAGTTGCTTACGGGAAGTGGTTGTACCACATACTCTTTGTTGTGCTGGCTGCTGACAAATTGCAGTACGGCTTTATAAATGGCGCGTCCTACGGTAAACTTGAAATTCGGATCGTGTCCGAGTTTCATGTCGGCAAAGTTCTGGTGCGACAGTAACTCGATGATGGTGGATGGGGTGGCAGGCAGGCGGGTTTCGCTGTAATTGCGGTCCCACATGCTGCGTCGGGTCCATTGTATATTAAAGTTGGCACGAATATCCTTTTGTATTTGGGTAAGCATGAGGTCGGCCAGATCCCGCGAAGCATATCGGTTATTTCCCGAGTTGAGCAGTCCGTTATTGAAGTTGGTTGTATAGATGCCGAGTGACCCTACTATATCGTCCGTTTTACTGTATCCGGCATCACTGTGTAGTGCCACATTCATTTCTAACGGTACACCCAATCCTTTCTGTACGGGATTGAATACGGAGCCCCCCGACAGATAATTGATGGTGTTGGAGCGTGCATTGATGTCGTCTGCATAATCGTTTTCTCCCTGTTTTCCTCCGTAAACGTCATAAGGCATTCCTGCCCATTGGGTGGAATAACGCGCACCCTCCAGATAGCGGGGTAATCCGCTCACTGTAGTACCCCGGACAATGTTTCCCATTCCTCCGCCGAAACGTACGGCGTCGGCACAGACAACTCCGCTTTCATTGCTTTCATTGCTCAGTACCACCATGCCGTAATCATTGCTGCCTTTGTCAAACTCAAATGTACCAAGGTATACCCATGTGCCACTGCCTATCTTCTGGTTGACTTTGAATTCCGTTACACCACCTTTGTGAAATACCAGATACTTGGCGTCACTGACGCTATTGGGGAGTGTTTGGTAAGATACATATACCGCATAATTTCCCGCTTCGGGAATGGTAGGTATCCATTCGGCGAATGCCTTATTCTTTTTCTTTTCTGTACGGGTGAAGCGTGCGGTACCTGTCAGGAAGGGATTTTCTCCATCTTTGTAGACAGATTTTCTTTGTGCGAATCCATAACCGTTTGTTTGATTCCAACGGGCCTTGCGGCTTTTCATTTCCAGATAGATGGAACCGTTTCGGGTGTCATTGTCTACAATCACTTCATTTTTCTGAGTATCCCGTTCACGCGGAGTATAAACATTAGCTCCAGCGTTTTCAAGCATGGGAATGACATAAGGCAGGATGAAAGATTGCGTGAATAAGTCTTCTGTGGTACAGAACAGTCGCGGACGTTGCCAACTCCATTCGCCTTTATCGTTTTTGAAATATTTGCCATGGCTTTGCCAGAGGGAGATGTGACGGTTTTGCAGTCCTTTGGTTACTTCATAGGGGCGGGAAACATTTTTTACCCAAGGTGCTCCTTTGTATTCCGCATTCGAGAGTCGCGACTTATCTTTCTTTTTCCCACGAAAGAAGTTGGGGACTAACTCTTCGATGGGTTGGTCGTTGACATAAACCGTGGTTCGGAAAAAGCGTACAGGGCCCGGAAGTAACTCTGCTATCTGATGGTAGATTTCATCTACTGTTTCCGATAGAAAGGGCTGATAAGCAAAACTTTCGGAAGCATAGATGGATAGTTTTTTACCTTCAAAGTCAATATCTACGCTTTTTAACTTACTACTTCCGGTATTGGCAGATGCCGGGATGTAAGTCTCAAAGTAATTGCTAAGCCGTTCTTTTACGCTCTTTTCAATTTCTTGCGCAAATAAGATACCTGTGCCCGTAAGGAGCAACAGGAGGAGTATACATAGTTTTTTCATATATTCGGTTGAGTAATAGTCCGGGTACAAAAATAGAAGAAATAAATGAAAAACCGGTGATCCCGATAAGTCATTAGCAATTCAGACTGTTAATGAACCGTTTATTCGGTATACAACGCCCTTAGTCTGTCGATATCTGCTCCTAATTGATTTCTCAGGAAGTTCTCCAGACCTTGGTAATCGGAATCAATAGCCTGGAAGGCTGCTTCCAGATATTCCTTACGCACGGTGGTAAGAGGCGCGAATTCGGGATGGGCCTGTACGATCGCATCGTATTTGCCTTTTAGGTATTCGGCAGACAGCATATAATCTTCCATAATCACTTTTCTGTCTACACCCAATGCTCCCAATAATAATGCGGCGGCAATACCGGTACGGTCTTTTCCGGCCGAACAGTGAAATAAAAGAGGAGTGTTCCGTTCTTCCGAAACAATCCGGAAAAACTCCCGGTAAGTATCCTGGGCATTTTGGATGATATAGACGTATGCCTGTTCAAGTATTTTCGGAATGTTGTTCAGGTTGAAGTGAGCCATGTCGGTCATGTCACCGGCTTCGATGGACAGAGGAATGTATTGCGTTACCGTTGCCGGTATTCTGTCTGCTGCCACTTTCTTTTCCTGTATACTTCTGAAGTCAATATCCGTACGGATGGATAAAGAGGCAAGATAGGCCAGGTCGGATTCTGTCAGTTTATTGAGATCGCCCGAACGGATAAATGTTTTCCACTTTACGTGTTTATGGCCTGCTGCGGGATAACCTCCCAAGTCGCGCATATTATATGCTCCCTCGACAGGGAGAAGACGGAGATATTCTTCTTGTTTCATGTATGATTTGTCTTTTTATTAAAGAAAAGAAGAGTGAAGAGTCTCAAACTCCTCACTCTTCTTTATTTTTATTTCACTAATAAGCTCTGATTATAGTGGAATGTATTCCACAAATGCTTCCATTGCTTCGTAAGAGGCCAATCCCAAGCTGTCGTAAAGAGCTGCGGTACCCCGGTTGCGGTCTTCGCTACGTTGCCAGAACAGGCGTTCGTCATTACCCAGGAACGGAGCACTTTCCATCTGGGACTGGTGCTTCAGGATGGAGTTACGTTTTGCACGCAATTCTTCCGGACTGATAGGCACAGCCATTTCGATGTTTTCGATTTCCCATTCGGCCCATGCACCACGATACATCCAGATACGGCAATCTTTCAACCATTCGGCTCCTTCTTCTTTTTCAAGGTCTACAGCAGCAAATACGGCATCTGTACACACACGGTGTGTGCCGTGCGGGTCAGCGAGGTCACCGGCTACAAAAATCTGGTGAGGTTTCACTTCACGGAGCAGATTGCGGACGATTTCTACGTCAGCCTCGCTGATCGGATTTTTCTGGATTTTACCGGTTTCATAGAAAGGCAGATCCAGGAAGTGACAACGTTCCAGTGGGATATTATTATAGGTACAAGCTGTACGTGCTTCACCACGGCGAATCAAGCCTTTGATGGTCAGGATATCGCGTGTATCCATATCACCGTCTTTCTTATCCTTCAGGAATTTACGGATTTCGGCATATTTTTCACTGATCACCTGATCTTCACTGTTTATAAAGATTTGGTTGAATCCGTTGATGAAATGCATGAAACGAACTACTTCCTCATCACCTACGGCAATGTTTCCGGAAGTCTGATATGCTACATGGACTTCATGCTTCTGTTCTACCAGACGGCGAATCGTACCTCCCATGGAGATCACGTCATCATCGGGGTGTGGAGAAAATACGACAACCCGTTTCGGATACGGTTTGGCACGTTCGGGACGATAGGTGTCGTCTGCCTTCGGTTTGCCACCCGGCCATCCGGTGATGGTGTGCTGCAGATCGTTGAATATCTTGATATTTACGTTATAAGCAGATCCGAATAGGGCAAGCAGTTCGCTCAGTCCGTTTTCGTTATAGTCTTTGTTGGTCAGTTTCAGGATTGGTTTTCCGGTCAACTGGCACAACCATACAATAGCACTGCGGATCAGTTTATCGTTCCATTCGCAAGAGGTGACCAGCCATGGACGCTGAATACGTGTCAGGTTGGAAGCTGCCGACAAGTCGATGGCTACATGTGCATTGTTGTGAGTCTGTAAATAAGATGCCGGAATGGTATCTGTTACATTACCTTCCACACACTCTTTCACCATGTGCGCCTTTTCTTCACCCCATGCCAGCAGATAGATTTTCTTTGCTGCCAAAATAGTGGCCACACCCATTGTAATGGAACTGATTGGCGTATTATCAATGGTTCCGAATATTTTGGATGCTTCATTGCGTGAACCGCTGTCCAGCAAAATCAATCGGGTGGTAGAATTCAGGCGTGAACCTGGTTCGTTGAAAGCGATATTACCTACGCGGCCGATGCCCAGTAAGGCGATATCGATACCGCCGAAACTCTCGATGCGCTGTTCGTACAGGCGGCAGTATTCAAAGATGGTATCTTTAGCGATCGTACCATCCGGAGTGAAGATATTCTGCTTGTCAATATCAACGTGATCGAGGAACATCTCTTTCAATGCGTTGAAATTGCTGTTGATAGCGTCTTGGGACAATGGATAGTATTCGTACATATTGAATACGATTACATTACGGAAACTGAGTCCCTCTTCTTTGTGCATGCGAATCAATTCGGTGTATACGCTGCGTGGTGAATTTCCACCCGGCAATGCCAGTACGCAGAAACGTCCTGCTTTTTGTTTATCGCGAATGACCTGTGCTATTTCGCAAGCGATATGATTTGCACCTTCTTCCACAGACTCATAAATATCTGTAGGAATTTTCTCTAATCGGGTTAATACCGATCTCTCGAATGCATTCTCCGGTCTATAATACCTGGGGGAGACCCTGTTGAGTGTAATCTGAGAACTAAGATTTGTCTTCATAAGTTTGTTATTAATTAAGTTTGACTGAGTCTTTGTCGTTATCGGAAACTCTGAACAAATATATATAAAAACAATCAACTATGCGATAAGGTTGACAGGGAATTTAAATTAAAATCTTTTTTTACCTATAAATGGGGAGGAGGGGAGTGATAAAACGATGAAGGTTAAACGATAAACGGTGGACAATGAACAGGCTGCGTTATAATGGTCTGTTCATTGTTCACCGTTTATGTTCAAAAAACGTCTATTCGATTAAAACAGCGTATTGGTTTCAGGCACCAGCTTACCCATGGCCCATACGGCTCTTACGTTGAGGTCCTCATCGAGTACCAGGATATCGGCATCTTTGCCTTTTTGCAAGGAACCCTTACGGTCGTATACACCCATGATACGTGCCGGGGTTTCAGAAGCCATACGGACTGCGTCTTCCAGTGGAATTTCTGCTTTCTGTACGACGGTACGAATCAGGCGGTCCATTGTGGCAATACTTCCTGCCAAAGCAGAATGGTCGGCCAACTTACATACTCCGTCTTCGATAATAACACGCGGGTCGAAAGCTTCTTTGCTGTCACTGTCGGCGCAAGCAAGGGCATCTGTAATCAGGCAGGTTCTTTCTACACCTTTTATTTTATATACAAGTCTCAGGATAGTAGGAGGTACATGGATTCCATCGGCTACTACTTCTACGGTCATATCATCCAACAGATAAATACTTTCGACTGTACCTTCATACTTGTATTCTCTGCGCTTGTGGAAACCGGGCATTGCATTGTAGAAGTGGGTGGCATGGGTATATCCGGCTTCATATGCCGTACGGATGTCTTCAAATTCGGCTTGTGTATGTGCCACGGAAGGGAGAATGCCTTTGGCAGCAATATATTTTCCGAACTGCATGGCTCCCGGAAGTTCCGGAGCGGCGTCCCAGCGCTTGATGCAATGATACTGTTCTACGATCGGAATATATTCATTCGGATCAGGGTTCTTGATGTTCTCGGGAATTTGTCCTCCTGCCATTTTCATGTTCAGGTAATGACCTTCAAGGTGCAGTCCCAGAATAGGGCTGTTTTTCTCTTCCATCAGTTTGGTGCAGGTTTCAGCAGCTTGCTGGATCATGGGGACTGTAGATGATGAAAGTGTAGGAAAGATACTTGTAGTGCCATGTTTCATGTGAGTATGGACCGCTGCCCGGAAGGCATCTTCCGTGCATTCCATAAAGTCGCGGCCTCCACCACCATGCACGTGGATTTCTACCCCACCGGGAACTACATACATACCTTTGACGTCAATAAGTTCAGCTCCGATAACGGCCAGATCGCAGTTTGTGACTTCTAAAATCTTATTGTCTCTGATAAGCACGGAACCGTCTTTCATCCATCCTTGGGGGGTGAGTATACGTGCGTTAATTAATTGGGTTAACATTCGTGTTATGAGTTAAATTAGGGTTTGTTTTTTGGTACAATAAATTGATTGTCTGGCAAAATTAGATACTTTTTTGCATTTATATACTATAATTCAAGAGATATTTTTATTAAATGCGGAAATTATGTCCTGTAGATTTAATAAAGGAGAAAAGAGTCTGCGTCTTTCCAGCCGGGGAATTTATGGCGAAAGGCAGTGAGGGTTTCTATATCAAGTTCGATGGTTTGTATCTTTTCTTCTGAGTCGGGAGTCCCTGTCAGTATCTCGCCTTTAGGACTATACAAGGCTGAATATCCCGGATAGTGAAGTCCGTTGCCGTCTCGTCCTGTACGGTTCACACCGCATACGTAACATTGGTTCTCGATAGCGCGTGCGCAAAGTAGTGTATTCCATGCATGGATGCGTGGAGTAGGCCAACTGGCTATGTAAATAAGAAGGTCGTATTCGTTGTTTATATTCCGGCTCCAGACAGGAAAGCGAAGATCATAACAGACCTGAAGGCAGATATTCCACCCCCGATAGGGGACGATCACCCTCCGGTTGCCTGCCGAAAAGTGTTCAGTTTCGCATCCCATGCGGAAGAGATGGCGTTTGTCATAGTAAAATTCCTGACCGTCCGGAGTAATCAGAAAGGCCCGGTTATAATAAGCACCTGCTTCTTCGCAGATGAAACTTCCGACCAATGCGAACTGAAACTCTGCGGCATACCCTTTGAGGGTCCGGATGGTGAAACCGGAAATCGGTTCGGCCAATGTCCGGCTGTTCATGCTGAATCCCGTTGTGAACATCTCCGGTAAAACAACAATCTCCGTTGTTCCGCGAAGAGGAAGTAGCTTTTCGCGGAGCAAACGGAGATTTTCCTGTTTATTTTCCCAGATAATATCTGTTTGTACAATCGAGATTTTCATAAATCATTCAACGTCTCCAATAGAGAAGTTTTCGGGGTGTTTCCCTTTGAAATCTTTGAAATAAAGTTTTATTTCACGCATGTCCTTGTCAATATCTCCACTTGGCATGACTGCTTTAGTCGACGTAATGGTCTTGGTTGTATAGTCGATGCCGACCAGGACAATGGGTACCTGTGCTTTGAGCGCAATGTAATAGAAACCTTTTTTCCAGTTGGGGTTGCGTTTACGCGTTCCTTCGGGAGTAATAGCGAGGTGAAACTTTTTGCTGGTATTGAAGTGATGAACCATTTGCTCTACCAATGAGGTCTTGCGACTACGATCTACAGGAATACCTCCTACAGCTCTGAAAAGCAGCCCTAAAGGAAAAAAGAACCATTCTTTTTTCATCATGAAACTGGTCTTTCCTCCCATGGCACCGTAAAATAGTTTACCAATAAACAAATCTAAATTAGTGGTATGGGGAGCTGCGCAAACTACACATTTATCATATTTGGGTACTGTCACGTTCATCTTCCATCCCAGCAGGCGATAGTAAATAAAGCTATATATTGCTTTTTTCATTCTTAGTTCAGTTTCGCGATGGCGTCAATGATTTCGTTTACTTTTGCATTGAAGTCTACACGGAATTTTTTGTAGAATCCTTTCACATTTCCCGGTTCGGTGTGGCTGATACGGCTGATAAATTCATCCTGCATTTTCAGGATTTCCGCCATCAGTTCGTCAGCTTTTGCTTTATCTGTACCCGGTACGAACATGCTGTTGATCAAACACTCTGAAAATAATTCACCTGCGATATAGTTTACGTTCTTTTTAAGTTCTCTTCTCTTTGCCATAATTCTAAATGTTTTATGTGAGTATATAGAAAATATTTTCGGTAAAGATAACGACTTTCTTCGGTTCTGAGTAATAAATTTGAAATAATTAAATAATTCCGTGCTATGTCTGTCTTGTTGTTTGGTGGTTACAGACGCATTTTAGCAGAGGGTGTAGCCATCCGTATGCCGGGGCTACACCCTATTGGCGGGAGGGCTACACCCTTTACCTCGTGGGGCTACACCCCCTGCCGGAAGAAAGAGGTTGGTATTGTCAGAAAGAAAATCCCAGGTTTACGTAAAATCCTACGTCCTTGGATTGGTTGGAATACCCCAATGATGCTTCTAATGGACCGAACATGCTGTCCAAGCCATATCCGATGCTACAACCGTAAATCCGGTTGCCCTTCAGGATCTTGAAAAAATTATCGTCACTCAAGGCAAAGTTTCCGGCTAACGTTATATAATGTTTGCTCCCCATGCGTTGGCGCAGCTTTAGAGAAGCCACGGCAACGGAATTGTGCGTTAATTCTATATTGTAAATTCCGGCGAACGGGAGTTGCTGGGGCAAATAACGTCCGAACACGTCACTTCCCAACGCATTCTCGTAGGCATAAGGAATTTCCTGCCCGATCAGTACTCTGCCGTAAATAGCCGGGATCAGGGCCAGACGGTTGCTGACAGAGAACACACTTTCCCAGGAGGCACTGAGTGCGGAGAAGGGGGCATGTCCGTTATATCGGGCGAAGTTGTCCGTATACAATGAATAAGCACCGGAGAAGTTGCTGCCTTTGGATGGGAAGTATCCTTTGTCGAAGGTGTTGTAACGTAACTGCGCAAAATAACTGATGAAGTATTCGGAGTTGACATCCATTGTAAATTCCGGTTTCTTGAAAAGGAAATCTTTGTATTTGAAATACTCGATTCGTGCGCCGAATCCAAACCGGAGATTTTTATACCACACATCCGAAAATCCGAATTCACCCAGATGATATTTATAAGTTGTGTTGTAGGCACGGTCGCCATGATCATAAATGTTGATGTCATTGTACTGGAACATGTACGAGAAATTGATGTTTCTTTGTTGCATGGGTTCCAGGGTATAATCTACCCGGGCCATGTATCGTTTGCCCAGTCGTCCGGTAACAGAAACTTTGGAAGGAATGTGGGTCTTTAATTGTGCTGTGGCATTTATCAATAGCGAAGCTATCTCTTCCGAGTCGAAGCGGAGACCTACATTGATAGTTTTCTCATACTTTTTCTCTAACAGGAAGGTTAAATTATAGCCTTCAGGGGTATTGGTTAACGTGTAACTGGCGTTTGAGTAAGATTGGTTCCCGCGCAGAATGAATAGTGCTTGTTCAATCTGTCGCATGCTGATTTCACTGTTTTCTTGCAGTTTGCATTTTTTCATTAACCACTTCTTGTCGTTTTCTTCTACATCAGAGAAAGTAATTTCCTTCACTGGCAAAGTCCGGGTGCTTGAAAATAAGGTATAAGGACCATGTGACTCGGGTTTGAAAGTGTCTGCAATACCGATTTTCTTTTTAAGAGCGAGCAGGGAGTTCCATTGCTTACGAGCTGCCTCTTCTCCTCGGTGCATCAGAGAATCAATGGCCGAAGGGGTAAAACTGGCCGAAGAATATCCCTCAACGTTCACCTTTATATAGGTATCGGTCAGGCTGATATTTTTTTGATGATTGTTTTTGGTCGTCAGGTCAATGATTTGGGAGAGTATGTCCGGAGCACTGTTAAGTTTGTCGATCCCTTTCAAGTTGTTTTGCACATCTACACCGATGATAACATCGGCGCCCATCGATTTGGCTACATCTACGGGATAATTGTTAATCATGCCGCCGTCAATCAGAATCATGCTATCCTTGCGCACAGGTGTGAACACTCCGGGAATCGCCATGCTGGCTCGCATTGCTGTGGCAAGCACTCCATTGTGGAATACAATCTGTTCGCCATTTACGATGTTTTGTGATACGCACGCAAAGGGGATAGGCAGTTTGTTGAAATCAACGGAATCATGATAGCCTACTGTCAGTTCCGTAAATAGGTTGGCCAGATTCTGTCCCTTTATGATTCCACCGGAAACGGCGTCTTTGGGGCTTTTGGTAAAGGGGAATGAAAAGACATATTTTTCTGATTTTTCGCGTTCGTTGAGTGACATGGCACTACGCTTTACACGATCACTGAGTAAAAACATCCAGTCTTGTTTGCGTACCATACTGTCCAGTTGATGCGGAGTATATCCGATGGAGTATAATCCACCGATTATGGATCCCATACTGGTGCCTACTATATAATCGATTGGGATGCCGGCTTCTTCAATGACTTTCAGAGCCTGGATATGTGCTACCCCTTTCGCACCTCCTCCGCTGAGTACCACTCCGACTTTTTTACGTTGCTGTGCCATAGCGGGCAATGCCAGAAAAAAAGCCGGTAACAGAACTAATATCAGTGACAAATGTTTTTTCATTATAGTGTTATTTTTATGAATGCACTACAAATTTATATTATTATTTGGTAAGTAAGTAGTGAATGACACTAAAAGTGCAAGTTATGGAACTTATGCAGAAAAGAATTATCTTTGTGACCCTTTTGTGGAATAATTCCCCAATCAGGGACACAATTCCACACTTTGGATAAACGGCAGTTATGTTCGGAAGATCACTAAAACAGCTTCTTCAGGGCATTGGAGAGAGCTTTTTAGTTAAAAAGATATATTCGGGACATAGTTTGGTATCTGATTTGTAAAGTAGCTAAGAAAGGATAAGTTAATTTTAATAATACAAACAAGCATGAGACTATTTTTAACGAGAAAAGAGCTGAAACTAAGGAGAAAAAGAACAATAGTGGGCATCGTCTGTTTGGCTTTGGTGGTAGGCATTTACTGGGTTCTGACGCGGCCACATAAAGCAAAGCCGGAGATACCTACTGTGATTGTAGAACCGGCAGAAAGGGACAATGTAGAGATTTTCGGAGAGTATGTGGGGCGTATACGTGCACAACAGTTTGTCGAAGTTCGGGCGCGGGTGGAAGGATATCTGGAAAGTATGCTTTTTGCCGAAGGAACGTATGTGAATAAAAATCAGGTGCTGTTTGTGATCAATCAGGATCAGTATCGTGCCAAAGCAGATAAGGCACGGGCACAATTGAAAAAAGATGAAGCACAAGCATTGAAGGCAAAACGGGATTTGGAACGTATCAAGCCGTTGTATGCGCAAAATGCGGCCAGTCAGTTGGATCTGGATAATGCGGAGGCAGCTTATGAAAGTGCGGTGGCGACCGTCGCTATGAGCGAGGCAGATCTGGCACAGGCCGAGTTGGAACTGGGTTATACATTGGTTCGTTCTCCGCTGTCGGGTCATATCAGTGAGCGTAACGTGGACTTGGGAACTCTGGTGGGACCGGGTGGTAAATCGCTGTTGGCTACAGTTGTGAAAAGTGACACTGTACTGGTAGATTTCAGTATGACTGCTCTGGATTATTTGAAGAGCAAAGAACGCAATATTAATATCGGGCAACAGGACTCTTCTCGTTCCTGGCAGCCGAACATCACTATTACATTGGCGGACAATACGGTGTATCCTTACAAGGGATATGTGGATTTTGCCGAACCTCAGGTAGATCCCCAGACAGGTACTTTTTCAGTCCGGGCAGAGATGCCGAATCCGAAGCAGGTGTTGCTTCCGGGACAGTTCACAAAGGTAAAGCTGTTGCTGGATGTACGCGAAGGAGCGATTGTGGTGCCGCACAAGGCGGTAACTATCGAGAAGGGTGGAGCCTATATCTATACCATGCGCAGAGATTCAACGGTAGAGAAACGATTTATAGAGCTGGGACCTGAATTTGGCAATAAACTTGTAGTGGAGAGAGGATTGGCTGCAGGCGAAGAAGTGGTAATAGAAGGATATCACAAACTGACGCCGGGAATGAAGGTGAGGGCTACTTTACCTCAGTCACTAACCGAGAAAAAGGAGAGCGAATGACTCCTTTCCTGAGATAAATAAGAACGTATAATTTAAAAGAAACTCTTCCTCCCTCTCGTTGGGAGAGGGGTGGGGTGAGGCCTTATAGAATATGAAAGTTAGTTTTTTTATAGATAGACCTGTTTTCTCGATCGTTATCTCGATACTGATTGTCATTATCGGCATCATTGGTCTGACCATGTTGCCTGTCGACCAGTATCCTCAGATCACTCCTCCGGTAGTGAAGATCAGTGCTTCTTATCCGGGAGCCAGCGCATTGACGGTTTCACAGGCAGTGGCAACTCCTATCGAGCAGGAGATTAACGGAACACCGGGTATGCTTTATATGGAGTCGAACAGTTCCAATTCCGGAGGATTTTCGGCAACGGTTACTTTTGATGTTTCTGCCGATCCGGATTTGGCGGCCGTAGAAATCCAGAACCGTGTGAAACTGGCGGAAAGCCGTTTGCCAGCTGAAGTTATTCAGAACGGTATCTCCGTAGAGAAGCAGGCACCCAGCCAGTTGATGACCCTTACGCTGATGTCGTCTGATCCGAAGTTCGACGAAATTTATTTGAGTAACTTTGCCACGATCAATGTACTCGATGTAATCCGTCGTATTCCGGGAGTAGGACGTGTTTCGAATATCGGTAGCCGTTACTATGCCATGCAGATATGGGCGGAACCGGATAAACTGGCAAACTTCGGACTGACTGTACAGGATTTACAGAATGCGCTGAAAGATCAGAACCGTGAGTCGGCTGCAGGTGTACTTGGTCAGCAGCCGGTGAAGGGACTCGATGTAACGATTCCTATCACTACACAAGGACGCCTTTCTACTGTAGAGCAATTTGAGAACATTGTGATCCGTGCCAATACGAATGGTTCTATCATCCGTTTGCGTGACGTGGCACGGGTTTCTCTCGAAGCTTCTTCATACAGTACGGAGAGTGGGATCAATGGCAAGAATGCTGCCGTTCTGGGCATTTATATGCTTCCGGGCGCTAACGCGATGGAAGTTGCAAAAAGTGTCAAGGAAGCGATGGATGAAATCAGCAAGAACTTCCCGGAGGGGTTGAGCTATGAGGTGCCATTCGATATGACGACTTATATTTCCGAGTCCATTCATGAAGTATACAAAACCCTGTTTGAGGCGCTGGTTCTTGTGGTGCTCGTCGTTTATCTCTCTTTGCAGAGCTGGCGGGCTACGTTGATCCCGATAGTTGCCGTTCCTATTTCATTGATCGGTACGTTCGGTTTCATGTTGATCTTTGGCTTTTCGCTGAATATATTGACATTGTTGGGGCTGATTCTTGCTATCGGTATTGTAGTGGATGATGCCATTGTCGTGGTGGAAAACGTGGAGCGTATTATGGAGGAAGAGAAACTTTCACCGTACGAAGCTACGAAGAAAGCCATGAACGGATTGGCGGGTGCGTTGATTGCCACTTCTCTGGTGCTTTGTGCGGTGTTTGTTCCGGTGAGCTTCCTCAGCGGTATTACGGGGCAGCTTTACCGTCAGTTCACTATTACCATTGCTGTATCCGTACTGATTTCTACTGTAGTGGCGTTGACGCTGAGTCCGGTCATGTGTTCGTTGATTCTGAAACCGGATAACGGTAAAAAGAAGAACATTGTTTTCCGCAAAATCAACCACTGGTTGAACGTGGGCAATCATAAGTATGTAGTCGCTATCCGCCGGGTAATTGGTAATCCGCGTCGTGTATTGGCCGGTTTCGGGGTAGTACTGATCGGTATTCTGTTGATTCACCGTCTGATTCCGACAAGTTTCCTTCCGGTGGAAGACCAAGGCTATTTCAAGATAGAATTGGAGTTGCCCGAAGGGGCTACGCTGGAGCGTACCCGGGAGGTAACGGATCGTGCCATCACTTATCTGGAAAAGAATCCGTATATAGCGTATGTACAGAATGTGACCGGAAGCAGTCCCCGTGTGGGCAGCAACCAGGCACGGAGTGAGTTAACCGTAATTTTGAAGCCGTGGGAAGACCGCAAGAATACTTCGATAGACGAGATTATGACAAACGTTCGTCGCGATCTGAGTGAGTATCCGGAATGTAAGGTTTATCTCTCCACTCCTCCTGTCATTCCCGGTTTGGGAACCTCGGGTGGGTTCGAAATGCAACTCGAAGCGCGTGGTGAAGCTACTTTCGATAATTTGGTGCAGGCGGCGGATACTTTGATGTATTACGCTTCCCAACGCAAGGAACTGACAGGACTTTCCTCTTCACTTCAGTCGGATATCCCACAACTCTACTTCGATGTAGACCGCGATAAAGTGAAGATGCTTGGTGTGCCTCTGGCGGATGTTTTCTCAACCATGAAAGCCTATACGGGATCGGTCTATGTGAACGACTTCAATATGTTCAACCGTATTTATAAGGTATACATTCAGGCTGAAGCACCCTATAGGGAACATAAAGACAATATCAACCTGTTTTTTGTGAAGGCCTCTAATGGAGCGATGATCCCGCTGACTTCTCTGGGTAACGCATCGTATACCACCGGCCCGGGTAGCATTAAACGTTTTAATATGTTTACCACTGCTGTTTTTCGTGGTGAGGCGGCGCAGGGCTATAGTTCCGGTCAGGCTATGGAGATTATGGAGCAGATTGCACGTGACCATCTGCCTGATAATATTGGCTTGGAATGGAGTGGTCTCTCTTATCAAGAGAAAAAGGCAGGTGGGCAGACCGGATTGGTACTGGCATTAGTGTTCCTTTTTGTATTCCTCTTCCTGGCTGCACAGTATGAAAGCTGGACAGTGCCCATTGCCGTATTGCTTTCGCTGCCGGTAGCCGCTCTGGGGGCTTATCTGGGGGTATGGATTTGCGGACTGGAAAATGATGTCTATTTCCAGATCGGATTGGTGATGCTTGTCGGATTGGCGGCCAAGAACGCCATCCTGATTGTAGAGTTTGCGAAAGTGCAGGTGGACCGGGGAGGTGATCTGGTGCAATCAGCCATCCATGCGGCACAATTGCGTTTCCGCCCCATCTTGATGACTTCGCTCGCGTTTGTACTGGGTATGCTTCCGATGGTGTTGGCAACCGGTCCCGGTTCGGCAAGCCGTGCGGCCATCGGCACGGGAGTATTCTTCGGAATGATTTTTGCTATTGTAGTGGGCATTATCCTTGTTCCGTTCTTCTTCGTACTGGTCTATAAAACAAAAGCAAAACTGAGAAATGTGCCGAATGTGAACGTGAAGTTACCGTTCAAGTCTAAAAAGAAAATTGATTGAATTATGAAAAGAAGCTATTTATATATTACTCTCTTACTAACTGCATTTACCTTGGGTTCTTGCAAGATAGGAAAAAGTTATGTCCGTCCCGACCTTAACTTGCCCGATAGTCTGGCACAGCATCAGGATACCCTGAGCTTCGGAGATAGGGAATGGTGGCAGATTTATACTGACAGTACCCTCCGGAGTCTGATAGACCGGGCACTGGAGCATAATAAAGATATGTTGATAGCCGCTGCCCGTGTCAAGGAAATGGCAGCTCAAAAACGCATTTCGACAGCAAATCTGTTGCCGGACATTAAAGGTACGGTGACTGCTGAACGGGAAAACGAAAACCATGGTGGAGATGCTTTCAAACGTAGAGATACTTTCGAGGCGCAACTTCTTTTCTCCTGGGAGCTCGACCTCTGGGGAAATCTTCGTTGGGCACGTTCCGCCAGCATTGCCGAGTATCTTCAGTCCGTTGAGGCACAACGCGCTCTTCGGATGACTATTGTAGCTGAAGTGGCTCAGGCGTACTATGAACTGGTGGCTCTTGATACCGAACTGGACATTGTCCGTCAAACGTTGAAGGCACGTGAAGAGGGGATGCGCCTTGCCCGTATCCGCTTTGAAGGGGGACTGACCTCCGAGACTTCTTATCGCCAGTCTCAGGTAGAGTTGGCACGTACTGCTACGTTGGTACCCGATCTGGAGCGTAAAATCTCGTTGAAAGAGAATGATATAGCTTTCCTTGCCGGTGAGTATCCCAATAAGATTACACGTAGCCGCTTGTTGCAGGAGTTCAATTTTCCGCAGGAATTACCTGTCGGTTTGCCTTCAGGACTGCTTGAACGCCGTCCTGACATTCGTCAGGCTGAACAGAAATTGATTGCCGCCAATGCCCGGGTAGGGGTGGCCTATACAAATATGTTTCCACGCATTTCACTTACCGGCAGGGTAGGATCGGAGAGCACTGCACTTTCCGAGCTGTTGAAGTCGCCTTATAGTATAATGGAGGGTGCTTTGCTTACACCAATTTTTGGCTGGGGTAAAAATCGTGCTGCCCTCAAAGCTAAGAAAGCTGCTTACGAGGCTGAAGTGCACAGCTACGAAAAGTCTGTCCTGACCGCTTTCAAAGAGACTCGGAACGCGATTGTGAACTTTAATAAAATCAAGGAAGTATATGATCTTCGTGCCAAATTGGAACGTTCGGCTAAGAGTTACGTAGATCTGGCGCAATTGCAATATATCAATGGAGTGACGAATTATCTCGATGTACTCGATGCCCAGCGTGGGTATTTCGATGCCCAGATCGGACTTAGCAATGCGATGCGGGATGAACTGATTGCTGTGGTACAGGTGTATAAGGCACTGGGAGGTGGATGGCAGATAAAATAATGGAATCTCGATTTTAGTCACGCTCCCATGAACAGCATGAAAAGATTAAGATTCTTTTTTAGAAATCTCAGAGCCAGGTTGATATGCCGCTCTATTGCTTTTTCGGTAATAGAAAAATGTTCTGCTATTTCTTTGTTGCTCATGTGCAGCTCCCTGCTCATACGGAATACTTCTTGTTGGCGGGGAGGAAGTTGCATGACAAGTTCATCGATGTATTTCTTTAAGTCAGCGGCATCCAGTTCTCCTTCCATATCATAAGATTCCTCGACTGCTTGTATCGCAGTTATTTTGAGGGCTGTTTCTTTATAGTATCTGCGTGAATGATTGAATATAACATTCCGGGTTATGATAAAGAGATAGCCCTCAAAACTTTTGTTTTCATCTAAAAAATGGTGAGATTCCCATACTTTCACAAATACTTCCTGCACAATCTCCTCAATGTCCATTGAAGCGGTGAAATAAAGCTTTGTGAAATTATAGACCTGTTTCCAGTAATGATTGTATAAAAAAGCAAATGCTTCCTGATCGCCATGCTTTAATTTCCTGACTGTTTCTTTCTCTTGCATCTGTTTTAGTAATTAGAGGTGCAAAAGTAATCTTTTTGTTCTAAATAGATGCAGTTTCTACAAGAATATTAAAAAATAACATATTTTGTTTAATTGATATTATGTTATGATGGCTGTATTGTCTTATTATATGGACTTAATAGAATAATGTATCCACTTATTATATAAATAAAATAATAGCAACATATATTTATTGGATAAGTTCTAAAGGAACTA